>NZ_LLZH01000085.1:0-292792 GCF_001509495.1 Actinoplanes awajinensis subsp. mycoplanecinus | reverse complement strand
CGGTGAGGGTGGGGGTGCGGGAGGGGGCTGAGCTGCGGGAATGGCACGGATGAGGGGGAAAGGGTGACCGATCGGGCTAGCGGAAACGGATGATCGGGTCGCTGACGTGCGGGTTCTGATGGGCCGCGCGCCGGTAGCCTGACAGGCGACCGGCCGGGGGGCGATGGTGCTGCAGTGGGACGTCATCGGCGACGCCGAGCAGAGTGTGCTCGCTGATCCGGTGCGCCTGCGTTCGGTGCGGCGGCTGGGCGGCGCCGGGCCGGACGAGGCGTTCGACCGGGTGGCGATGCTGGTCCGCATGCTGGTGGACGCCCCGCTCGGGGTGGTCTGCCTGGTGGACGCCGAGCATCAGTTCCTGGTCGGCCAGGTCGGCATGCCCGAGCCGATCGCCAGCGAGCGCACCATGCCGCTGACCCACTCGTTCAGCCGGCACGTGGTGGTGGCCGGCGAGATGCTGATCATTCCGGATGTCCGGATGGACCCGCGGACCCGCGGCAACCCGTCGATCGAGCAGCTCAGCGCGATCTCGTACGCCGGAGTGCCGATCACCGACCCGGACGGGCTGGTGGTGGGCGCGCTGGGCGCCGTGGACCACGAGCCCCGGGAGTGGACACCGAGCGAGATCACGCTGCTCACCGAGCTGGCCGAGGTCTGCTCGTCGGAGGTGTGCCTGCGGATCGCCCGGGCCACGGCCGAGGAGAGCCGCCGGGCCGCCGAGTCCGCCCACCACCAGCTGGCACTGCTCACCGACCTGACCGAGTCGCTGGCCGCGACGATGGACCTGGACGAGGCGATGCGCCGGCTCGGGCGGATCGTCACGGCGCAGCTGGCCGACTGGTGCGTGGTGACGTACGCCGACGAGCCGAAGGGCGCGCCGCAGGTCAGCGCGGCGCACCGGGATCCCGGGCGGGCGGCCGACATGGCCCGGCTGGCGACTCTGGCGGCTCGCTCACGTACCGACCTTGAGGCGATCATGCGGGCGACCCGGCGGGACGGCGGTTATCCGGTGCGCCGGGTCGACGGCTCGGCGAAGCTGCGCGACCAGCTCACCGACGCCGAGATCGCGGAGCTCGCGATGGCGGCCGGGCTCGGCTCGTTGATGGTCGCGCCGATCATCTCGCCGGTGCATCGGCTGGTGCTGGGCGCGGTGCTGCTGGTCAACGGGCCGGACCGGGCGCCGTTCAGCGCCGCCGACGAACGCATCGCCGCGGAGATCGGCCGCCGGGCCGGGCTGGCGGTGGAGAACAGCCGGCTCTACCGGGAGCAGCGGCACGTCGCCGAGGTGCTGCAGCGCAGCCTGCTCACCGAGCTGCCGCAGCTGCCCGGGGTGGAGCTGCACGCCCGCTATCTGCCGGCGCAGGACGGGGCCGCGGTCGGTGGTGACTGGTACGACGCGTTCGCCCAGCCGGACGGCAGCGTGATGGTCGCGGTCGGCGACGTGTCCGGGCACGACATCGAGGCCGCCGCGACCATGGGGCAGTTGCGGAACCTGGTGCGGGGGAACGCGTACGGGCGGGACGACGAGCCCGGCGTCCTGCTCACCCAGCTGGACCAGGCGCTGTGCGGACTGCGGGTGCCGGCCTCGGCGACCGCGGTGCTGGCCCGGGTCCGGCAGTCCTGGTCGGGGTATTCGATCAGTTTCGCCAACGCCGGCCACCCGCCGCCGCTGCTGCTCCTGCCGGACGGCCGGGTGCAGGTCTGGTGGATCCCGCCGGAGCCGCTGCTCGGGCTGCCGCCGCACCAGGCGCGCACGTCCACGGTCCGGTACGTGCCGCCCGGTTCCACGCTGTTGCTCTACACCGACGGCCTGGTCGAGGACCGGGAGCAGCTGCTGGACGACGGGGTGGCCCGGCTCGCCGAGGTGCTCCGGACCAGCGCGGTCTATCCGGGTGACGAGCTGTGCGCCCGGTTGCTGGAGGTTGCCCCGCGCCGCAGCGACGACATCGCCCTGCTGCTGGTCCGTCTGACCGGCGAGGTAGGTCCCGGCTGAGGCGCCGCGCGAGCCCGCAGTCGATCAAGGCAACAGGCAGGACCGCAGTGAATCAAGGCCGCCAGCAAGATCAAGGCCGCCGGGGAGATAGGACCGGGGAGATCACGGCCGGGGAGACAGCGGCCGGGGAGACAGCGGCCGATCAGAGGGGTGGCTCGGCGAGCACCGGTGGTCCGCCATGCGTCCACGGCGTCTCCGCCGGGTCCGGCAGCGCGCCGCTCCGCCGGAACTCCTCGCTCAGCGTGGTCAGCATCAGCCGCTCGCCCACCGCGGGCACACTTCCCGGCTCGGCGACCAGCTTGCGCCCCATCCCTCCGGACAGCTCCAGCAGCACGTCGGACTCCCCCGCCACCCCGGCCGGCGCGACCGACACCACACGCGCCTTCTGACCGGGCCGCGACGGTGAGGTCAGCGACGTACCCGGCTCCACCCGGACCACCTCCGCGGTCCGCACCATGATCCGGGGCCGCAGCACCGGCCGTTTGCCGCTGTCGTCGATCCGGTCCGGCGCCGCGAGCGTCACCGTCCCGGCGAACGCCGCACCGGCCAGCCGGTACTCGGCCAGCACCAGCGGGTCGTCGAAGGCCCGCTGCACCGCATACCGGGAGGCCGCGCTCTCCAGCCGCTGCAGCCGCGCGGCCGCGGCGACCGCGCCGTCCCGCCGGGGCTGGGGCGCGCCGCCCTCCGCCACGTGCTGGGCGAACGCCGTGTAGACGTCCTTGTCCGAGTCCCACCGCGTCGCCACCCGCTCCCCGACCGGCAGCCGGCGCAGCAGGGTCATGGTCCGCCACATCCGGTCCCAGGTGGGCAGCATCAGCTCGCGCAGCACCTCGGGCAGTTCCGGCGCGTTGCGCTCGATCAGCGGCGCCAGCACCCGGTTGTCGAAGTCCGGATCGGTGTCCGGCCCGGCAACCGGACCGTTCTCCACCTCCCGGGCCGCTTCCGCGCCCGATTCGATCCAGGCCAGGAGTACGCCGAGCTGAGCATCCTCGGCCCCGCTCTGCCCGGTCGCCCAGTGCAGCCCGAGCGCCTGGACCGCGTTGAGCAGCAGCGCCGAGCCGGGCACCTCGGCGCTGGTGGCGAAGAACGTGAGCCACCGGCCGAGCATCGGCACACCGGCCGGCACCGGGTGCTCGCCGTCCACGGTCCGGAACCGGGTGGACCGCCCGAACAGGCGCAGGAAGTCGATGCCGCCCGGGTTCGGCACCCAGAGCTGTGGCGCGTCGGCGTACCGGGTGCGGACGTCCTTGCCCCGGTCGATCGGGATGTCCTCGGTGGCGTCGGCGAACCCGTCGACGTACGCGACGAGCAGCTGGGCCAGCCGGTCGGCGAAGGCGAACCGCTCGTTGCGGTCCCGGGGCTGGGTGACCACGAGCAGTTCCGGTTTGGCCGGGTCGGTGCCGGCCAGCGCGGCCAGCGGCGCGTTCGCCTCGCCGGCCATCGCGAGCGGGACCAGCACCATCGGGTGGTCGTGCACGTGCAGGTGGCGCACGGTGGCGATCGGCTGCGCCCGGCCGGACGCAACGGCCTGCGCCCGGGCGAGCGCGGTGAGCGTGCTCAAGAAACGGCCGTCCCGAGAGAGGCGGCCGTCCCGAGTGCTTCCTCCCGCAACCGCAGCGCGGTCCGCAGCAGCGCGGCGGATTCGGCCTGGTCAGGGGTCGGTTCCTGCGATCCGGAGGCGAGGGCCAGCACCTCGTGCACGCTCTCGATCCCGCCCAGCGCCTCCCGCACCGGCCGGCCCAGCGACCCGGTCGTCCCGGTCGCCTCGTCCCGGCAGAACATCGAGAGTTCGCAGGTGGAGAGGCACTCCGGGGCATACCGCGGCGTCACCTCGCCGAGTGACGCGGTCAGCTCCTCGGCCGGCCGGGCCAGGTCGAACGTCAGCCCGGGCGGCAGCGCGTCGATCAGTTCGCCGACCGAGGCCAGCCGGGACAGCTGCCGGCGCAGGGTGGAGAGCTGCTTGCGGACGTCCAGCTTGACCGCCATCGGGCGCATCGCGAAGTTCTCCGGGCAGACCAGCACCACCTCGTGGTCGACCAGCAGCGGGTCCATGCCGAGCCGGCCGAGCAGGTCGCGCAGCGCGAGCACGTAGACGGCAGCCTGGGTCGCGGCCGCGGAGACCTTGGCGCTCTCCGCCTGCCCGTCGACGATCGCGAACGACTTGATCTCGACGACCTGCAGGCGGCCGTGGTGCGCGTAGGCCACCAGGTCCGGCTCGAGGTAGACGGTCTGCCCGGCCACCTCGAGGGTGAGCAGCGGGTGGTCGATGAGCGCCGCCTTCGCCTCGGCGAGCAGTTTCACCGTACGGTCGTGCCGGTCCCCCAGCGTGTCGTCGGAGTCCGCGCCGAGGTCCTGGTACCCGAGCTCGGCGTCGCCGGCGCCGAGCACCGAGCGCAGCAGCGCGCAGTCGTCGGCCTTCAGCCGCGCCTCGAACGCGTTGCCCCGGGTCAGCGCGAACCGGGACTGGCCGAAGCGGCCCGGAAAGCCGATCACCTCGGCGAGTTTCACCTTGTCGATGCCGGCCGCGTCCAGCACGGCGCGCCGGTCGCAGCCCGGATTGCCGGTCAGGGCGGAGATCGTCCGCGCGTTGTGGCGCTTGGCCTTGTTGGCAGGGCCGCGCAGCTGGTCAAGCCGGGTCATCAGAGCCGTTCCGATCACGTCAGGACTACGGGGAGATCGAGTCAGGACTACGGAGAGATCGAGTCGGGGCTTCGGGGATCGAGTCAGGGCTGAACAAAAGGGCTGAACGAGGGACCGAACGAGGGGCTGAACAGAATGAGACTGTAGATCTTTGTACCCGGCGGCGGCAATCGCACCACGTTTCACCCGCGAGAGGTGAATAAAACGCGCATATCAGTCACAAACCCGACGGCGCGCTAGGTTCGGGACATGCCGAAGGCCATCTGGAACGACGAAGTGATCGCGGAGAGCGAAGACACCGTGGTGCTCGAGGGGAATACCTACTTCCCGCGAGCCTCGGTGCGCGAGGACGTGCTCATCCCCTCCGACACGCACACCGTCTGCCCCTGGAAGGGCAAGGCGTCGTACTACACGCTGCGAGCCGAGGGACAGACGGCGGCGGACGCCGCCTGGTACTACCCGGACCCGAAACCGGACGCGTCAGCGGTCCGCGACCGCGTGGCCTTCCGCAAAGACGTGAAGGTGGAGATCTAGTCCCATTCGCGAGGCCCATTCACGCGATGCGCGGATGGGCCTCCTCGATCGCGGTGACCTCGAGATAGTCCAGCATGTCGCGCTGCTCCTCGGGATCCAGCGCCCGGAAGGCGGCATACGCCTCGGTCCGGGCGTTTGTCGTCTCCGCGGCCAGCAGCGCGATGATCGCCGACCAGGCCAGCGACACCCGGTCGAAGAGCCGCGCCCGGCGCAGCGAGGTGAGCCGGGTCAGCATCGCCACCTTGGTGACCGCGTCGTCGTCGGTCGCCACCCGGTCGTTGAGCTCGAAGAGCGCCCGGCCGCGATAGGGGTGCTCGGCCTCGACCATCCGGGCCAGCTCGGCGTTGTCCATCTGCTCGACCAGCGGCGCAGGCCCGCGCTGCGGCAGGCGTGGCCGGGGGCCCGGTTCAGCGTGCACGGCTGTCCCTCCCACTCTCGAAGCCGTTGCCCGGCACCTGGTGCGACAGCGTGGGAACGGCCGCGAAGGACGGGAACGGCGGTGCCGCCGGCATCACCGGAGCCTCGGCTTCGGCCAACTCGGCCGCCTCGACCGCATCCGCCGCCCCACCGGCGTCCAGATCTCCACCCAGCACGTTTTAGCCCTCCGTTACCGACTTGCGATGTTGACGTCCCATGAGATCACGGCCACGCCACTCTCGCGAGCACCCACCGTAGCGACTCCCGGCGCTCACTCGACCCGACGACCGTCGTAACCTTCAGGCAACGCATCGACGACCACGATCGAGGGGGTGCCGTGGAGACGAGTCAGCCGGACGACGGACCCACGCCGGAGTGGCGATCCGCGATGATCGACGTCTCCGACTCCACCCTCGCCGAGCTGGTCGCCCGCGACGACTCCGCGCTGACCCACTGCTTGCGCCGCCTCGCCGACGACCTGGCCGGCCCGAGCGAGCAGATCGCCGGCTTCAACTCGGCGCTCTGACCGGCCGGTTCCCGTTGCGCCCGTTCCGGATCGCCGACGCCGACCTCGCCGACCTCGGCGCCGGCCGGCCCTCGTCCGGCACTCTCGGCCTGCTGCGCAGAGCGCAGCTGAGCCGCCATCTGCTCCTCTTGCTGCAGCTGCGGCGCGCGGTTCCTGACAACCCTGTTTGGTACGTACGGTCCGGCACGATGACCGCGGCCGCCTTCGGTACGCGCGCTGCCGACCCGATGACCGGCCTGTGGGCGGCCCGCGTCCTGGCCACCGTGTCCTCCGAGCGTGCACCCGGCTGGGCGAACGCGCTCGGTGACCTCCCGGCACCGGCCGGGCACCCACTCACCGTCACGCACGCCGGGCGCGCGCTGGCGGTCCGCCTGGACGACAGCACCCCGTTCCGGCACCTGCTCGGCCTGGCGCCGACCGGCCCGCTCGCCCCCGGCGAGGTCGCGCACTGGCGGGCCGGCCTGGACGCGGCCTGGCGGATCCTGGTCACCCGGCACCCGGCGGCGGCCGGCCTGCTCACCGAGGTGCTGCGGGTGATCGTCCCGGCCCGGCCGGATCCGCTCGCCGAGGGGGTGAGCGCGACGTCGGCGGAGGCGTTCGGCGCGATCGCGATGTCCGCGCCGGTCACCGGTGCCGGGCTCGCGGTGGCCCTGCTGCACGAGACCCAGCACAGCGTCCTGAACGCGGTGCACGGCCTGTTCGAGCTGGTCGAGCCGGGTGCGGGGCTGCGGTACTCGCCGTGGCGCGAGGACCCCCGACCCGCCTACGGCGTTCTGCACGGGGTCTACGCGTTCCTGGCCGTGACCCGGTTCTGGCGCGCCGAACTCGCCCGGGGCGCCGGCGGGACCGAGGCGGCGTTCGAGTTCGCCCGCTGGCGGGTGGCCGTGTACGAGACCGCCGGGGAGTTGCTCGCCGGCGGCGCGCTGACCCCGGCCGGGGCCCGGCTGGTGACCGCGCTGCGGGACGAGGTCGAACCCTGGCTGACCGAGCCGGTCGACACCGAGGTGGTGCGCCTCGCCGGCCTGGCCCGGGCCGATCACCGGGCCCGCTGGCGACTGCGGAACCTGGCCGTCGCCCCGGACGACGTCACCGCCCTGGCCGGGGCGTGGCGGGCCGGGCACCCGGCGCCCGCGGTGGACTCCACGGTGACCGCGACCGCGCCGGCGGCCCGGCCGAGCGCCCGGCTGCGCCTGATCCGGGCGGTGTTGCGCGGCGACCGGCCGGCCGACGCGCCGGACGGTGAGCTGGCCTGCCTGGACGGGCGGTGGACGAGCGCGCTCCGATCGTACGAAACAGGTCTGGATCTTGATGGGGAGACGGTCTGGAGCGGCCTGGCCCTCGTCTCGCCGCATCTCGCCCTGCGCCGCCGGCCGGAGCTGGTCCGGGCCGCGTCGCTGGCCGTGCCCGAAGCGGACCTCGCGGCCCTGGCGGCCTGGCTCTCGGCCTGAGCGGACCGCGGACGCCGTGTGCACGTGCAGCGGAACGCGCATCGTCGATGTCCGGTTGCAAGTCGGTTGACCTGCTGCTTTGAGGCAGGTTGCGGGACCGAAACCCGGGTCCTATCACTCAACCCCGCCGCGACCGGACCGATCTGAGCGGCCGGAGGTGGATCGTGGCTCGCAGAGCACTGTTGGACCGGATGCGGCGCGTCGTCGACGACGTCGTTGTCTTGGCTTCGCTGGTACTGCTGGTGTGGCCCGCGGCGAACGCTGCGGACCCGACGCTGACGGCTCGGCTGGTGCCACTGGCCGCGGCCCTCTGCCTCGGCTTGGCCATGCTGCTGGTGGCGCCGGATCGGCCGCTGGTGCGCTTCGCGCCGACCGCCGCGGCGCTGACCGTGAGCGGCATCCGGCACGTCCAGGGCGAACTGGCGCCGGGCGCGATCTGGCTGCTCCTCGGGATGGCCGTGGCCGTGCTGGTCCGCCGCTGGTCCGGGGCCGGCACCGACGTCGCGATCATCCACGATCTGACCGCGCAGCGCGCGCTGCTGGCCCGGCAGGCCTTCCGCGACCCGCTGACCGGGGTCGGCAACCGCAAGATGTTCCTGGAGCGGGCCGAGCACGTGCTGGCCGAGGCGAGCCGGACGATGACCGCGGTGATCGTGGTCGACCTGGACGGCTTCCGCGAGCTGAACGACCTGCACGGTCACGAGGTCGGCGACAACCTGCTGCGCGCCGCGGCCGAGCGGCTCGCCGCGAACGTCCGCGCCAACGACACCGTGGCCCGCCTCGACGGCGACGAGTTCGTGGTGCTGCTGCCCGGCCTGGAGGACGAGCAGGCCGCGGTCGCGGTGGCCGAACGGGTGCTGCTCGAACTGCACCGGCCGCTGGAGGTGGACGGCATCACCATGCACGTCCGGGCCAGCGCCGGCGTGGCGATCACCCCCGGCGGCGACGGGATCGACCTGGTGCTGCGCGAGGCCGACCAGGCCCTGCACCGCGCCAAGCTGGACGGCGGCGGCGCGGCCCGGCGGTTCGACCCGGCGCTGTTCGCCCTGGAGGAGCAGCGCCGCAAGGCCGAGGGCGACATCATCCGTGCCCTGGACGAGGGCCAGTTCGAGGTGCACTACCAGCCGATCGTCGACCTGGACGGCGAGCAGACCGTCGGCGTCGAGGCGCTGGTCCGCTGGCAGCACCCGGAACGCGGCCTGGTCGCGCCGATCGCGTTCCTGGAGATGGCCGAGTCGCTCGGCCTGCTGCCCCGGCTCGGCGGCTGGGTGCTGGAGGAGGCCTGCCTGCAGGCGGTCCGCTGGCAGCGGCAGTTCCCCGGCTTCGAGATGAACGTCAACCTGTCCGCGTCACAGCTCAGCAACCCGAACCTCGTCGCCGAGGTCCGCGGCGTGCTGGAGCGCACCGGCCTGGAGCCGGAGCACCTGGTGCTGGAGCTGACCGAATCGGTCGCGCTAACCGACCTGGTCGAGTCGGCGCGGGTGCTCACCGACCTGAAGTCGCTCGGCGTGCGGATCGCCCTCGACGACTTCGGCACCGGCTTCTCCTCGCTCAGTCACCTGAGCGCGCTGCCGGTGGACGTCGTCAAGATCGACCGGTCGTTCGTGCAGGCGATGCCGGAGAGCGGCGGGGCGTCGGTGGCCGAGGCGGTGCTGCACATCGCGCGGACCTTCAACCTCGCGCCGGTGGCCGAGGGTGTCGAGGACGCCGCGCAGGCCGAGTGGCTGCGGGACCTGGCGTGCAGCCGGGCGCAGGGCTACCACTTCGCCCGGCCGATGCCCGCCCTGGGCGTCACCGAGCTGCTCGACAAGCAGGCCGACAAGGAGATCCCGCTGGCCGGCTGATCCGCTTCCCGAGCGGCGGCTTCAGAACGGCGGCTTCTGAGGCGATGGCTTTTAGAGCGGCGGCAGATCGATATCGGTCTCCAGACGATGGCCGGCGGCGGTCACCCGGAACACCGGGTGGCCGTCGCCGTACGCCTTGGCCAGGGCGCCCAGCGCCTGCTGCTGGGCCGCCTCGTCGTCGTCGGCGAGCGCCAGGTTCCACGCGCAGGCCACCGTGTCCGGGTGGTCGGCGCCGCGGACCACCCGCGACCGGCGCAGGGTGTCCGCGGCCAGCTCCCGGGCCGGCTGCGCCTCGCCGGCCGCGAACAGGTCGCCGGCCAGACCGTTCGCGCAGCTCAAAGTGAACGGGTGGTCGGCGCCGACGCTGCGCCGCAGCCCACCGAGCACCTCCTCGTCGATGGTGCGGGCCTCGGCGAACCGGCCGGACGCGCGCACCACCCCGGCCAGCCCGGCGGAGGCGGCCAGGGTGAACGGGTGCTCGTCGCCGAGCACCGCGTGGAACCGGATCACCGCGCGTTCCAGCAGCTCGTGCGCGTCGTCCAGGTCACCGGCCGCCCGGGCGCAGTTGGCCAGCGACACCGCGGTGGCCAGCGTGTCGACGTTCAGGTCACCGAACCGCTGCCGGCAGGCGGCCAGATTGGCGGTGGCCAGCTCCCGGGCCGCCGGATCACCGCGCCGGTGCGCCGCCATCGCGGTCAGCCGCCCGGCCCAGAGCGCGAACGGATGGTCCTGCGCGACCTGCTCGGCGTGCCCGGCCAGCACCCCGCCGACCCCGGCGTAGTCGCCCAGGCCGAACAGGTCGTAGGCGAGCGCGGCCCGGGACGCCAGGGTCTCCGGGTGGCCGTCCACGAAGATCGCCTGCCGGTGCCGCAGGGTCTGCTCGTCCAGCGCCCGGGCACCCCGGAAGTCGCCGATCAGCCGCAGGTCGATGCCCAGGTTGTTGGCACAGCGCAGCGCGGTCGGGAAACTCTCGCCGAAGAGCCTGCGGTAGCGCACCAGGTTGTCCGCGTCGAGCTGCCGGGCCTGGCCGAAGTGGCCCTGCATCCGCAGGTCTCCGCCGACGCTGTTCGCAGTGGCCAGGGTGGCCTCGTCGTCGGCGCCGAACACCTCCCGCTGGGTGCGCAGGGTCTGCAGGTTGAGGTTGCGGGCATCGGCCGCGCGGCCCACCGCCCGCAGCGCGTTGGCCAGGTGGAACGAGGCGAGCAGGGTCTGCTCGGCGGACTCGCCCAGCGCGTCGCGCCAGCGGGCCACCGCGGAGGCGGCCAGCTCACGGCTGGAGTCGTAGTCGCCGCGGGCGAAGTGGAACCGGATGCAGTTGATCACCAGCTGGCGGATCTCCTCGGCGTCGCCACCGAGCAGGTCGGAGTGGATCAGGTGCGGGGCCAGCTCGGCGTACCGGTACCAGCCGGCCGGGTTGTCCGGGTCGCCCGGGTCCGCCGCGGCGAGCATCCCGCGTACGGTCCGCAGCAGCTCCGCGTGCCGTTCCGAGCTGAGCTCCTGGCCGGACATGCCGCGGATCAGCGGGTGCACGGTGAGCCGCTCACCGGACGGGTCCAGCCCGGCCAGACCGAACCGGGCGATCCGCCGCATCGCGGTCCGCAGCCGGCGCTCCACCCGGACGGTGCGGGCCACCTCCGGCTCCAGCGGCAGGGTGCGCGCCGCCCAGAGCAGCTGCCAGGAGATCGGGGCGCTGGCCAGGAACGTGCACAGCTCGAGCAGCACCCGATCGGCCGGTGCGGCCTCGCCGAGCGCGCCGGCGGCCAGCCCCCAGGCGACCCGGATCGGGGTGGGGAAGGCGAGCTCGGCGGAGTGCCTGTCGAACCGGTCCAGATATTCACTGACCGGCCAGCCGGTCGCGGAACGAACCGCGGCGGCCAGGTCGAGCGCGATCGGCACGTCGCCCAGCCGCTCGGCCAGCCGGTCGGCGTCGTCGGTGGAGAGCTCCGGCGCCCGGCTGCCGAGCAGGTCGAGCGCGTCCGCCCGGTCGAACACCGGCACCGGCAGGGCCTGCGCCACCTCGGCCGTCCAGCGCGGGTTGCGGCTGGTCACCAGAACGTGCCCGGCGCCGGAGGGCAGGTACGGCATGATGTCCTCGGGCCGGTTCGCGTTCTCGAAGACGACCAGCCAGTGCCGATAGGGCTCGCCCCGGCTCAGCGCGTCGCGGACCGCGCCCAGGGTGCGGTTGAGGTCGCGCGCCTCGGGCAGCCCGAGTTTCTGGGCCAGCCCGGCGAGCGCGGCGCGCATCCCGGCGTTCTGCTCGGCCGGGATCCACCAGACCAGGTCATAGCTGTCGGCGTGCCGGTAGGCATACTCGACCGCCAACTGGGTACGTCCCGTACCACCCAGTTGATGGTCAGGACTGGGCAGCAACACCACCGGACCGTTGCCGAGCAGGCCACGCACGCGGGTCAGGAGTTCCTCACGGCCTACGAAGCGGGGATTGCGCGGCGGCAGACCGCCACGGATCGGCACACCGTGCTCCTCACGTGTTGGTGATGCCGATTACCGTACGTGGAACCCCCGCAACAGCAAAGCGGGCACGCGCCCGGCGAGACGGAAGGCCCCCCGGTGATCGAACAAGTGACGAGCCTGGATGCCGACGGTGGCACCACCACCGTTTCGCTGCGTGGCGAGATAGACGTGCTCACCGTCGAACAGGTGCGGGTGGCGCTGAGCGAGGCGGTGGCCGGCCGGCCCCAGCAGATCGTGGTGGACATGGCCGACGTCGCGTTCATCGACTCGACCGGGCTGGGCGCGCTGATCTCCGGCTTCCAACGGGCCCGCGACCAGGCCATCGCCTTCCAGCTGGCCCGCCCGACCAGCAACGTCCGCCAGATCCTGGTCCTCAGCGGCCTGATGGAAGTGGTCCAGGTCACCCCGTAGCCTCCGGATTGTGGCTGGCTCTCAGGGGTGTCTCCGCACCGCGGAGACACCCCTGAGGCACAGCCGGGACCTTGCGGCGCGCTTCGGTCGCTCGCTGCGCGGACGTCGCGCGGGACCATCACGGGACTCGGCTTGTAGCCTGCGGGCGGGCGCTCGGTATTCGTACCGAATATGGCGGACCGTGAGGATCAGGCCTTCGCTGCGGGGATCGCCAGGCCTAGACCCGGAGCGATCGGTTTGAGGTGTTTGCCGGCGAAGAGCATCAGGCTCAGCAGGGAGGCGAGCAGGGCCAGGGCGCCGGCGCCGTACCAGGCCCAGGTGTAGGTGCCGAGCTGGTCGCGGACCAGGCCCGCCGCGGTGGCGGCGATCGCCGCGCCGAACTGGTGCGAGGCGAAGACCCAGCCGAAGACGACCGGGCCGGCGGCGCCGAAGTACTCGCGGCAGAGGGTGACCGTCGGGGGCACGGTGGCGACCCAGTCCAGGCCGTAGAACAGGATGAAGACCAGCATGCTGGGGTGCGCCGTGGCGGCCAGGATCGACGGCAGGACCAGCAGCGACAGGCCGCGCAGCGCGTAGTAGCCGCCGAGCAGGATCCGGCTGTCGACCCGGTCGGTGAGCCAGCCGGAGGCGATCGTGCCGACGATGTCGAAGACGCCGACCAGGGCCAGCAGGCTCGCCGCGGTGGTGTTCGGCATGCCGTGGTCGTGCGCGGCCGGGATGAAGTGCGTGCCGACCAGGCCGTTGGTGGTCGCCCCGCAGATCGCGAACCCGCCCGCGAGCAGCCAGAACGCCCGCGTCTTGGCAGCGTCGCGGAGCGCGGTCAGCGCGGTGCGGGCGGCGTTGCCGGTCGGCTTGGCCGGCACCTCGGTGACCCCGCCGAGAGCGGTCACCCCCAGGTCCACCGGGTGGTCCCGAAGGCGCCAGAGAATCAACGGTACGACCAGGAGCGCGACCACCGACACGGTGATCGCCGCGGTCCGCCAGCCGTTCGACTCGACGATCCGGGACAGCACCGGCAGGAAGATCAGGTTGCCGGTGGCGCCGCCCGCCGTGAGCACGCCGGTGACCAGGCCACGGTGCTTGACGAACCAGCGGCCGGTGATGGTGGCCACGAAGCCCAGCGCGAGCGAGCCGGTGCCCAGCCCGACCAGCACACCCCAGCAGAGCAGCAGTTGCCAGCTGGAGTTCATCCACACGGTCAGCCCGGAGCCGAGCGCGACCAGGCCGAGGGCGACGGCGGCCACCCGGCGGATGCCGAACTTGGCCATCAGGGCCGCGGCGAACGGCGCGGTCAGGCCGTAGAGCAGCAGGTTCACCGAGACGGCGGCGGAAATCGTGCCGAGGGACCAGCCGAACTCGTTGTGCAACGGCTCGAGCATGACGGACGGCGTGGACCGGAAGCCGGCCGCGCCGATCAGCGCGATGAACGCGACCGCGGCTACCGACCAGGCGGGATGCAGGCGAAGTCTCACGATCATGATTCTGCTGATCTCGGCACGTCCGCACGAGTGGCCGGAAGGCCATCATGCGCAAGAATCGAGCCATGACTCCGCATGTGATCGCCATCCTGGTCATGGACGGCGTGGTCCCGTTCGACCTCGGTGTCCCCGCACAGGTCTTCGGCTCGTCACGTACCGGGCCTGAGCGCACCCGCCTCTACGAGCTGCTCTACTGCGGCGAGGGCACGGTCCGCACCGAGGCGGGCTTCTCGGTCACCCCGGACCATCCGCTGAGCGCCGCCGAGCGGGCCGACACCATCCTGATCCCGGGCATCCATGCCGGCGGCCCGGTCACCGACGGCACCCTGCCCGAGGCGGTCCGGGCCACGCTGCTGTCCGCGGTCGCGCGCGGCGCCCGGATCGTGTCGATCTGCACCGGCGCCTCGGTGCTGGCCGCGGCCGGCCTGCTGGACGGGCGCCCGGCCGCCACCCACTGGGCCTGGGCGAAACGGATCGGCGGGCTCTACCCGCAGGTCGACTGGGACTTCGACGTGCTGTTCGTCGACGACGGCGACGTGCTCACCTCGGCCGGGGTGGGCGCCGGGGTGGACCTCTGCCTGCACATCGTGCGCGGCGACCACGGCGCCGAGGTGGCCAACGCGGCGGCCCGGCGGTGCGTGGTGCCGCCGTGGCGCGACGGCGGCCAGGCGCAGTACATCGAACGTCCGGTGCCACCCGCGGCCGGCGCCGGCACCGAGCCGACCCGGGCCTGGGTGCTGGACCGGCTGAGCGAGCCGGTCACCCTGGAGGCGATGGCCGCGCACGCCCGGATGAGCGTGCGCACGTTCACCCGCCGGTTCCGCGACGAGACCGGCTCGAGCCCCCGGCAGTGGCTGCTGCGCCAGCGGGTCGAGCACGCCCGCCTGCTGCTGGAGTCGACCGACCTCGGTGTGGACGTGGTGGCCCGGCGCGCCGGGCTGGGCAGTGCCACCGCGCTGCGGCAGCACCTGCACGCCACGATCGGGGTGGCGCCGTCGGCATATCGACGGACGTTCCGGCACGCGGGGTAGCGGCTCAGTTTTGCGGCGGGATGTCCGATGGAGGGGTGTATAGCCTGTGCCGCCGCGCTTGAGGATTCCATGGATCAGACCTTCCGACCGCTGCTCGATGCGCTGAAGCAAATCGGCATCGATCCGCACGCGATCGACGCGGCGGCTGAGGAGGCACAGCGCAGCGGCCGGCCGGTACGCGCGGTTCTGATCAATGACCAGGTGGTCACCGAGGAGCAGCTGACCCTGGCCGCGGCGGCCGCGTTCGGGATCAACACCCTGGACCTGGTCGGCTTCACCCCGGACCCGACCGCGCTCAAGCGCATCCCGCTGCCGGTGGTGCTGCGCCACCGGGTGCTCGGCCTGGCGATCAACGACGGCGAGCTGGTGGTCGGCGTGACCGACCCGGCCGACGTGGTGGCGCTCGACGACGTCCGGGCGGCGACCGGCATGACGGTCCGCCCGGTCGTGGTGGCCCGCAGCGAGGTCCGCCGGATCATCGAGAAGCTGCAGCGTGAGGACAGCGACCTCGGCGACCTGGCCGACGCCGGGCTGAACGAGTCGGCCGGCATGGCCACGCAGCAGAACAGCGCGGACGACGCCCCGATCGTCCGGTACGTGAACAGCCTGATCGAGCAGGCCGTCATGAACCGGGCCTCCGACCTGCACCTCGAGCCCACCGAGGACGACATGCGGGTGCGTTACCGGATCGACGGCGTGCTGCACGAGGTGGATATCGTGCCGCGGGGTGTGACGGCGGCGCTGACCTCCCGTATCAAGATCATGTCGGGCGTCGACATCACCGAGAAGCGGATACCGCAGAACGGCCGGATCACCGCGCTGATCCGGGACCGCACCGTCGACCTGCGTACCGCCACGCTGCCGACGGTCTGGGGCGAGAAGATCGTGCTCCGGGTGCTGGACACCGGCGGCATCGACCTGGACATCGCGAAGCTCGGCTTCACCCAGCACAACCTGGACCGGTTCTCCGCGTCGTTCACCAAGCCGCACGGGATGGTGCTGGTCACCGGACCGACCGGGTCCGGCAAGTCGACGACGCTCTACTCCACCCTGGGCCGGATCAGCAAGCCCGAGGTCAACGTGATCACCGTCGAGGACCCGGTCGAGTACCGCCTGCGCGGCGTCAACCAGGTCCAGGTGAACGCGAAGGCCGGACTGACCTTCGCGGCGGTGCTGCCGGCCATCCTGCGGTCCGACCCGGACGTCGTGCTGATCGGTGAGATCCGGGACGGCAACACCGCGCAGATCGCCGTCGAGGCGTCGCTCACCGGTCACCTGGTGCTCTCCACGCTGCACACCAACGACGCGCCCGGCGCGGTCACCCGGCTCACCGAGATGGGCATCGAGCCGTTCCTGGTCGGCTCGTCGCTGGACTGCGTGCTGGCCCAGCGGCTGGCGCGACGGCTCTGCGACTGGTGCAAGGAGGCGTACACGCCGACCGAGCAGGAGGTGCTCGGCGCCCACTGGCCGCTGGCGGACCTCGCCGTCCCGGAGGTGCTGTACGGGCCGGTGGGCTGCCGGAACTGCGCCAACACCGGGTACAAGGGCCGGATCGCGATCCACGAGGTGATGCCGATCAGCCCGGAGATCGAATCGCTGACCATCCGGCGCGCGTCGTCCGGTGAGATCCGCGAGGTGGCGGTCGCCCAGGGCATGTACGACCTGCGCGCCGACGGCCTGGCCAAAGCGACCGGCGGTCTGACCTCGGTGCGGGAGGTATCCCGAATAGCAGTCTGACGGCACCCGATCCGCTACTAAACCGGGTCCGTTCGGTGCCGATTCAACAAGCGTCGGAACGTGAACGAAAGGGCGGGAACAGTGAACACGATCGAGCACGAGGTGCGACCGGAGACGGGCGCCAACGCGGACGACCTCGCCGTGCTCGACCAGATGCTGGTCACGCTGGTCGAAGCGCGCGGCTCGGACCTGCACCTGACCGTCGGTTCACCGCCGATGATGCGGGTGGACGGCGCGCTCGGACCGATCCCCGGGTACGGCAAGCTGAACGCCGCCGACACCGAGTTGCTGGCACACGCCGCGGTCAGCCCGGCCCAGTGGGAGACGTTCCAGCGCGAGCAGGAGATGGACTTCGCGCACAGCATCGTCGGGGTCTCCCGCTTCCGCGGCAACCTCTACAAGCAGCGCACCTCGTGCGGCGCGGTCTTCCGGGCCATCCCCCACAAGATCAAGCCACTGGACGAGCTGGGCATGCCGGAGTCGGTGGGCCGCTTCGCCCACCTGCCGCGCGGCCTGGTGCTGGTCACCGGCCCGACCGGGTCCGGCAAGACCACCACGCTGGCCTCGATCCTCGACCTGGCCAACCGCAGCCGCGCCGACCACATCATCACCATCGAGGACCCGATCGAGTTCCTCCACCCGCACAAGCGCAGCATCGTGAACCAGCGCGAGGTGGGCTCGGACACCGAGACCTTCGCCAGCGCGCTCAAGCACGCGCTGCGGCAGGACCCGGACATCATCCTGGTCGGCGAGCTGCGGGACCTGACCACCACGTCGACCGCGCTGACCGCGGCCGAGACCGGCCACCTGGTGCTGGCGACGCTGCACACGCAGAGCGCCACCCAGACCATCGACCGGGTGATCGACATCTTTCCGCCGCACCAGCAGCTGCAGATCCGAGCGCAGCTGGCGGCCAGTCTCCAGGGTGTGATCACCCAGGCGCTGGCGCCGAAGGCGGACGGCAAGGGCCGGACGGTGATCTGCGAGATCCTGACCGCGACGCCGGCCATCCGGAGTCTGATCCGGGAGGGCAAGTCGCACCAGATCCCGTCCTTCATGCAGGCCGGCAGCAACGAGGGCATGCTCGCCTTCGATCAGCACCTGGCCGAGAAGGTTCGGGAGGGCGTCATCACCATGCAGACCGCCACCGAGATCAGCCACTCGCCGGAGGAGCTCAAACGGCTCGTCGGGCGGAGCTGACGATGGCCAACAACAAGACGTTCGCGTACAACACCGTCGACGCCTCGGGCAAGAAGGCCAAGGGGACCATCGAGGCCCCCAACGAGGCGGCGGCCACCCACATGCTCAAGCAGCGTGGCGAGACGCCGCTCGGCCTGGTCGAGGCCGGGCAGGGGCTGCAGCGCGAGCTGAAGATCCCCGGGTTCGGCACCAAGGTCAAGCTCAAGGAACTGGCGGTCTTCGCCCGGCAGTTCGCCACCATGACCTCGTCCGGCATGTCGCTGCTGCGCTCGCTGTCGATCATGGAAGAGCAGACCTCGTCGCCGGCGCTGAAGAAGGCGATCGCCGAGGTCGGCGCGGACGTGTCGGCCGGCAACGGGCTCTCCACGTCGATGGCCAAGCACGACCGGATCTTCCCGCGCCTGATGATCGCGATGATCCGGGCCGGCGAGACCGGCGGCATGATCGACAAGGCGCTCGAACAGATCGCCGACAGCCTGGAGAAGGACACCGCGCTCCGCGGCAAGATCAAGAGCGCGCTGACCTATCCGGCGATCGTGCTGGGCTTCACGTTCGTACTGATCGCGGCGATGTTGATCTTCATCGTCCCGATCTTCGAAGGCATGTTCAAGAATCTCGGCGGCGAACTGCCGGCGATCACCCAGTTCCTCGTCACGACCAGCCACAACATGTGGTGGATCGGGCCGCTGGCGCTGAGCATCGGGTTCGGCACGGCGATCGCCTACAAGCGGCAGCTGCGGGCCAGCGCCGACTTCCGGCTGAAGGTGGACAAGCTCAAGCTCCGCATGCCGGTCTTCGGCCAGCTCTTCCAGAAGCTCGCCATGAGCCGGTACGCCCGGAACCTCGGCCTGCTGCTGAACGTCGGCGTGCCGGTCATGCAGGCCCTCGCCGTGGTCGGCGAGACCACCGGCAACGAGGTGATCAACATCGCCATGCAGGACATCCAGGGCACCGTGCGCAACGGCCAGCCGATGTCCTCGGCGATGCGCAATCACAAGGTTTTCCCCGCGATGGTCACGCAAATGATCGAAGTAGGGGAAGAAAGCGGTCAGATCAGTCAGATGCTCGACAAGGTTGCCGACTTCTACGACAGAGAAGTCGACAGCGCCGCCGAGTCGCTGGCCGCATCGATCGAACCGATCATGGTGCTCGTGATGGGCGCCGTGGTCGGCGGCATGGTCGTCTGCCTCTACCTGCCGATGTTCACGATCTACCAGAACATCCAGTCGAGCTGACCCCGGCGTGCGAAGAAGCACGCGAGGAAATACCCGGCCGCTCCCGACGGCCGGAGGCACCGCCCCGGGCACCCGAGCCCGACACTCCCTTCCCCGCTCCACCCCTCTTCGCCCATGGAGGCACCCCACCATGCACAACGTCATCGACCGCATGAACGCCAAGCAGGCCGAGCTCCGCGCCAAGAAGGACGACGAGGGCTTCACCCTCATCGAGCTCCTGGTCGTCGTGGTCATCATCGGCGTCCTGGTCGCGATCGCCGTGCCGGTGTACCTGAACTACCGCCAGGGTGCGGCGGACAAGTCGGCCCAGTCCGACGTGCGTGGCGCCATCAGTGCGATCGAGCAGTACTACACCAGCAACGGCAACGCGTACCCGGCCGGCACGCTCAGCAGCATCACCAGCGGCTCGGGCACCAGCGCGGTGACCGACACCAAGGTCGACCTCAAGGTCGGCACCACGGTGGTCGGCACCATCACGGTCTCCGACAAGACCCAGCTGACCTACGTCTACATCACTGCTGACGGCAGCTACGTGCTCTGCGCGACCAACGCCGGCGGCAGCGGCAAGGTCTACGTGTACAAGAGCGTCAACGGCGGCTCGGTCAAGACCGCCAGCGGCGTCACCGTCGCCCAGACCGCCTGCACCGGCGCCTGATCCACCCAGCAGTGACCGGGTGGCGCCACCACGGTGGCGTCACCCGCCCACGTCCGCCGGAGAGGAGCACGAGATGCCACTGGCCCCGCTGCTGGTCATCGCCGGAGTGCTCGGTCTCGCGATCGGCTCGTTCCTGAACGTCGTGATCCACCGGGTGCCGCGGGACGAGTCACTCGTCCACCCCGGCTCGCACTGCCCGAACTGCGGCCACACGATCCGCAACCGGCACAACGTCCCGGTGCTCGGCTGGCTGCTGCTGCGCGGCCGGTGCGCGGACTGCACAACGCCGATCAGCGCCCGGTATCCCCTGGTGGAGGCCGGCACCGCCGTGTTGTTCGTCGCGGTGGCAGCCCGGTTCGGCTGGTCCTGGGAACTGCCCGGTTACCTCTACCTCGCGGCCATCGCGATCGCCCTGGCGCTGATCGACCTGGACGTGATGCGGCTCCCGAACAAGATCGTCCTCCCCTCGTACCCGGTGGCCGTCGCCCTGCTCGTCCCGGCCGCGCTGCTCACCGGCGATCCGGGCGCGTTGCTCCGCGGCGCGGTCGCGGCGGTCCTGCTCTACCTGCTCTATCGCCTTCTCGGCGCGTGGGGCATGGGCGGCGGCGACGTGAAACTCGCCCCGCTGCTCGGCTTCTACCTCGGCTGGCTCGGCTGGGGCGCGGTGGCGATCGGCGCGTTCGCCGGCTTCCTGCTCGGTGGCCTGGCCGGCGCGGTCCTGCTGCTCACCCGGTCCGCCGGGCGAAAGAGCCGGATCCCGTTCGGGCCGTACATGCTGGCCGGCGCTTTCCTCGCGGTCTTCGCCGCGGTGCCGATCAGTGACTGGTACGGCACGTTGCTCAGCGCCTCCTCGTACTGACCGATAGCCCCCGTAAGAACCGCGGCACGAAGGGAAACCGATGGCTGGCGCAACACCGATCGGGCTGGACATCGGCTCGTCCTCGATCCGGGCTGTCGAGGTCCGTCGCACCAAGGACGACTACTCGCTGATCAACTTCGGCCAGATCCCGCTCGAGCCGGGCACTGTGCACGGCGGCGTGGTGCAGGACCAGGCGGCCGTGACGAGCGCGCTCAAGCAGCTCTGGGCCGCCTCCCGGTTCGGCACCAAGCGGGTCACCCTCGGCGTGACCAACCCGCAGCTGGTGGTCCGGGAGATGTCGATCGCGAACCTGCCGCCCAGCCAGATGCGCCAGGCCCTGCCGTTCCAGGTCAAGGACGCGCTCCCGCTCGCGGTCGAACGCTCGCTGCTGGACTTCTACCCGCTGGAACAGCCCGGCGACAACCCGAACGTCCGGGGTCTGCTGATCGCCATGCCCAAGGACGCGGTGCTCGGCCTGGTCCAGGCGGTGGAGAAGGCCGGCCTGCACGTGACCGGCGTCGACCTGGCGTCGTTCGCCCTGCTGCGCGCCGCCTCCCGGCTGGACGCCCAGGTCGAGGCGATCGTCGACATCGGGGCGGACATCACCAGCGTGGTGGTGCACGCCGACGGTGAGCCGCTGTTCGTCCGGACCCTGCCGCGCGGCGGCTCGGAGATCACCGACAGCATCGCCACCCGGCTCGGCGTCCCGGCCAACGAGGCCGAGGAGCTCAAGTGCCGGTACGGCCTGCACGGCGACGGCAACCCGGACAGCGTGGCCGCGATCGCCGACGCGGTCCGCCCGCTCGCCAGCGAACTGCGCAGCTCGTTCACCTACCTGGCCTCCGGCGAGCGGCAGAAGCAGGTCACCCGCCTGGCGCTGTCCGGCGGCGGCGCGCTCATGCCCGGCCTCGCCGAGCACCTGCAGGAGCAGCTCGGCATCGGGGTGATGTACGCGGACAGCACCTCCCGGCTGCGCGACACCCGCCGGGCCCGGGAGCGCGGGTTCGACAGTTTCGTACCGTCGGCGGCCGTATCGATCGGCCTGACCCTGGGAGCCGCCCGATGACCACGACCGCGCTGATGCCGGTGGACCCGGCGGCCTCACCGCAGCATGCCAACCGCATCCTGCCCATCCGGGCCAACCTGCTGCCCCGCGACATCAGCGACGGCCGGCGGGCCCGGCGCACCCGGACCGTCGTGCTGATCGCGGTCGTTCTGGTCCTGGCCATGCTCGGTGGCTGGTACTGGAACGCGACAACGACGAAGCGGGACGCCGAGTCGGAGTTCGAGGACGCCACCCGGCAGGTGGCCGCGGTGCAGCGGCAGCAGAACCAGTACACCAACCTGACCACCACGAAGAACAGCAACACGGTGATGTCGGGTCAGCTGGCCAAACTGATGGCGAACGATCTTTCCTGGCAGATCCTGCTCGACCTGGTGCGCTCGACCGGGGCCGAGGCCGAGGCGCAGACCACCGAGATCGGCGGCGAGATGTCGACCACCCCGACCGGCGGCGACGAGATCGGCACCCTCTCCATCAGCGGCAACGCGCCGGACAAGAAGGCGGTCGCCAAATACATCGAGCTGCTCGCCAAGCTCAAGGCTGACGGGATCGCCGACCCGTTCGTCACCTCCGTCTCCGGTACCGACAGCGCCGAGGACGAGTCCGGAAAGTCCACGGTCAGCTTCGAGCTGACCGTCTCGATCACCGACAAGGCACTCTGCGGCAAGTTCAGCAAGATCAAGTGCTCGGCCGGAGGTAACTGATGGGCGCGCTGCGCTCCGACCGTATCTGGCTGTTCGGCGGCCTGGCCCTGATCGCGCTCCTGGTCGTCTCCGGCTGGTTCCTGATGATCAACCCGAAGTACGCCGAGGCGTCCGACGTGCGCAGCCAGGCCGAGGACACCACCACCCAGCTCTCCAAGCTCAAGAAGCAGCTGGCCGACCTGAAGGCGGACAACGCCAACCTGCCCGACTACAAGGCGACGCTGGACACCTACAACAAGGCGCTGCCGACCAGCGACAGCATTCCCGCGTTCCTCCGGCAGCTGCAGTCCATGGGCACCGAGCTGCACGTCGACGTCAACGCGTACACGGCCTCGGGCCGGAGCACGTCCAAGGCAGTGGCCACAGTCGAGGAGCTGTCGATCGCGCTCAGCGCGACCGGCGAGGTCGACAACATCAGCAAGCTCGTGAAGCAACTGCAGAACACGCAACCTCGGGCGGCGCTGATCAACTCGGCGACGCTGACGGTCAACGGTGTCAAGGCGGACGGGTTTGCCGGCAGCGAGCTGTCCCTCGCGCTGACCGTCTTCCGCAACGTCGCCACCACGACCACCGCGGTGACCACCACCAACTAGACCGGCGCGGCCGGGCCGCCACGGGGCGGCCCGGCCGGCCTCACATCGCGAGCAGCGCCGGGCACGCCTCGAAGGCCGGGCGGCGGATCGCGTACCGGGTCAGGCCCCACCGGCGTTCGCTCTGGTCCAGCTTCGCCCGGATCTCACTCTCCGTCCCGGCCAGGGCATAGGGGGTCGCGGCCATCTCCGCCTCACTGATCTCCGCGCTTTCGGCCCATTTCTGGTACGTCGCCCCGGCGTCGTCGGTCACCTCCACGTAGTGCACCAGCGCTTCCACCGGAGTCCCGCCGGCCAGCTCGACCTGCGCGTCCACCTGGTCCGGCCGGAACCGCGCGGTGTGCATGTGCCCGTCCTCAAGGGTGCGGCCCAGCCCGGACAGCCCGATCAGGTCGGCGTGCCCGGCCGCCCAGCGCAGCAGCCGGGTGTTCCCGCCGCCGAACAGCAGCGGCACCTTCTCCTGCACCGGGCGCGGCTTCGCCAGCCCGTCACCGGCCAGCATCCGTACGGTCGCCTCGGCCACCGCGATGCAGTGGTCCACCCGCGCGGCCACGCCGGGGCGCACCCGCCCGACGGCGGTCCACTCGGCCGGGGTGTGCCCGGCGCCGATCCCGAGCACGGCCCGGCCATCGGAGACCACGTCCAGGGTGGCGACGTCCGCGGCGATCAGGATCGGTTCCCGGACGCCGGCGTTCACCACGTACGACCCGAGCCGGATCGTGCTCGTGACGGCGGCGGCCGCGGCCAGCGCCACGAACGGCGCCGCGCAGCTGCCCGGGTGGTCGGCGACGTAGAGGGTGTGGAAGCCGGCGGCCTCGGCACGCCGGGCCAGATCGAGCCAGTCGGCGGCGTCGGTGGGCTGTGCCTGCAGGGAGAAGGTGGCCATGGGCGGATTCTGCCGAGCCGTCCGGTCGTACGCCGCATTCTTCTGCCGATGGCAGACCGCGGCCCGCAACCGGACCGCAACCGAAGATATCTGCTGCACGGCAAACACTTGCCGATCAGGACCTACATGAACCAGAACCTGATCCTGATCGCCGACGACGACGCCGACGTCCGGGACCTGCTCACGGTCAGTCTGGAGTCAGCCGGATACCGCGCGCTCGGCGCGAAGGACGGCCAGGCCGCGGCCCGCATCCTCACCCGGGCCCAGCCGATCGGCATGATCACCGACGTCCGGATGCCGGCCATGAACGGCATGGAGCTGTGCCAGCTGGCCCGGAGCACCCCGGCGACCCGGGACATGGCGATACTGATGGTCTCCGGCAACGGCCACGCCTACGACGTGGACGCCGGCCTGATCTCCGGCGCGGACGGCTACCTGACCAAGCCACTCACCCCGACCACCCTGGTCGCCGAGCTGCAGGCCCTGATCAGCCGCCGCCATCTGGGGATCCGCTCCTAGCTCTGTCGCGCGCGTCGCTCTTTCGCCCGCGTCGCTCTTTCGCCCGCGTCGCTCTTTCGCCCGCGTCGTTCCTTCGCCGCGTCGTTCCTTCGCCGCGTCGTTCCTTCGCCGCGTCAGCGGAGCAGGTCGAGGGCTCCCTGGCGCATCAGCGCGGCCGCCACCGAGGTGCCCAGAGTCGTCGGGTCGGTCGCCCACTCGTGCACGTCGAGCACGGTCTTGCCGTCCAGCGACGCGACCCGGGCGCGCAGGCTGATCCGGCCGTCCGGTTCGGTCCGCGCGTAGCCGCCGATCGGCGAGTCGCAGGAACCCTGCAGGATGTGCAGCATGGTCCGCTCGGCGAGCGTCTCCCGCCGGGCCGCGTCGTCGCCGAGCGTGGCGACCAGGTCCCGGATCTCCACGTCGTCCTCACGGCACTGCAGGACCAGCGTGCCCGAGCCGACCGCCGGCACCATGACGTCCACGTCGAACATCTGCGTGATCCGGTGTGGCTGACCGATCCGGCCCAGCCCGGAGACCGCCAGCATCAGCGCGTCGTACTCCCCCGCGTCGAGCTTGGCCAGCCGGGTGTTGGCGTTGCCGCGGATCGGCACCGGCGTCAGCTCCGGCCAGTGCAGCGCGAGCTGGGCGACCCGGCGCACCGCCGAGGTGCCGATCCGGGCACCGGGCGGCAGCTCCTCGACCCGGGTGCCGGCCGGATGCACCAGGCAGTCCCGGACGTCGTCGCGCCGCAGGTAGGCGGCCATCACCGTGCCGGCCGGCGTCGGCCGGTCACCGGGCACGTCCTTCACGCAGTGCACCACCACGTCGACGTCCCCGGCGAGCAGCGCCGCGTCGACCTCCTTGGTGAACGCGCCCTTGCCGCCGAGGTCGGCGAGCCGCCCCTGCCACCGGTCCCCGGAGGTGGTCATCGACACGACCTCGACAGAAACCTGCGGATGCCGGTCAGCCAGCATCTTCCGCACACGTTCGACTTGAGCGAGCGCCATCGGCGAGTTGCGTGTGCCAACACGCAGGCTACGGAATCCGGACATGACGGCCAGCGTATCCCTGCGCCCCGCCCGTCCGCCGCCTCCCTTCCCGCTTTCGGAAAGACCCCGCACGATCGAAGGTCCGCCAAGCAGCCAAGCCGGTGACAGCCATGTGCGTGATCAGCTGAGGGCCAGGCCGCGTTCCAAAGCCAAGATCAACGCAAGTCGGCGATCATGAGAATGGGGCCAGTCCAGGGCGTTCGAGACCGTCATGTGGTACGCGAGGAGATGTTTGGGCGAGGTCAGCCACCGCCCAGCGATCTCGGCCAGACGGTCCGTGCCGATGACGGTCACGATGTCGTTCCCGAGTGCACGGGCTGCCGCGGCGGCGTTGTCCAGTTTCTCCTGGACCAGGAGTTCCTGACCGCGACTCGTCTCGTAGATGCGGTTCTCGATGTCGAGGGACTTCGAGTACCAGTAGAGGACGGCGCCGATGTCCGCAGCGTCCTTGTACTCGCCGTAGGTGCTCCGGTCCAGCCACGCGGCCAGCTTCAGTGCGGCGTACCCGGCCGCGGTCGGCATCCGGATGGTCCCGGCGGAGGGGAGCCTGAGCGAGGGCGCTGCAGCGAAGACCTCGGTGAAGCCCCAGACGCTCATCGGTTCCCGGCGAGATGCCGGGGTGACCGTCCCGGGAGGATCCTCTACCGGGCCGAACGGCAGCAGGTCGGCGGTCACGTCCGCGACCCGGAAACGGATCCCGGTATTGCCCGCCGACGGGAACGCCATGGCGAGTTCGTCGTAGGCAGCCCAGTTCGCCATCGCCAGGCCGAGGTCGATGTCGGACGTGACGCGCAATAGGAAATCGTGCCCGAAGGCGCTCTGCAAGATGTCACGGCAGTGAGCGCCGACCAGCAACACCTCGTCCGGTAAGAGCCGGCTCGACCGCGCCAGGAGTTCGGCAACCACCTCGTCGACCAGGTGGAGCAGCGACGGGTCAGCTCTCGTCAGGTCGAACACGGCCTGCCTTCCAGGTCCTGGCCACCTCGGCGAGGCGGGCGTCGCCGGTGGCCAGCAGGTCGGCGTAGACCAGTGGCCAGGGGGCGTTCTGCGTTGGCACCGCGGGATCCTCCTCATCCGGGCGCGGCGAGACCCAGAACTTCCGGCGTACGAACACATTGCGAGCACGGTCCGGGTTCGTGCTCCAGCGATTCGCCACGGGCAGCCGGGAATCCACCGAGGCGAGGTAGACAGTGAGCGTCGAGGGTCGTGCGATATCGAGGCCCTGCGCCGACTCGCCGCTGAGATAGACCGGACGTTCACTGCTGATCGGCCGGGCCGGATCGCCGTGGAATCGCGCTGCCTCGAGCCGTCGGCCAAGGCCGGTCGGATAGGCCGCGGTCCAGTAGTCGAGGAGCTCCTCGAACCTGACCGGCCCCCATGAACCGGGGACCAGGAATCCGGCCTCGGTGAGTTGCCCCAGAGCGTCGTGGGCCTGGCCGACCGAGACTCCGGCAGTGCTCGCGACCTGCCGGACCTTCTCACCGACGAGTTCCGGCCAGGCGAGGAGGGCGAGGATGACCTGTGCCCGGCCGGGGCTGAAGAGGTTGGCTGGCCGGCGCTGGCCGGTCCCGGCCGGGACCGGCGGCTGCTGCTCGCCGACCGGCGCGGTCCGTCCCCGTACGTCGATCAGGACCTCGCCGAAGCTGAGGTATGCGTTTCCCAGGGTGTCGATGAACTGGATCTGCGCGTCGCGGAACGCGGCAGCGCTCCGCGAGTTGATCTGGCGGCCGACGAGCAGCATCGGAGGCGACCCGGCGGGCTGTTCGATCCGGGCCGCGGAGGCCAGCGTCATCGATGCCTTCACCTGTGCCGAGTAGGCGGCCCGGACGCCACCCCGGGACATGACGATGGTCGCGTCGATGCCGCTGTCCGGGTCGGACGGCTCAGTCTCGACAGCCACGCCGAACTCGTGAAGTCGCTGCCGGGCGAGCTCCAGGATGCGATCCACGTCTCCCGACGCCGACGACGTTCGAAGTTGCACGCTGTTCAGCATATTTGAACACACTCGAAAACTGAACAGAAGTTCGTCGAGTCAGGTAACCCGGGCAAACAAAAAACGCCTGGACCGGAGTCCAGGCGTTTCGCAAGGGTGGAGCTGAGGGGACTCGAACCCCTGACCCCCACACTGCCAGTGTGGTGCGCTACCAGCTGCGCCACAGCCCCTTGCCGTACTGCTTGCGTCCCCGGCGTTTCCCCCGGGCACGCTGGAAATATTACACACCCCCGCGAGGACCCCGCAGCACCCCCCTCAGTTCAGCGACACGTCCGGAGGGAAGTGGGCGACAGCAGCGAGGATGTCGCCCTGCCGGCGCAGGACCATGGCCCACAGGTCGTCTGGTCGTTCGACGAACGGGTCGCCGGGCAGCGCGTCGAAGACGAACCAGGAGCCGGAGGCGATCTCCTCCTCGAGCTGTCCGGCGGACCAGCCGGAATAACCGGCGAAGACCCGGATGCCGGCCACGTTCTCCCGGAGGCGTTCCGGGTCGGCGGAGAGGTCGAGGGTGCCGAGGGAACCGGAGACAGGATGAAAACCGGTCACGCGCTTCTTCACCTCGGGGCGGGTGCGTGCCAGGCAGATCGCCGACTCGGGCTGCACCGGGCCGCCCTCGAAGAGCACGGCGGGGTCGCCGGCCAGCTCGCCCCAGTTGCCGAGCACCTCGGCGACCGGCACCTCGGTGGCCCGGTTGAGCACGACGCCCAGGGCGCCGCCCTGCTCGTGCGCGACGACCAGCACGACCGTACGGTCGAAGTTGGGATCTTTGAGGGTGGGCGTGGCGACCAGCAGCTGACCGGTCATCGATTCCACTGACCGGCCTCCGATTCGCTGCTGTCCCTCACCGAACACGAGATGCCTGCCGCCCGTCCGACGTCAACGCCATGCCAGCACATTAGCCTGCGATTCAGGCCGCGGATAAGGTCTGCACATGAACCCGTCACCCCCGGCAGCAGAGATCGGCGTCATCGGCGGATCCGGCCTGTACGCACTACTCGACGGCGCCATTGAACACGAGGTGGAGACGCCGTACGGTCTGCCATCCGACAAGATCACTGTGGCCTCCGTCGGTGGCCGCCGGGTGGCGTTCCTGCCCCGGCACGGCCGGGACCACCGGTTCCCGCCCCACAAGATCCCCTACCGGGCGAATCTGTGGGCGCTGCGCTCGCTGGGGGTGCGCCAGATCATCGCGCCGTGCGCGGTCGGTGGCCTGCGACCGGAGCTGGGACCGGGCACGTTCGTGGTGCCGGACCAGCTGATCGACCGGACCAGCGGCCGCGAGCAGACGTATTACGACTCCGGCGCGGTGCACGTCTCGTTCGCCGATCCGTACTGTCCGGCCGGGCGCGCCTCGGTGCTGAATTCCGCCGCAGGGGTGAACGCGGTCGACGGCGGCACCATGGTCGTCGTGGAGGGACCGCGGTTCTCCACCCGCGCCGAGTCCCGCTGGTTCACCGCGATCGGCGGCACGATCGTGAACATGACCGGTCACCCGGAAGCGGTGCTCGCTCGCGAGCTGGCCCTCTGCTACACCTCGATCGCGTTGGTGACCGATCTGGACGCCGGTGTCGAGGGTGGCGAGGCCGTCACCCACGAGGAGGTGTTCCGGGTCTTCGGCGAGAACACCGCCCGGCTCCGCGACGTACTCCTGAAAGCAGTGACCGAACTGCCCGCCGCGCGCACCTGCGGCTGCAAGGATGCCCTTCAGGGCATCAAGCTCCCCTTCGACCTGCCGTGAGCTCCAGGTCAAAATCCTTTTTCGGTACGACCTGAGTCACGCCCCGAGGCACCCACTGGTGGCACCGAAGTGGAGATGCTGCGGATCCGGCTCGCCCCCGCCCGCCGCGACCACCGACACCACCGCGCCGTCGGTGAACGACGCGCTCACCGACGGCAGCCCGGCGTCGAGTTCGCCGGTGGCGACGTCCAGTCCCGCGGCGGCCAGGTACTCCGCGACACCGGGCAGCGCCGCCTCCGCGTCCCGGGTCCCGGGCAGGGTGAGGTCGAGCACGACGTACGCGTCGAAGGCTCCTCCGTCGCACGGCGACCGACCCTTGACCTGCGGCGTCACCGTGGCCATCTGGAGTTCGTCCTCCCCGAGCCCGGTGAACAGCTCCCGCAGCCGTTCCTCGGCCTCCCGGACGGTCGTCACCGTGGTGTTCCGGTACATCCCGCCGCCCGCGCCGGTCGGCGGCCCCGGCGGCTCCCGCCCCTCGTCGAGCCCGTCCGGCCGCCACCCGAAGGCCCGTTCCAGCTCGTCCCGCCGCCAGCTCTGCCGCGTGGGCGGCGAGCCCTTCGTCCCGCTGGTCACCTCGAGCACGTCGATCTGCCCGCGATAGTCCCGCCAGGCGATCTTCGCGGCCTGACGCGCGAACGGGACCGCCCGGCCCGCCGGCAGCCGCAGCGTGGTGATCGCCTCGACCGTGACGACCGTCCGCGAGCCGTCCGTCCGGGAGTCGTACGCCGGGTCGTCGACCCCGACGGACGTCCACACCCCTGACTGCGGGTCGAAGTACCCGCCGTTGACCATCAGGACCGTCACGAGCACCGCGGCGATCGCCACCACCCCGGCCACCGGGCGCCATCGCCGCCTAGCATCGATCGACATCCATTCAGTGTGCCGACCTGCGGCAACCCGCCGGGCTGGTCCGGGTGTGGTATCGAGAAGCACCACGACTCGAACGAGGTGGCGGTTGACGACGGAATCCTGGCTTCGCCTGCTCGGCACGGAGACCGAGCCGGTCACCTCGCTCGGCTATCGGTCGGCGCGGCGCGGCGGCGGCAGCGAACACCTGCGGCTGCCGGTCGACCGGCTCCGGGTGAACCGGGTGCCGGACGGGTGCGACGCGGTGCTCGTCGTCAGCGACCTCCAGGGGGTGGCGGTCTCGCCGCTCAGCGGGGCGACGGTGCTGCTCGGCCAGGCGTTCGCCGAACAGCTGGAGATCTGGGCGCAGTCGGAGCTGCTTCCCGCTCCGGACCGGCTCGGCGTGCTGCTCGCCGGTGACCTGTTCTCCGCACCGGGCGCCGATCAGCGTGGCGCCTCCGGCCCGGTCGCCGAGGTCTGGCGGGCCTTCGCCGCGGCCGGCTGCCCGTTCGTGGCCGGGGTGGCCGGCAACCACGACGAGGTGGACGCCGCCGAGGTCGCCGGGTACGGCCCGGCCGTCACCCTGCTCGACGGCGACCGCTCCGGCTGGGGCGGGTGCACGGTCGCCGGGGTGAGCGGGGTGGCCGGCGACCCGCAACGGCCGATGCGCAGGCCCGAGCCGGATTTCCTCGGCCTGATCCGCGCGGTCACCGCGACGCCGCCCGCCGTGCTGCTGCTCCACGAGGGCCCGACCGGTACGGATCCGGCCCAGCGCGGCAACCCGCTGATCCGCGAGCTGCTCGAGTCCCGCCCGCCGGGCCTGACCGTGTGCGGGCACGTGCACTGGGACCAGCCGGTCGCCCGGCTCGGCGACGGTCACGTGCTGAACGTCGACGCCCGGGCGATCCTGCTCGAACCTTCTCTCCCATCCTCCGGCTGACCGACCGGCGCGTCAGAACGCTCGCAGGATGTCGTTCACCCGCTCCTTGGCGTCGCCGAAGAGCATCGCGCTGTTCTCCCGGAAGAACAGCGGGTTCTGCACGCCGGCGTACCCCGAGGCCATCGAGCGTTTGAACACGATCACTTCGGCCGCCTCCCAGACCTTGAGGACCGGCATGCCGGCGATCGGGCTGGACGGGTCGTCCATGGCGGCCGGGTTGACCGTGTCGTTGGCGCCGATCACCAGCACCACCGAGGTGCGCGCGAAGTCGTCGTTGATCTCATCCATCTCGAGGACCACGTCGTACGGCACCTTCGCCTCGGCGAGCAGCACGTTCATGTGCCCGGGCAGCCGGCCGGCCACCGGGTGGATGCCGAACCGCACGTCGATGCCCTTGTCACGGAGTTTGCGGGTCAGCTCGGCGACGCCGTACTGGGCCTGCGCGACGGCCATCCCGTACCCCGGCGTGATGATCACCGACTCGGCCGACTTGAGCAGCTCCGCGACCGCGTCCGCCTGGACCTCGCGGTGCTCGCCGTAGTCGGTGTCGCCGGACGGCCCGGCCTCGACACCGAACCCACCGGCGATCACCGACAGGAACGACCGGTTCATCGCCTTGCACATGATGTACGACAGGTAGGCACCCGACGACCCGACCAGCGCCCCGGTGACGATCAGCAGGTCGTTGGAGAGCAGGAAGCCGGAGGCCGCCGCCGCCCAGCCGGAGTAGCTGTTCAGCATGGACACCACGACCGGCATGTCGCCGCCACCGATCGAGGCGACCAGGTGCCAGCCCAGCAGCAGCGCCACCGCGGTCACCACGATCAGCAACCAGAGGTGCGGGTCGATCACGAACCACACGGTCAGCAGCACGAACGCGACGAGCGCGCCCACGTTGAGCAGGTTCTTGCCGGGAAGCATCAGCGGACGCGACGGCATCCGGGCGGACAGTTTCAGGAAGGCCACGATCGACCCGGTGAAGGTGACCGCGCCGATGAAGACGCCGATGAACACCTCGGCGCTGTGGATCCCGAGCAGGTCCTGCGCGCCCAGCAGGGCCGCCTCGGCGCCGTCCGGGTCACCCTCGACGTGCAGGTATCCGTTCCAGCCGACGAGCACCGCGGCCAGGCCGACGAAGCTGTGCAGCAGCGCGATCAGTTCCGGCATGCCGGTCATCTCGACCTTGGCGGCCCGGTACAGGCCGATCGTCGCGCCGATGCCGGTCGCCACCAGCAGCAGCACCAGCCCGGTGCCGCTCAGGTCGCCGACCAGGGCCAGCGCGACCGTCGCGACCAACGCGAGGGCCATGCCGGCGATGCCGAAGTAGTTGCCGAACCGCGCGCTCTCGTGCCGGGACAGTCCGGCCAGCGCCAGGATGAAGAGCAGGGCCGCGACGAGATACGCCGACTGGGCCGCCGTTTCGATGGTCATCTTCGGTCAGCTCCTGGTGAACATGGCGAGCATGCGGCGGGTCACCGCGAAGCCACCGAAGACGTTGATACTGGCCAGCAGGACGGCGATGAACGACAGCGTGGTCACCGCGACGCCGCCGTGTCCGAGCTGGAGCAGCGCACCGACCACGATGATCCCGGAGATCGCGTTGGTCACCGACATCAGCGGCGTGTGCAGGGCGTGGTGCACGTGCCCGATCACGTAGTAGCCGATCACGATGGCCAGCGCGAAGACCGTCAGGTGTCCGCGCAGCGCGGGCGGCGCGAACGCCGCGAGCAGGAACAACGCGCCCGCTCCGGTACCGGTCAGGACGAGGCCGCGGTTCTTCTTCGCGGCCTGCGGCTGGGCCGCGGCCTGCGGCGCGACATTCACCGGCGCCGCTGTGGCCGGTGCCGCGGACACCGACACGGGAGGCGGCGGCCAGGTCAGTTCACCATTGCGTACGACGGTGATCGACCTCTGGACGACGTCCTCGAAGTCGAGCACGAGCCGCCCGTCGCGTTCCGGCGTCATCAGCTTCATCAGGTTGACCAGGTTGGTGGCGTACAACTGGGAGGCCTGCGCGGGCAGCCGGCCGGCCAGATCGGTGTAGCCGATGATGGTCACCCCGTTCGCCGTGGTGACCACCTCGCCGGCGACGGTGCCCTCGACGTTCCCGCCGTTCGCGGCCGCCATGTCGACGATCACGCTGCCCGGCTTCATGCTCGCCACCATCTTCGCGGTGATCAGCCGGGGCGCCGGCCGTCCCGGGATCAGCGCCGTGGTGATCACGATGTCGACATCGGTGGCCTGCTCGGCATAGAGCCGGGCGGCCCGCTCGGTGTAGTCGTCGGACATCTCCTTGGCGTACCCGGTGGCCGAGACCTCGACGTCCGCGGCCTGCACCGCGAGGTACTCCCCGCCGAGCGACTTGACCTGGTCGGCGACCTCGGGCCGCGGGTCGGTGGCCCGGACGATCGCGCCCAGGCTGCCGGCCGCGCCGATCGCCGCGAGCCCGGCCACGCCGACGCCGGCCACCAGCACCTTCGCCGGCGGGACCTTGCCGGCCGCGGTGACCTGCCCGGTGAAGAACCGGCCGAACGCGTGCGCCGCCTCGACGACCGCACGGTATCCGGCGATGTTCGCCATCGAGGAGAGCACGTCCAGGGACTGCGCCCGCGAGATCCGCGGCACCGCGTCCATCGACAGCACGGTGATCGGCCGGCGCGCGAACTCCTCGACGAGTTCCGCGCTGAGCCGCGGGTTGAAGACGCCGATCAGGGTCGCCCCGGCGGCGAGCCGATCGAGCCGAGCCGGTTCCGGCGCGTTGATCGTGAACACCACGTCGGCCCGGTACGGATCGCCGAGGGTCGCCCCGGCATCCGCGTACGCCTCGTCGGTGAACGACGACCGCTGCCCGGCGCCGGGCTCCACCACTACGTCATAACCGAGTTTGAGCAACTGGCCCACGGTCGCGGGCGTGGCTGCCACCCGCGTTTCCCCTGAACCGGACTCCCCCAGGACACCAATGATCATTAATCGACTCCCCAGCAGTTCAAGCGACGTTGCCGGACCTACGGCGGAAACGTGAAGGTGAGTGTCTTCACGGATGCCGACCATGAACGCGTTCAAGGAATGAGCTTGTTACTCGCCGGTAGCTTAACGTTCGGCATGACCCCTGTCACACCCCATCACGTCACATCACCCTCAGTGACCACAACCCCATCATCCGTCATCCACCCAGCCTGCCGCCCGGGCCGCCACCCCACAGGAGCCGTCCGACCCGCTCGGACACGTCACACGTACCGAAATCCTTCGATCCGATCAGCGGCCGTCGCCAGATCCACCGTGGGCGGGACTTGGCGCCGGAAGCCGGAAAACCGAAACTTCCTCCCGTTCGCGTTTCTGCGAACGGGGCGGCATATGTGTCCGATTTTCTCCGCGACGTGATCTCGAATTGGTAAAGATCCAAATGCACCTCTAGTTATGTGTACCGATGGACAAGAGCATCACCCATCGACGGGCCACACCAGTGAGGTGCGAGCCGGCGCCGGTTTACCCCGGAGTCGGGTCGCAACTTAGCCCGGTCGAGAGGGGCTGAATTGAGACCGTTATCCGTACCGTCCGCAACCCGGCGGGTGGGAGCGGCAGCCGCCGGTGTCGTTCTGCTCGCGGCGTTACTGCCGCAGCAGGCACAGGCCGCGCCGCTACCGGGCGCCGTGACCGCGGACACCGACAGCAAGGCGCAGCGGCGAGCCGATTACGACTCCCGCGCGAACCTGGTCGCCGCAACTGAAGCACAAGCGCCGGCAGCCGCACCGAAGAGTGCCGCATCGAGCCGCGCCATCGCGCCCGCGCCGTCGGCCTCGGCGGTGCAGACCATGCGCAACCAGCTCGGTGTGCAGGGCATCGTCGACATCGATCGGGCGACCGGCACCCCACGCCGGGTGGCCAAGCTGGACGGCTTCCTGACCGGCCCGAGCCGCAAGAAGCCGACCACGGTCGCGCTCGGCTACATCAAGGCCCACCCCGAGATCTTCGGCTTGGACGCGGCCGACCTCGCCACGCTCGAGCTGCGCCGCGACTATGTCGACGTGGCGGGCACCCACCACCTCAGCTGGGTACAGGTGGCCGACGGCGTGCCGGTGTTCGGCAACGGCCTGAAGGCGCACGTCACCAAGGACGGCCGCCTCGTGCAGGTGGACGGGTCGCCGCTCAAGTCGCTGCCTTCCGCGGCGGGCGCCGCCAAGGTGACCGCCACCGCCGCCCGTGCCGCGGCGGTCAAGGACGTCTTCGGCACGTCCCCCGCCAAGGTCACCAAGACCGCGGCCGGCACGACCACCTTCAGCGACAACGGCACGGCCAAGAAGGTCTGGTTCCAGACCGTCTCGGGCCCGCGCCTGGCCTGGCAGACGATCGTTGTCGACGAGGGCTACGTGCACGTGATCGACGCGGCCAGCGGCGAGGTGCTCTACCGCCACAGCACGATCGCGAACGACAGCGCCGAGGCGTGGAAGAACTATCCGGGCGCGCCCAAGGGCGGCGTCCAGCAGAAGGTCGACCTGACCGCCAAGGGCTGGCTGCCGAACAACGCGCGCCAGCTGTCCGGCAACGTCGCGCACGTCTACTCGGACGTGAACGACAACAATCTGGCCGACCCGACCGAGGAGGTCGGCCCGAGCGGCGTGCACCGGTGGGACTACCCGTTCGTCGACTTCAACGACACGGTGGGCGGCCTCTGCTCGGACGCGTACCCCTGCTCGTGGGACCCGAAGACGGCGAACTCGTGGCAGGTCAACCGCAAGCAGAACGCGGTGCAGCTCTTCACGTTCCTCGGCACCTTCCACGACCACCTCAAGTCCTCGCCGATCGGCTTCACCCGGGCGGCGGGCAACTTCGAGGCGCAGGACGGCGACGCGGTGCAGGGCCAGGCCATGGACGGCGCCAACACCCTGAACGGTCTGCCCGACGGTGACCACACCGACAACGCCAACATGAACACCCCGCCGGACGGCATCCCGCCGGTCATGCAGATGTACCTGCTGAACCCGGCCCCGGACGCGGTCGCCGCGAACACCGGTGACGAGTCCGACGTCGTGTTCCACGAGTACACGCACGGCCTGTCGAACCGGCTCGTCATCGACGCCGCCGGGAACTCCACCCTGAGCAACATCCAGGGCGGCGCGATGGGCGAGGCCTGGAGCGACTGGTACGCCGAGGACTACCTGCACGCCAAGGGGCTCGAGAAGGACACCGCGAAGCCCGGTGACGTGCTGATCGGCAAGTACTGGACGGCCGGCGGCACGATCCGCAGCGAGGGTCTCGACTGCACCGTCGGTATCGTCGCACCGACCTGTCCCGGCACCGCGGCGGCCGGCCCCGGCGGTTACACGTACGGCGACTTCGGCAAGGTCTCGTCGCGCGGCCCCGAGGTGCACGCGGACGGCGAGATCTGGGCCCAGACGCTGTGGGACCTGCGCCGCGCCATCGGCAGCAAGAAGGCCGAGTCGATCGTCACCCGCGGCATGGAACTGTCACCGGACAACCCGTCCTTCCTGGACATGCGGAACTCCATCATCGCGGCCGACCTGGTGGTCAACCGGGGCAAGAACGCCAAGAGCATCTGGAAGGTCTTCGCCAAGCGGGGCATGGGCTACTTCGCCGCCGCCATCGACGGCGACGACGCCCAGCCGGTCGAGGACTTCTCGACGCCGCCGGCCGCGAGCACCCCGCGCGGCACGCTCACCGGCAAGGTGACCGACCAGGACACCAAGGCCCCGGTGTCCGGCCTCACCGTCGCCTTCGGCGGGCACGCCTCCGGCTTCGCCGGTGACTACCGCGCCACGACCGCCGCGGACGGCACCTACAAGATCTCCGGGATCATCCCGGGGACGTACGCCAAGGTGTACGCGCGGGGCGCCGGCTACGACCAGATCGTCAGGACGGTGTCGATCAGCTCGGGCACCAAGGCGGAGAACTGGGCGGTCCGCTACGACTGGGCGGCTTCCTCCGGCGGCGCGGGCATCATCAGCGCCACCGGTCCGGACTACACGGCCTACGGCTGTGGCCCGGGTCAGCTGCTCGACCAGTCGCAGATCTCCGGCTGGGGTTCCGACGTCGCGGCCGAAGGCCAGAACGCCGTGATCCACCTGTCCGGCGTCGTCAACGTCACGCAGCTGGCAGTCAACCCGTCAGCCACCTGTGGTGACGACGCGACGGCCTCGACCGGCGGCTACCGGATCGAGACGTCCAAGGACGGCACCACCTGGACCCTCGCCGCAAGCGGGGACTTCCCGGCCGGCACCGTCTCGTCCACCACGGTCGCGCTCGCGGCGGGCACCGGCGACGCCATCGAGTACGTTCGGTACACGATGCTGACCACGCAGGCGCAGGATGCCGGGCTCTGCGCGGCCGGCCAGCCGGCCACCGCGAACGGTTGCCGGTTCATGGACTCCACCGAGCTGGCGGTCTACGGACCAGCAGCCTGACCAGTGATGGTGCCGGTTGCCCCGTGGTGGGCAGCCGGCACCGTCGCTCTCTACCGGAAAACTGCAATTCGGCGGTCTCCGGACCGCGCCCCGTGTAACGCGGGGTCTGGGTGCCTCCGCCCTCAGGCCGAAAACCGAAACGGCCCCCGGTTCGCGTCTCCGCGAACCGGGGGCCGTCACACCAGTGGAGGTGCCGGGAATCGAACCCGGGTCCTTCGTTGCTTTGTCAGGGCTTCTCCGAGCGCAGCTCACTACATCCCTACTCGGCCCTCCGGCTCACGTGAGCAAGTCCGGACGATGGGCCCAGTCGCAGATTAATCTCGCCGTGCGGTCCCCGCGACCGGGACCGGTTGGCCAGCCTCCTAGCTGATGCCGGCAGCTGGGACGGAGGCGCTCCCAGACCGACAGACCACGCTACTCGCCTCAGGCGGCGAGAGCGTACTGGTCAGCGTCAAACTTAGAGTTGGCGCTTATAAGTTTCCGACGACCGATTCTCGAGACGACGTCGGCTTCCTCGGCTCGCTTCCCCTGTCTCCACGTACGAAGTCGAAACCAGTCACCCCCGGGATATGTGGACAGCTCGGCAATCTTAGCTCACCTGGCAGCTTCCGCCACCGACCGTGCACCCACTTGGCTTGACCTGGTCTTTTGCTCCCTTGCTGGCCTGGAAGCCTACGGTGATGCTGCGGCCGGGGGCCAGCGAGTTTCCGCGCAAGGTGATCTGGTTGCCGCTGCCGCTGGCCGAACCGTTCCAGGCGCCGCGGACGCTGACGCCGGCGCCGGACGGGTAGCTCAGGGTCACGGTGAAGTCGTGGGCCGTCGTGCCGGTGTTGGTGACCTTCACCGTGGCGATGAAGCCGTCGGCCCAGGAGGCGCTGGTGCCGTAGGTGGCACTGAGATCCTTCGGGGCGGCCGGCGAGGGGCTGGTCCGGGCCGGGGTCGGCGAGGCGCTCTTCGAGGTCTTGGACGGGGTCGGCGAGGCGCTCTTCGACGGCGTGGCCGAGGCCGCCGCGGAGGCCGAGGGCGAGGTGGACGGCGACGCGGAGGGTGACACCGAGACCGAGGACGACGGCGACGCGACGGCCGACGGCGGACCGGTGACCAGTGGCAGCGTGGTGGACTCGGCGGCGCGCAGGCCGGCCGAGGGCTGCACCATCACCGGGTTCTCGTCAGCCGAGGCCGGACCGCCGGCCCGGATCGCGATCCACATCACCAGGCCGACCAGGAACGCGGCGGCCAGGCCGAACACCGATCGGGCGATGAAGAACTGGCGGTCTCTGTGCTTGGACAACGGCCGGTCTCCTCGGGGGCAGAGGTCGCGCGAAAGCGAAGTGATCAACAAGCTTGGCGGCGCAGGATACCCCGTCAGCCCATGCCTTTGGCGCGACGGCCCATGGCGCGATTGATCTCCCGCTTGGCGTCCCGCTCGGCCAGGTCCTGGCGCTTGTCGTAGCTCTTCTTGCCCTTGGCGACGCCGAGCTCGACCTTCGCATACCCGTTGTGGAAGTAGACCGAGAGCGGGACGAGCGTGACGCCGTCGTCGCGCAGCTTGCCCATCACCTTGGCGATCTCGTCGCGCTTCAGCAGCAGCTTGCGGACCCGGCGGGGCTCGTGGTTGGTCCAGGTGCCCTGCGTGTACTCCGGGATGTGCATGCCGTGCAGGAAGATCTCGCCGTTGTTCTCGTGGCCGAAAGCGTCGACCAGCGAGGAGCGCCCGGCGCGCAGCGACTTGACCTCGGTGCCGGTGAGCACCATGCCTGCCTCGTAGGTGTCCGTGATCGCGTAGTCGTGGTACGCCTTGCGGTTCGAGGCGACGAGCTTGCGCCCCTGTTCGCGTGGCATAACCAGCGGTCTCCTTCAACGATCCGGGCGGTGGGACCGGTCGATCCTATCCCCCCGCCGAGCAAAGGCTCAGCAGAGGCAGGGCGGCAGGTAGTTCAGCGGGTTCCGCGGCGCGCCGGCGAACCGGGTCTCGAAGTGCAGGTGCGCACCGGTCGAGGCCCCGGTGCTGCCGACCAGACCGATGATGTCGCCCTGCCGGACGTACTCGCCGACGTGGACGTAGATCCGGGACTGATGGCCGTAACAGGTGGAGAAGCTGGTACCCATGACCCGCCCGTGGCTGACGCAGGTGTAGTTGCCGTAGCCACCCCGCCAGCCGGCCTGGATCACCCGCCCGGACGCGGCGGCCCGGATCGGGGTGCCCGACCCGGCGGCGAAGTCGGTGCCGGCGTGCAGCTGCCAGACCCGGTAGTACGGGTCGTAACGGTTGCCGTAGTCGCTGCTCTTCCAGCCGTGCACCGGCATCAGCAGCTGGCCGTGGTACCGCCCGGTGTAGCCGGACCGGGTCTCCCGGGTCCGCAGCACGGTACGGGTCTTGCGCTCGGCCATGAGCGCCACCCGGTACTGGGCCAGCACGGTGGCTCGTTGCGCGTTCGCCGCGCTCAGCGCCGTCCGCCGGGCCAGCACCAGCTGGTAGACGTCCCGGCGGGCCCGGACCGCGTCCACCTGGGCGGTCTGCGCGGCCTGGAGCTTGGCTGCCGCCTCGGCCTCGGCCAGCTCGGCGGACCGTTTCGCCACACCGGCCCGGTCCTGCGCGATCCGGGCCGTCCGCCGGGCGCCGATCAGCTGGCGTACGTCGTCGTTCTCCTGCCGGACCATCTCGTCGACCAGGCTCATCCGGTCCATCAGGTCGACCGGGCCGCTCGCCGAGACCAGCAGGTTGAAGCGGGTCACCGGGCTGCCCATGTAGCTGGTGCGGGCGATCTCCTCGACGCGCTGCCGGGCGCCGGCCACCCGTTCCTCGGCGGCCGCCCAGTCCGTGGAGATCCGCTGATAGCTCTGCCGGGCGGCCTCGGCCCGGCTGCGGGCGGAACTCGCCTCGACCCGGGTGGCGATCACGGTGCCGCGGGCGGCGGCCACCCGGTGCTGTGCGGTCGGCAGGGCGGCCGAGGCCAGGGCGAGCCGGCGGGCAGCGGCCTTGGCGGTGGCACCGGCGTTCTCCAGCAGCGCCTCGGCCCGGCGTACCGCTGCGGCGGCCCGTGCGGCGTCGTTCCGGTCGGCCGTCGCCGGCGCCGGCGCGACCAGGACGAGCCCGGCGACGCTGAGCAGACAGAGACAGGCGGACAGCAGCGAGTTCGGTCGGCGGTACCTCACGGGGAGTCACCGTACTCTGACTAAACGCCCTCAAAGCCGTAAACCGCCCGAAGGCAGCGAAGGCCGCGACCCGGCAGGGTCGCGGCCAACGGTACGAAAAGGTCTCGGAGTGCGTCAGACCTTGAGGTAGAACCGCAGGGTGACCCAGGCGGTTCCGGCGCTGACGAGTGCTCCGACCCCGGCCAGCAGCGGCAACATCAACCAGACGTTGCCGGTCGGCACGGGTGTCAGGATCGCGGTCAGGGCTTGCAGCTTGTTGTCCAGCAGGACGATCTTCCCGATGAACAGCGCGACGAACCCGAGCAGCGCGCCGATCAGGCCGGCGACCACCGCCTCCAGCACGAATGGTGCCTGGATGAACCAGTTCGAGGCGCCGACCAGCTTCATCACCGCGACTTCTCGGCGCTTGCTGTACGCGGCCACCTGGATGGTGTTGCCGACCAGCAGCAACGCGGCGAAGGCCATCACCGCCGCGACCACCAGGGACATCAACTGGACCGAGTTGAAGATGTTGAAGACCTTCTGCAACAACTCGCGCTGGTCGATGATCCGCTGGATTCCCGGCTCGCCCTCGATCTGCTTGGCGAACTTGTCGTAATCCTCGGGATTCGTCAGCTTCACCCGGTACGACTCCGGCAGGCTGCTCACGTTGACCGCGGCCACGAAGTCCGGGGAGTCGGCGTAGAGCACCTTGAAGCGCTCGAGAGCCTGCTCCTTCGTCTCGTACGAGCTCTCCTTGACCAGCGGGCTCTCGTCAATCTTCGCCTTGATCGCCTGGCGCTGCCCGTCAGTGACGTTGTCAGCCAGGAAGATCGAGACCTCGATCTCTCCGTAGTAGAAGTTCTTCATACGGTCGACCTGCATGTACATCAGCACGCTGGCGCCCAGCATGGTCAACGAGACCGACATGGTGATGATCATGGCGACCGTCATCGTGACGTTTCGCCACAGGCCCACCAGGACCTCGTTGAGGACGTACTTCACGCGCATCGGGGGGATCCTTCCGGGACTCCGCGTGTCACTGGTTCAGCGTTGCTCGGGTGGGCGGAGCCAGTCTCAGCCGTAGACACCACGGGCCTGGTCACGGACGATTCGTCCGCTTTCGATCTCGATGACCCGGCGGCGCATCTGGTTGACGATGTTGGAGTCGTGCGTGACCATCACGACGGTCGTGCCGGTCCGGTTGATCCGGTCCAGCAGTCGCATGATCTCGATCGAGGTGTCCGGGTCGAGGTTACCGGTGGGCTCGTCGGCGAGCAGGATCAGCGGGCGGTTCACGAAGGCCCGGGCCACTGCGACACGCTGCTGCTCACCACCCGACAGCTCATGCGGGTAACGGTGTTCCTTGCCGCCGAGGCCGACCAGCTCCAGCACCTCGGGAACGACGCGCCGGGCGACGGCCTTGGTCTTGCCGATCACCTCGAGAGCGAACGCGACGTTCTCGTACGCGGTGCGGTTGGGCAGCAGGCGGAAGTCCTGGAAGACGCAACCGATCGAGCGGCGGAAGTGCGGGATCTTCCACGAGCGCAGCGAGGTGACGTCCTTGGCGTTCACGACCACTTTGCCGCGAGTCGCCTGGACCTCCTTCAACAGCAGCTTGATGATCGTCGACTTACCGGAACCGGAGGGGCCGATGAAGAAGACGAACTCACCCTTCTCGATCCCGACGCTGACATTGTCCAACGACGGCCGAGACGCCTTCGGATACGTCTTCGTCACGTTCTCGAGCTGAATCACGGGACTGGAGTCTACGCGGTGTAACGAAAACGCCAAGCCCGCCGGGGTCGTGAATCTTGACTACCTGCGGGAACGGCAAAAAGGAGCGACCCGAGCCTGACCGAGCGTTCAGACAGGGTCGCTCACCGTGATGAATATGCCTAGGCCGAGACCTGATTCTGCTTGCGCCAGCGGATACCGGCCTCGATGAAGGCGTCCACATCGCCGTCGAAGACCGACGTCGGGTTGCCCACCTCGAACTCAGTGCGCAAATCCTTCACCATTTGGTACGGGTGCAGGACGTACGAACGCATCTGGTCGCCCCACGAACCGGTGGTGTCCTGCTTCAAACCGGCCATCTTGGTCCGCTCCTCCTGGCGCCGGCGCTCGAGCAGCCGGGCCTGGAGCACCCGCAGCGCAGACGCCTTGTTCTGCAGCTGGGACTTCTCGTTCTGACACGTCACCACGATGCCGGTCGGGATGTGGGTGAGCCGCACCGCCGAGTCGGTGGTGTTGACGCTCTGCCCGCCCGGGCCGGACGACCGGTACACGTCGGTCTTGAGCTCGTTGTCCGGAATCTCGATGTGATCGATGGCCTCCACGACCGGCATCACCTCGACACCGGCGAAGCTGGTCTGCCGGCGGCCCTGGTTGTCGAACGGGCTGATCCGGACCAGCCGGTGGGTGCCCGACTCGACGCTCAAGGTGCCGTACGCGTAAGGCACCTTGACCGCGAAGGTGGTGGACTTGAGCCCGGCCTCCTCGGCGTACGACGTGTCGTAGACCTCGGTGGGGTATCCGTGGCGCTCGGCCCAGCGCAAATACATCCGCATCAGCATCTCGGCGAAGTCGGCGGCGTCCACACCACCGGCGCCGGCCCGGATCGCCACCAGCGCCTCACGGGAGTCGTACTCACCGGAGAGCAGGGTGCGGACCTCGACCTCCTCGATCGCCTTGCCGAGCGCGACGATCTCGGCAGCGACCTCGGCGACCGAACCCTCGTCGCCTTCGGCCTCGGCCATCTCCAGCAGCAGGCCGGCGTCGTCGATCCGGGAGCGCAGGCGTTCCATCTTGGAGATCTCACCGGCGGCGTACGACAACCGGCTGTTGACGTCCTGCGCCCGCGCCTGGTCGTCCCAGAGGTCGGGAGCGGAAGCCTGCTCCTCGAGATCCGCCTTGTCGCGGCGCAGCTTGTCGACGTCCAGGACATTCTCGATGTTGCGAAGGGTGGCGTCGAGCGCTTTGAGTTGCTCAGGGAAGTCGGCAGCGGTCACGACACTCAACAGTACGCCGCCCGGCCAGAATACTGGCCGGGCAGGTCACAGTTGGTCATCTGGCCGCTTCGGCCGGGACGGTCTTCAGCCAGCTGAGCGCCGCCTTGTGATACGCCACGGCGAACTCCAGCGCGGCCGCGCCGTACGGGTCGTCGTTCTTCTTAGCCTCCTTGGCCTGCTCCTTCACCATTGCCAGCGCCTCCGCGTGGTACTGGCTGGCGTTGGTGTAGAGCGTCTGCAACTGGTCCGGGTTGTGCTGCTGGCCGAAGGCGACTCGCAGCGCGACGGGATTACGCAGCGCATCGCGACCGGGCGTCTCGGTGAGCCAGCGACTGAAGGCCCGCTTCCCGGAGGCGGTGATCGCGTAGGGCTGGCTGGACCGCGGGCCCGGCTTCCCGAGGCGCACGAACCCCATCTCGGCCAGAACCGGCAATTCGCGGTAAACCTGGCTCCGCGTCATCGACCAGTAGGGCCCGAGGCGGCGTTCGGCAGCCGCCATGAGCTGTCCGCCGGTCATCGGCCCCTCGTGAAGCAGGCCGAGCAAGGCGGCAGCCGTCGGATTGATTTGCAAGTCGGGCATGCCTTCTAAGCTGCCACTTTGTCGGTCCGGCGTCCAGGATTTCGCACGATCCGTCCAGTTTGCGCCTCCACAAACGACTGTCCCGCACAGACAGTCCGACAACGAGCGCGCAGCTCGGGCGATTCGCGCCCCGCGACGTAGTTGACCAGCTAAAATGGAGCACTCAATCGGTCAGACAGGCAGGCGGAGGCAGGAAACGCCCATTACTGGGCGAGTCGCCACGCGTATTCGGACATTCACGTACAACCACCCCAGCGGCCCATTTCCGGGGCAGGGGCCCGCCCCTCGATCGTGCGTGGAGTGACCCGGTGACGCCGCCGGACGACTCCACGGTGGTGCCGAAACACCCGTCCGTCCATCGTCACACTCCACCGACGGCAGGTCAGGGGCCCGCAGGTTCGCCGGTTACCCTGACGCCATGACCGACCCCGAGCGCCAGTCCGCGCCGGAGACCCGCGAGGTCTCGCGGCTCACCGTGATCTTGCTGGCCGTCGCCGCGCTCGCGTGGACGGCCGCGATGCTCCAGTCGGCCCGGGCCAGCATCACCGGCCGGGCGGACGTCGCGATGGAGGTCACGTCCACGGCGTACGCGATGCCCGGTGCGGTCTCCGCCGCCATGGTGGCCGGCGCGGTGGTGGCCCTGCTGGCGCTCACCCTGCTCAGCGGGTGGCGGGTGGTCGGCGCGACCGTCCGGTTCGCCGTCGCCACCGCCAGCGGCCTGCTGGTCGGCGTGCTCTGCGCGGTGCCGATCGTCACGATCAACACCGAGGGCACGATCTACGCGGCGGTCGGTGGCACGGTGGCCGCGGCCGCCACCATCGGCGGCGCGCTGGCCGGCTTCCGGATCCCACCGGTGGTCGCCGCGGCCGGCTGGGCGACGCTCGGCACGTTCCTGGTCGGCTTCGTGCTGAACAACAAGCACGTCCAGAGCCCGGTGCTCGACCTCCTCGGCAACGGTTCCACCGAGGCGGCCGCCAATGCCAACCAGATGTTTTCGTACGGACAGTCGGCGCTCAGCGGGCTCGCCGCCGGTCTGATCGCCTTCGCGGTCCTACGGCAGGCCGGGCGCCGGGCGGCCGACGGCGACGGCGGGCCGGGCCTGCGGTGGCCGTTCTACCTGATCGCCGGGGCCGGGCCGGGCATCATGCTGGTGATCTCCGAGATCCTGACCCGGACGGCCGGCGCCCAGGTGCTCGAACTGGCCGGCAAGGTCAGCGAGCTGGAGACGTCGGTGCAGCAGATCCTCAGCACCAACCGGCTCAACAGCGCGCTGATCGTGCTCTTCATCGGCGCGTTCGCGGCGATGGTCGCGGTCGGACGGACCCTCTCCCCCGCCGCGGACGACGAGGACGAGGACGAGGCCCCGGCTTCCTTATCGGGCGCCGAGGAGCCCGTGACCGGGGAGCGGACGAGCTAGGTCTTGCCGTTGCTCTGACCGCGCCCACCCGCGGACGTCGCCCCGGAGGGCTTCGCGTTCTGGACGCGTAGCGGCCAGCGAAGCCCGCAGGGGTCCCGGCGGGAGCGACGATCCGCACCCCGGCGGACGCACGACATCTAGATTTTGATTTTAAAGAAGTTCGTCGAGTTCGGTGACCGCGTACCACTCGAGTTCGTGGTCCTCCGCGCCGTCGACGGTGAACTGCGCGTCCGGGTCGCCGGCCAGCGCCTCCTCGACCACGTCGGCCGCCGCCGCGATCTCCTCGGCGACCGAGGTGCCGTCCACGTGGATGCTCGCCACCTGCGACAACTGCACCGGCTCGGGCAACCGGACCGTGCTCGAACCGAGCTCCACGTCCTCCCGGACCAGCGCGGACGCCGGCACGTCGGCGGAGACCACCACCCGGCGGCGGGGCGCCTCGGCGTCCTGCCGGAGCAGCCGCAGAGCGCCCTGGGCGGCCCGGGTGAAGGCCACGTACTCCAGCTCCTCCTCGTCGCCCTCGGCATACCACTCGCGGAGCGCGGGGGTCACCGCGTGCGCGGCCGTCGCCTCGTCACCGAGCCGGCCCTTCGCCCGCAGGTCCGCCAGCATCGGCACGGTGGCCGGCACGTATACCCGGACCAGGTCGGTGATCGGCACGTCTTCCTCCAGCTTTGCCATCCCGGTCAGTACACCGCCGCCGCGGCCCGGGAAAAGCCCATTCCACCAGGCGTCTCCGGATCGGGTGGGGCCGGGCTTACGTCGGGCCGGGCTTTCGTGGTGCCGGGCTCGGCTTTCGGGGGCAAACGGTGGCAAACTCAGGCTGCCGTAATCAACGAGAGTGGGTGGCGACGGTGGAGGCCAGGTTCCTGTTGCTGTCCGACGTGGCGGCCGAGCTGAACGTCTCGGACTCGCAGGTCTATCACATGGTGCGCAGCGGCGAGCTGCCCGCAATCAAGATCGGCGGGCGCGGTCAGTGGCGGGTCGAGCGGGCCAAGCTGGAGGAATACATCCAGGGGAAGTACACCGAGACCGCCGCGTGGGTGCGGGAAAACCCGCTCGCGGAGCGGGAGCCGGAGTGAGCCTTTTGTGCCTCTTCTCGGATGCTCCGATCGGGATTGACCGCCGGCCGCGGGCGGAGCCAGACTGAGGCTATCGAAGGCAAACGAAGCCAAACGCAAGGATTGGCGGTGGAGATGCGATCGGCGGTCGACAGTGCACCCACCGGGTCCCGGCCGGCGATTCACCTGCGGCCGATCCCCGGGTATGAACCTCCGTTCGACGACGAGCTGACGCCTCAGCTGTGGTCACCGGAGCAGCAGTTGGCCCTGGAGTGGCCACGGCCGGTGCGGAAGCCGTCAGCGGGCCCTCCAGCGGGCCCTCCGGTGGGCTCTCCGGCGGGGCGGGGCGGTCCGGGGTTGCCGGGTGGCGGCCCGCCACCTGGCGGAGGCGGCGCGCCTGGCGCGGCCGGCTCGGCTACTTTGTCCGGCTCGGCTGCTTTGTCCGGCTCGGTCGGCAGGCCGGGCGGCGCTTCTGGCCCGGGGCCTGCTGTGGCGCCGGTGGTGGCGGGGGCTTCCGGGGACGCGAGGCTGGCGGTGAAGCGGTTCCTGCGCCTGTGCGTCGAGGTGTTCAACGGCTATCGGCCGCCCGCGCACCTGCGGCGGCTGGCACGGCCGGCCGACGCCGCCGAGGTGGTGGCCCAGGGGCTCGTCGGCGCACGCCGGATCGCCGAGCTGCGGCGCCCGCGCCGGCCCGGTGACCGGCGGCCCAAACACACCACGCCGGTCGCCGTGCGCCGGGTGTATCTCTGCGAGCCACGATCCGGAGCGGTCGAGGTCGCGGTCGCCCTGGTCACCGGGGAGCGCACCTGGGCAATGGCGCTGCGCCTGGAGTTGCATCAGGACACCTGGTGCGCCACCACGCTCCGGCTGATCTGAACCCCGGCCCGAAGCCGGACCGAAGCCCGGCCCGAAGCCCGGCCCGAAGCCGGACCGAGACCCGGCCCGAAGCCTGACCCGGGGCCAGGGTCTGGAGACGGGCCTGAAGCCTGACCCCAGTGTCATCTGATCGCAGGGCCGGCCCCGGGGCGTCCACTGAGCAACGCAGGCGGTGGCCGTCCTGGGTTCCACCCGTCCCGGTCGGCACCGGCCATCGCGGCCCGGCGGGCACGGCACGGTCGCGGCTCAGCGGGACCGTGCCGTGGCCCGACGGGACCGTGCCGTGGCCCGACGGGACCGTGCCGTGCCGCGGTCCGGCGGGGCCGGCACGGCATCACGCCGGTCGGGGAAACAGCGCCGGCCGGGGAAACAGCGCCGCCCAGCGCCGCGGGCCATTGCTGGGCCGTGGGCTGGGCGGCGGTGAGGACCGCTGACGGTCAGGGAGTGCCGGGCGCGCCGTGGCAGCGCTTGTACTTCTTGCCCGAGCCGCAGTAGCACGGCGCGTTGCGGGACGGGCCGTTCGACTCGGCGGCGTGGCTCGACGCGCCACGGCCGGCGCTGGTGTGCGCCGGGTTCGCCGGGACCGGCGTGCCGCCGGGGCCGAACGCGACCGGGGGCTCCGGACGCTGCTGGACCGCCGGGCCGTCGCCCGCGTCGCCGTCGATGGCCGGCGCGGTGTACTGCAGGTTCTGCGGACGGTTGCCGCCACCGAGGCCCTTGGCGCGTACCTCGACGTGCTCGTGCGGCTCGTCGTCCTCGTCGGCCTTGGGCAGCGCGTAGGCCTGCGACGGGTCGACGGTGATGGTGGGCTGCTCCTCGACCTGAACCTCCAGGTTGAAGACGAAGCCGACGGCCTCCTCCTTGATGCCGTCCATCATCTGGTTGAACATGTCGAAGCCCTCGCGCTGGTACTCGACCACCGGGTCGCGCTGCGCGTACGCCCGCAGGCTGATGCCCTCCTGCAGGTAGTCCATCTCGTAGAGGTGCTCGCGCCACTTACGGTCGATCACCGCGAGCAGCACCTGCCGCTCCAGCTCCCGGACCGCCTCGGTGCCCAGCTCCTCCTCGCGGGAGGCGTAGGCGGCCTGCGCGTCCTTCTTGAGCTGCTCGACGAGGTATTCCTGGTCGATCGCGTTGCGCTCGCCGCCGGACTCCTCGATCACGTCCTCGATGGTCAGGGTGACCGGGAAGAGACGCTTCAGGTTGGTCCAGAGCTGCTCGAGGTCCCACTCCTCGGCGTACCCGTCGGCGGTGGCGACCGTGACGATGTCCGTGATCGTGTCGTCGATCATGTGGGTGACCTGCTCGTGCATGTCCTCCCCGTCGAGCACGCGCTTGCGCTCGGCGTAGACGACCTGCCGCTGCTTGTTCATCACCTCGTCGTACTTCAGCACGTTCTTCCGGATCTCGGCGTTCTGTGCCTCGATCTGGGTCTGCGCGCTGCGGATCTGCCGGCTGACCATCTTCGACTCGATCGGCACGTCGTCCGGGATGTTGAAGCGCTCCATGACCGCCTCGACCGCACCGGCGCGGAACCGCTTCATCAGGTCGTCCTGCAGCGAGAGGTAGAACCGGGACTCGCCCGGGTCACCCTGCCGGCCGGACCGGCCGCGGAGCTGGTTGTCGATCCGGCGGGAGTCGTGCCGCTCGGTGCCCAGGACGTAGAGACCGCCGGCGGCCGTCACCTCGGCGGCTTCCGCCTCGCAGGCCTCCTTGACGGTCGGCATGACCTCCTCGAGGGCCTTCGCGTACTCCTCCGGGTTTTCCGCCGGGTCGAGACCGCGCTGGGTCAGCTCGGAGGCGGCGAGGAAGTCCGGGTTGCCGCCGAGCAGGATGTCGGTGCCACGGCCGGCCATGTTGGTGGCCACCGTGACGCCGCCCTTGCGGCCGGCCTGCGCGATGATCGTGGCTTCCTGCGCGTGGAACTTCGCGTTCAGCACGCTGTGCGGGATGCCGCGGCGGCGCAGCAGGGTGGAGAGGATCTCCGAGTTCTCCACCGAGACCGTGCCGACCAGCACCGGCTGGCCGGTGGCGTGCCGCTCGGCGATGTCCTCGATGACCGCCTCGAACTTGGCCTTCTCGGTCTTGTAGATCACGTCCGGGTGGTCGATGCGGATCATCGGGCGGTGCGTCGGGATGGACACGACGCCGACCTTGTAGACGCTGTTGAACTCGCCGGCCTCGGTCTGCGCCGTACCGGTCATGCCGCCGAGCTTCTTGTACAGGCGGAAGAAGTTCTGCAGGGTGACCGTGGCCAGGGTCTGGTTCTCCTGCTTGACCTCCACGCCCTCCTTCGCCTCGATGGCCTGGTGCATGCCCTCGTTGTAGCGCCGGCCGTGCAGGATGCGGCCGGTGAACTCGTCGACGATCAGGACTTCGCCCTCGGGGCTGACGATGTAGTCCTTGTCGCGCTTGTACAGCTCCTTGGCCTTGACGGCGTTGTTCAGGTAGCCGACCAGCGGAGTGTTCACCGACTCGTACAGGTTGTCGATGCCGATCCGGTCCTCGACCTTGCTGACACCGCGCTCGTTGATCGCGATGGTGCGCTTGGCCTCGTCGACCTCGTAGTCGCCCTCGCCGTCCTTGCCCTTCTGCAGGCGGTTGACGATCGCGGCGAACTCGCCGTACCACCGGGCGGAGTGCTCGGCCGGGCCGGAGATGATCAGCGGGGTCCGTGCCTCGTCGATGAGGATCGAGTCCACCTCGTCGACGATCGCGAAGTTGTGACCGCGCTGCACCAGCTCGTCCCTCGACCACGCCATGTTGTCGCGCAGGTAGTCGAAGCCGAACTCGTTGTTCGTCCCGTACGTGATGTCGCACTGGTAGGCCGCGCGGTGCTCGGCGGCCGGCCGGTTCGGCAGGATCACGCCCACGCTCAGGCCGAGGAAGCCGTGCACCCGGCCCACCCACTCGGCGTCACGCTGGGCGAGGTAGTCGTTCACCGTGATGATGTGCACGCCCTCGCCGCTCAACGCGTTGAGGTAGGCGGGGAACACGCCGGTCAGGGTCTTGCCCTCACCGGTCTTCATCTCCGGGATGTTGCCGAAGTGCAGCGCGGCGCCGCCCATCAGCTGGACGTCGTACGCCCGCTGACCGAGCACGCGCTTCGCGCCCTCGCGGGCCACCGCGAACGCCTCGGGGAGCAGCGAGTCGAGTGTCTCGCCCTCCTGATAACGCTCCTTGAACTGCTCGGTGCACTCGCGCAACTCGTCGTCGGTGAGATCGACGTAGTCGTTCTCGATCGAGTTGACCGCGTCAGCGATCGCCTTGAGCCGGCGGACCATGCGACCTTCGCCGGCACGGAGGATCTTTTCAAATATCGACACGGGTCAGCGCTCCCCTAGACAGTCTGCCGAACCATCGTAGGCACCTTCTCCCGGAGCCTGTGACCCGAGCCTCCCGTGAACCTCGCAAAAGACTCGAAACGGTGCAGGAAGTTCGCTGACAGCGCAGCACCCGGGCGCGCGAATCACGTTTCGCGCCCGGGCGAGTCTGCGGAAGGATGTTCCCGTGGAACAGGACAACGGGGTGACACTGCGCGCCCGCGGCTCGCGGGACGAGGCGATCGTGGACGCGGCACGCGACGATCAGCGCGGGCGCCGGTTCCTGCCGCGTCTGACTGCCGCGAGCAGCGATTATGCGTACGCCATAGTCGCCGGAGGCGCCGGCGACCCGGTCGGAGGCATCGATCTGGACCACCTTCTGCCTGGTCGTGGCACTGCCGAGGCCCGGTTCTGGGTCGGCCCGCGGGATCGGCGCCGCGGGATCGCGACCGCCGCGCTGCGCACCCTGAGCGAGCGGGTCTTCACCGGCGCGCCCGGGACGCCCCGGCTGCAGCGGCTCGAGTTGTTGATCCACCGGGACAACCCGGTGGCGCAGCGGGTCGCGCTGGCCGCCGGTTTCACCCGGGAGGGCGACCGGCGTGGCGCGCTGCCGAACCTGACCGGCGGATTCGACGACGTGCTGGTCTACTCCCGGCTGGCCGGTGACTCCGGCGAGCCGGCCGAACGGCTGCTGCCCGACCTGCCCGGCGGCGAGCTCACCGACGGCGTGGTGACGCTGCGCCCGCTCGGCGAGGACGACGTGCCGTTCTACACCGAGTTGCACAATGTGCCGGATGTGATGGCCTCCGCCGTGCCGCCCACCCCGCCGCACCCGGCGGAGGTGCGCCGGCGCTGCTTCTGGGCGGCGTCGCACTGGCTGGCCGGCAGCCGGGCCGACATGATCGTGGCGGACGCGGTGACCGGCGCGCCGCTCGGCGAGATCTCGCTGTACTACCAGGAGCCGCCGACCGGGCAGGCCATGATCGGGTACAGCATGCTGCCGGAACACCGCGGGCGCGGGCTGATGACCCGGGCCGCGCAGCTGATCGGCCTGTGGGCCTTCGCGGAGACCGGCATCGCCCGGTTGATCGCCGGCACGTTCCCGGACAACCTGGGCTCGCAACGGGTGCTGGAGAAGGCCGGTTTCCACCAGGAGGCATTGCTGCGCTCCCGGCTGCCCGGCGCGGCCGGCACCCGTCACGACGACCTGCAGTACGTGTTGCTCGCCGAAGACCTGCTCGCGCAGGCCTCCGGCGGGGAACTCACCCAGCCAGGCTGAGAATGCCGTAGTCGTAGCCTCGACGGCGGTAGACGACGCTGGGGCGGCCGCTCTCCTTGTCCTGGAACAGGTAGAAGTCGTGCCCCACGAGTTCCATCTGGAAGAGCGCGTCGTCGACGGTCATCGGCTCGCCGGAGTGCTCCTTCTCGCGGACGATGGCCCATGGCTGATTCTCATCGTGCTCGGCCAGGTTTTCCTCGACCTCTGGCTCGGCGGTCAGCGTGGCGGTTCCACCCCTGGTCAGGTCGGTGGGGAGGTTCGCGGTGGCGGCGGCGACCGAGATCGGTGCGTGCCGTCCTCGATGGACGCGGCGCCGGTCGGCGGAACGGCGCAACCGGGCGTCCAGCTTGTTTATGGCGCAGTCCAGAGCTGCGTAGAAATCCTGTGCCTGAGCTTCGGCGCGGACCACCGGGCCCTTGGTGCTGACGGTGATCTCGACTCGCTGGCAGGTGTCTGCTTGACGCGGGTTCCGTTCGTGGAACAGCTCTACGTCGACCCTCATCAGCTTCTGGTCGTACCGCTCGACCTTGCTCAGTTTCTCTGCGACATGCTCGCGATAGTGGTCGGGAACCTCTACGTTGCGGCCCTTGACGACAATGTCCACTCGTGACCTCCCCCAACGTGACAAACATGGTGGGGCACCGGTTAGCCGGCGCATCGTGCTGCTTGAGAAGGACGCCGCGCCCCTGAACGGACGGCGCGACAGACGTAGTGAGACGACTCCTTTCCGGTGCGGCGGAAAGCGCTAGCCCGATCACCAGATGTGGCGGGTAAGTTGATGAACCCTACCCTCGTCACCTAGACGCTAACCCGCAGATCCCTGCACGTCACCCCTCGTTGGGGAACCCGGATGGCTGACGTTCGCCTCTATCGGCAGTCCCGGGGTGACATGAAGTCAAATCCCCGGACAGATGCGGCGCAGTTGTGTCGCTGCCAAGACTGCGGCGCCGGTGACCTGCATGTCCGCCTCCTCTAGACGACGTACCGCAGCGGCCAACGTGGCCCCCGTGGTGACGATGTCGTCCGCTATCACCAGCGTGCTCCTCGGCGCGCCGCCGCGCCGCAGAACGCTGATTCGAGCCGGATTGATTCGCAGTGAATTGACAGCCGCCGTAGACCTTGCGGCAGCGTCCAGTGACGTTGAGTCAGGCCTCGGCAGCGCCCGCAACGGCTGGTCCGCCCAGGCCGTCCAACCGGCCGCGCGCAGCCGCTGGACCGCGTGGGTGGTCAGTCGGGTCATGTGGTCGCCGTACCGCTCCCGGCGGGCCGCGCGGGTGGACGGGACCGGGACGATCAGAACCGGACGGCCGGGCGGCGCGAGGGCCGCGACCGCACCGGCCAGCAACGCGCCGAGAGGCCGCGCGAGTCGATGCCGGCCCTTTTCCTTGTACGCGAGCAGCGCACCGCGCAGCGCCCCCGCGTACGGGCCCACCGCCACGCAGGGCGGGAACCCGGGCGGCGGCGGGCTCGGCGCCGCCCGGTGCGGTCGCAGGCCCTCCAGCTCGGCCACGCAGGCCGGGCAGGCGCCGTTGCGCAGCCGGACCCGGTCCGCGCCGCAGCCCACGCAGGCGCCCGGCAGCACCAGGTCGGCGAGGTCACCGAACACACTGGTCATGCCGATCCGGTCATTCCCGGCGTCATTCCAGATAGAAGGGCGCGGTCGGCACCATCCCGGCGGGCTGGTTGCCGGGTGGCCCGGCCAGCTTGTCGACACCGATCGGTCCGGCCGTCGACAGCACCTCCCACGCCTTGTCCTCGGCGGTGTACGAGATCGCAAGGGAGAACGCCCGCCCGGTCAGCGGGCTCGCGTCCTTCGGGTTGGCCGGGTAGACGCTCAGCGCGGTCACCGGCTTGTCGCCGAGGTCGGACAGCCGGGGCGACTGCAGCGCGCCGTCGATCGACACGTCCACGATCGTCACCCGGAGATCCTTGGAACGCAGGCCGGCCACGGTCAGCCAGCCCTCGCTGTTGAAGGCGACAGCGGTCACCGACGACAGGTCGGCCGGCCGGATCTGCTGCGGTGTGCCCAGCGCCGGGGTGTCCCCGCTGGTGCTGAGCGACGCGCGGTACAGCTTGCCGTCGACCACCAGGGCCATCCGGCGGCCGTCCGGCGCCACCGCGACCGAAGTGATCTTGGTGCCGGGTCCGGTCCAGGGGATCTGCTGCGCGGCGCCCTTGCCGCTCGGGAACGAGTACAGGTGGCCGTTCGCGGCGATCAGCCCGATCGCGTCGTCCGCCGCGTCCCCGGTGATCGCCCAGGTCGGCGGGCCGAGCGAGCCGGACAGGCCGGTGATCGGCTGCAGCGGGACCTGCTGGCCGAGCGGGCCGCCGGCCACCCGCAGCGCCTGGTTCTTGCCGTCCTTGACGACCACGGCGGCGAACGCGTACTGCGCCGAGGTGCTGATCCCGGCGGACTGGATGTCCTTGTTCTCGTCCGGGTCCAGCACCGGCACGGCCTCGACCGACTTGGGCGTACCGGTGATCCGGCGGATCTTGCCGCCGTAGATCACGAAGCGTTCCGGATCGGCGACCAGCCGGTCCGCGGGGTTGCTCGACAGGTAGTCGTTGCCGGAATACGCCTGGGAGTCCTGGTGGCCGATCTTCAGGTCCAGCTCGCCGGGCAGCAGCGGCCGCAACGACCACTGCAGCTGCCGGCGCAGCCGGTCCAGGGCCAGCGCGGCGTCGGTGGACGGCAGCGGCCCGCTCAGGTTGACCTGGAGCCGGTTCTCGCTGACCGCCGGCACCTTGCCGTTCAGCGCGGTGCCCTCGGGCAGGTCGGAGACCGACAGCCAGGGCGCCGGGCCGTTCAGCAGCCAGGTCAGGATCGCGTTCGGCCGCTGCTCGGGCGGCACCGCCTTCGGCATGTACCGCACGTCCGGCACCAGCGCCGTGTAGTCGGTGTTCCAGAAGTAGATGGCCTGCTGCTCGTAGAAGCGGTCCAGTGCGGCATCGCTGATCAACAGGGCCGGCGGCGCCTCGGTGATGAAGTAGCCGTCCTTGCCGGGCATCGTGCCGACCCGGATCTCGTAGGTGTCCCGGCGGATCTCGGTGGCCGGCTCCAGCAGGCCGAACTTGTCCAGCGTGCCGACCTGCTCGTAGGTCAGACCGACGACGTCCTGCCCCGGGGTGTTCAGCGGGGTCTCCACCAGGCGGATCACCCGCAGCGCGGTCCCGGTGGGCTTGAACGCGCGGGCCGCCTCGGGAGTCATGAACTTGCGGGCCCGGGCCAGCGCGGACTCCGGATCCCCGGCCGCGGCCTTCAGATAGTTCTCGACGAACAGCGCCCGGTCGTTGAGGACGTCCTCCCGGCTGACCTCGCCCGGTGCGCGGTCGTCACCGGAACTTATCCCGGTCGACGGGCCGGGCCCGACGTCCTTCACCCCGGTGGCGTCCGGTATCCCGCAGCCCGCGGTCAGCAACGCCACCAGCGCGACGACGGCCGGCAGTGTGATCGGGCCGGTGGTCCGTAGGCGCATCAGCTCACCTCCGCAGTACGGTCCCGGGGGATCAGCGGCAGCGGAGCGGCGACCAGCCGGTCACCGGCCCGGACCGGCAGGGTGAGGCGGAACTGGGCACCCTCCCCGGGCGCGCCCCACGCTTCCAGCCAGCCACCGTGCAGCCGGGCGTCCTCCGCGCTGATCGACAGGCCCAGGCCGGTGCCGCCGGTCTGCCGGGCCCGGGACGGGTCTGCCCGCCAGAACCGGTTGAAGACCAGGCGTTCCTCGCCGGGCTTGAGGCCGATGCCGTGGTCCCGCACGGTGATCGCGACCGCGGCGTCGTCAGTGGTCATGGTGATCTGCACCGGCTTGGCCTCGCCGTGCTCGACCGCGTTGCCGACCAGGTTGCGCAGCACCCGCTCGACCCGGCGCGGATCCACCTCGGCGATCACCGGCGAGTCCGGCAGGCGCAGCTCGAGCGTGACGCCGACCCGCTCGGCCAGCCCGGTGAGCCGCTCGGCGACCCGCTGCACGATCGGGACCAGGTCGGTGTGCTCGGAGTCCAGCGCGGCGAACCCGGCGTCGAACCGGCTGATCTCCAGCAGGTCGGTGAGCAGGTCCTCGAACCGGTCCAGCTCGGCCTGCAGCAGCTCGGCGCTGCGCGCCACCGCCGGGTCGAAGTCCTCGCGCTCCGAGAAGATCAGGTCGGCGGCCATCCGGACCGTGGTCAGCGGGGTGCGCAGCTCGTGCGAGACGTCCGAGGTGAACCGCCGCTGCAGCCGGGACATCTCCTCCAGCCGGACGATCTGCCGCTGCAGGTTCGCCGCCATCTGGTTGAACGCCGCGGCGAGCAGGGCCAGGTCGTCCTCGCCCTCCACCTTCATCCGCTGGTCCAGCAGACCGGCCGAGAGCCGCTGGGCGGTCCGCGCGGCCACCCGGACCGGGGTGACCACCAGCCGGGTGACCAGCCCGGCCACCACGCCGAGCAGGATCACCAGGGCCGAGCCGGTGATCAGCACGGTGGTCCGGATCTGGTTGGCCGCGCTGACCTCGGTGGTCAGCGGAACCATGTAGTAGAGCTCGACGTGCCCGAACTTGGACGGCACCGGCGAGCCGTAGACCAGGTATTTCGCCGTGGTGCCACCGATGTCGGCGGTCCGGATCTGCTGGGCCACCCGCGCGTTGTCGGCGACCTCGTGGATCAGCTCCGGGGTGATCAGCTGCCGGGTGTCGACAGCGGGCACGGTCTGCGGGGCGAGCTCGGGGTACTGCGCGGCGTAGTGCTCGGCGCGCATCGACACCAGGGTGCCGCCGTCGCCGGCCTGGTCACCGTCGTAGAGCTCGTTGATGGTCTCGCTGATCGTGCCGGGCAGCTGCGGGTCGTACGCCTGCGGGTACAGCGTGAGCTGCTGCGACGCCCAGACCACCTTGCGTTCCAGGGACGCCGCGACCTCGGCCTCCGCGCGGTTCAGCAGGATGTCGGCGCTGCGCCAGGCGATGAACCAGCCGAACGTGCCGACCAGCAGGCTGGACGCGATGAGGGTCAGCGTCACCACCCGGACCTGCAGCGAGCGGCGCCAGGAGCGGCGCACCGGCGAGGTGTGTTTCCCCAACCGGAACGCGACCACGCGCCAGTAGCGCCGCACCACCCGCAGGGCGCGGCGCACGGGCAGGGGAAGCCAAGCCGGAGCACGCATAACGCGGCAACATTAGCCGCTGGCGGCGACTAGCCGGTGCCCGCCTTGTAGCCGACACCACGAACCGTCAGGATGATCTCCGGTCGCTCCGGGTCCGGCTCGATCTTCGCGCGCAGTCGCTGGACGTGCACGTTGACCAGCCGGGTGTCCGCGGCGTGCCGGTAACCCCAGACCTGCTCGAGCAGAACCTCGCGGGTGAACACCTGGCGCGGCTTGCGGGCCAGGGCCACCAGCAGGTCGAACTCCAGCGGCGTGAGCTTGACCTCTTCGCCGTCCCGGGACACGGTGTGCGCCGGCACGTCGATGTTGATCTGGTTGCCGGGCGGCCCGATGGTGAGCGTCTCCGGCGCGGCGTCCTCGCCCCGGCGCAGGCGGGCCCGCATCCGGGCGACCAGCTCCTTGGGCTTGAACGGCTTGACCACGTAGTCGTCGGCGCCGGACTCCAGGCCCAGCACCACGTCGACGGTGTCGCTCTTCGCGGTGAGCATGACGATCGGAATCCCCGACTCGGCGCGAATCGCGCGCGCGACGTCGATGCCGCTCATCCCTGGGAGCATCAGATCCAGCAGGACGATGTCCGGGCGGCTCTCCCGGAAAGCGGCGAGCGCGCGTTCGCCGTCCGCGACGAACGAGGGCAGGAATCCCTCACTGCGCAGGACGATGCCGAGCATCTCGGCCAACGCGGGATCGTCGTCGACGACCAGTACCCGGGCTCTCATGCGGTCCAATATTGCACTGTCCTCCCGGCCCCCGCGCCACCCGGGGGGCGATCTTGCCCGGCAGCCTACGCGAAAAGGCACTCCACCCAGAAGGTGTCACGACCGGAAAACCCTCGGTGAGGACATGAAAACGGGCGGTCCCGGTCCGGGACCGCCCGTGGCGCGCACATGCGACAACCCGGTGTTACGCGCTGGGCAGGTCGAACTCTCCTGCTCGAACTCCGGCGATGAATCCGGTCCAGTCCCGCGTGTCGAAGCTGAGCACGGGTCCGGTGGCGTCCTTCGAGTCGCGCACCAGCACCGCTGCCGGCGCGTTGGCGACCTCGACACAATGCCCAGCAGCGCCACTCCGGCTGCTCTTACGCCAAGTGATCGTGGCGTCCTGCATGGTTTCTCCTTCCAATGGAATTCGCATCACCATTGGACCCCACAGCAGAGGCTCACCGAGCCAATCGATCCCTCGTCTCAGCGATGACCGTTCGGCTCGCTTCTTTCGACAAAGCGCGTTCCCGCAGGTCATCGAAGGCGTCTTGGTATACCTCGAGCTCCTCCGGCTTCACTCGGAAGTGACCACCGGTCAGCCCTTCCGAGTGGACCACCGGGTTCCGGGTACCCTCCGCGAACTCCAGCACCAGAAACGATTCAGTCAGACCGGCGTGCGCCCCCGCCGCGAACGGCAGGATCAGCACTTCCACGCCCGGCAGCTCGGCGCCGTCGAGCAGCCGCTCCAGCTGCCGGATCAGCACCTGCCGGCCACCCACCTCGCGCAACAGGACGCCCTGGTCCAGGACGATGTCCAGGCGGGGCTCCGGGTCCTTGAGGAAGAACCGCTCCCGGCGCCCGGTCCGCACGCTGAGCCGCCGCTGGATGACGTCGCGGTCGCCGATGTCCGCTCCGGTCTCGATCACCGCACGGGCGTACTCGTCGGTCTGCAGCAGACCCGGCATCACCTGGGCCTCCCACTCGGAGATCAGGGTGGCGTCCGCCTCCAGCGCCAGGTATTCGTCGTAGGGGTCCGGCACGGATGACCGGTAAGGGGCCCACCAGGCCCGGGCCCGGCCCTGGTGGGCCAGGTCGCGCAGGCGGCCGCGTTCCTCGACGCGGACCCCGTACAGGGTGAGCAGGCGGTCCAGGTCCGCCTCGGTGATCCCGGTGTGCGCCGTCTCGATCCGGCTCAGCTTCGACTCGGACCAGCCCAGTGCGGTGGCCACATCCACCGCACGGCGCTCGCCACGGAGCCGGCGCAATTCGCCGCCGAGTTCCCGGCGTGCTGTCGATGTCGGCCTCGCCACGGAGCCACCATATCGGCGTATCAATGGCCGATTGCAACTTGCAACGCGGATCGGTAAGGAAAGCACTCGACTTGTCCGTTCCGGCTCTTCCGCAGCCACACGTGTTTCCGCGGTGACGACCGTCCTCGTTCCGAGGTGACGGGCGCCGCCTTTCCGCAATATCGGTGCAGGTGGGGGGCTCGCGGGCGGTCGTCGGGCGCGACTTCTGACCGAATGTCGCCGGGGGCGGCGAGGGTCGGTCGCGGGATGATCCAGTGTCGGAGTAGTCACACGTATAGGTGACCGCCCGACTCCGCCGGGTCACCGCCCCGAAAGCCGACTCCGGCGGGCGGGTGGCGAGGTTGATCCGGTAGGCCCGGTTCATGGCGGTTCTGGAACCGGGCGGCGGTCCGGGGCCACGATCGCGGTCTCGCGGCGGGTCCGCGGTGTGGTCGCGGTCACTGCCCCGGCGCCGGGAGTTTCCGGAGGCTCCGGGAAAGGGCGGCGAGGCCGCCAGGAATCAATTCACAACCAACCGCTTCGGTACGGGTGGGCAGCCCGGTAGTCACGTTTCGGGATTGGCCGGCGGTGACGGTGGGGCGCGGATTCTCGGCGGCTATCGAACCCATCCGCCGAGCCCGATGCAATCCCGGCCGAAATGGCGACGACACCGATCCATCGAACAGCGAGCGACCTGGTTGCGGCACGGATCAGCAGGAGCGGCATGGGCGTTCGCGGGAGTCGAGCGAAGGCCGGCGCGGGGTGGCGCGGCCCGGCGTCGCACGGCGCGGCGTCGCACGGCGGCGTGGCGTGGCGTCGCGTCGTGCGGCGCGGCGGGGCGGGGTGGCGTCGTGCGGCGCGTCCTCGTTGCGCGGCTCGGCTCGGCTCGAACTGGGCGCGGATAGCGAACGGGGCGACAGGCCTAAGCCCGCCGCCCCGTTCATCCCCCCGGTTTGGTACCGCGCGCGTCCGTGGGACCCCCCGATCACCAATGACGCTGCGTGGTTATAGATTCACACTCCGCACATCCCATGTCAAGGCATTTCACGAAATTTCGGGCACTTTGCGTTCACCTTGGTGTCACTGAGCGTCCAGAACCCTCCCGAACACCACCCAGCCCACCCCATCGCGCCGCCGCGGTGGGCACTTCCGGTGCGCAGCCCACCACAACTTCACACACACGGCCGCGGCAGACACTGCTGGGGACTTTCGGCGCGCACCGCACCACAACTTCACACACACGGCCGCAGCACACACTGCGTGGGGACTTTCGGCGCGCACCGCACCACAACTTCACACACACGGCCGCGGCAGAGACTGCGTGGGGACTTTCGGTGCGGAGCGGACCGCAACTTCACACACGGCCCGGCGGGGGCTGCGTGGGGGCTTTTGGTGGGGAGCGGGCGGCGACTTCACACGCACGCGGCGGGGGGAGGCGCGGGCCGGCCGGGTTGGGACGGTCCGCGCCTCGGTGGAGTGGTCAGTCGGGGACTGCGGCGATGAACAGGGTGCCCAGTCCCGCGGCGGTCAGCGGGCCGCCAGCGGCCGGGGCGTAGGCCGCCGTCCCCGGAGACAGGGTCACCGGGATGCCGTGCTCCTCGCCGATGTGAACGTCTCCGGACACGCCCAGGATGATCCGGGGGCCGGTGCCGGGGAGTTTCACCGGCGGGCGGCTCGAGGTGAGCTCCACCCGGTACATCTCGAAGTCCCGGACCGGCACCCGCCACGACGTCACGCCCGGCGCGACCTCGGCGCCGTGCAGCAGCGGGTCTTCCAGCGTCTCGAAGCGCAGCACCTTGAGCAGCTCGTCGACGTCGACCCGTTTCGGGGTGAGCCCGCCGCGCAGCACGTTGTCGCTGGCCGCCATCAACTCGACGCCCAGGCCGTGCAGGTAGGCGTGCAGGTTGCCGGCCGGCATCCAGATCGCCTCGCCGGGGGCCAGGTGCACCAGGTTCAGCAGCAGTGCGACCAGCACACCGGGGTCGCCGGGGTAGTGACCGGCCAGGTCGATCGCGAGCCGGAAGGACTCCTCGTGCTGGTGGCCGACCGGGATCGCGGCGGCCGCGGCCGTCACGGCGTCGATCAGCGGGGTGCGGTCGTCGGCCGGCCAGGTGAGCAGCAGCCGGACCGCTTCGGAGAGGTCGCCGGAGCGCAGCACGGTGATCACCGGGGCGAGCTGCGGCAGGTTCAGCTCCGTGAGCACCAGGGCGGAGACCTCGGCCGGGCGGAAACCGCAGAGCGCGTCGAACGGGGTCAGCGCGACAAGCATCTCGGGCTTGTGGTTGGCGTCCGTGTAGTTCTTCGGCAGCGACGGGTCGGCGACCTGGCGGGCGAACGCCTCACCGGCGTACTTCAGGTCGGGGTGCGCCTGCAGGGAGAGCGGGGCGCCGGCGGCCAGGACCTTCATCAGGTACGGCAGGCGGTCGCCGAAACGTTCCGCGACACCGGCGCCGAGCTGAGCGGCCGGGTCGCCGTCGATCAGAGTGGTCAGGGTGACCGGGCCGTCCGGGCCCGGCACAGTGGACGGGTCACCCGGATGCGCGCCGAGCCACAGTTCCGCCTCCGGCCCCTCGGCGGGGGTGGGGCGGCCCTGCAGCTCGGCGATCGCGGTCCGGGATCCCCAGGCGTACGGGCGGATCACTCCGGTCAGCGGGTACACGGTCATACCCGGCAAATTAGCAGCTGGTCAGGTGGTGGCGGGTGGCGCTGCGGTTACCGCTTCGTCCGACGTCCGCTGGGTGCGGAAGATGTCCGGTTCGATGTAGATCACCCGGGCGATCGGGACCGCCTCGCGGATCCTCGACTCGGTCTCGTCGATGTGCCGGGCCACCTCTTCGGCGTTCTCCGACCGCGGCACCGCGATCTTCACGGCGACGAGCAGCTCCTCCGGGCCGAGGTGCAGCGTCTTCATGTGGATGATCCGCTCGATGCCGTCGCCGGCGAGCACGGCCCGCTCGATCTGGGTGACGGTCTCCGGGTTGGCGCCCTCACCGAGCAGCAGGCTCTTGGTCTCCACCGCGAGGATGGCCGCGATCGCCACCAGCAGGACACCGATCGCACCGGTGCCGATGCCGTCCCAGACACCGTTGCCGGTGATCAGGGTCATCCCGACGCCGAACAGCGCGAGCACCAGGCCGACGAGCGCGCCGGCGTCCTCCAGCAGCACCACCGGCAGCTCCGGCGCCTTCGCCCGGCGCACGAAGTCCACCCACGAGGTGGTGCCCCGGGTGTGGTTGGACTCCTTGATCGCGGTCCGGAACGAGTAGGACTCCAGGGCGATCGCCACCACCAGGACGACGACCGGCACCCATTTCCACTCGGTGATCGGCTCGCGGTGCTGGATCTTGTGGTACGCCTCGTAGAGCGCGAACAGGCCACCCACGCTGAACAGCACGATCGAGACGATGAACGCGTAGATGTAGCGCTCCCGCCCGTACCCGAAAGGGTGTTCCGGGGTGGCTTTTTTCTTTGCCTGTTTGCCGCCGACCAGGAGCAGTAGCTGGTTGCCGGAGTCGGCCACCGAGTGGATCGCCTCGGCCAGCATCGACGACGAACCGGTCAGGAACCAGGCACCGAACTTGGTGGCCGCGATACCGAGGTTGGCACTCAGGGCCGCGATGATCGCCTTGGTGCCGCCCTCAGCGCTCACTGAAGTCCTTCAGGCATCGGGTTCGACAGCTCCTTCATCTCGCTGATCGCCGGAACGGCCATCGGGTCCAGCCCGTGCGCCAGGGCGAGGTACAGCGACGCGAAGTCGGGCACCGCGACGAGCGAGGCGAGCCGTTCCAGCGCCGAGCCGCCCTCGGCGGTGAGCACGTCGCAGCGTACGCCACGGCGATCGGCGAGCGTCTGGATGGCGTCCGCCCGGCGCTCCTCGACGGCGACCGGCTCGTCGGCGTCGTCCTCCGGGTTGAGCCCGCCGTCCCGGAGCACCACGAGGCGCAGCCGGGTCACGTTCTCCTCTTCCTCGTCCGGGTCGGCGAAGATGTCCCGCGTCGACTCGGCGAGCCCGCCGAACACACCGTCCAGCAGGCCCACCCGGCCGCGGCCGGCCTCGCCCAGCGCGCCGGCCATCACGGGATACCGCGCGTTCGCGGCCAGGGTGTCGGCGAACCGCCGGGCCGCGACGGTGGCCAGCGGGGACGAACCCCAGATGACCGGGACCGAGCCGGCCAGGCCGAGGGCGAGAGCCTTGGCCGGGTTGACGAACGAGTCGGCGTCCGGCCGGCAGCGCTCGGCGTCGGCGTCGAGGCGGGTCGCGGTCTCGGCGATGTCCGCCTCGGTGACCTTGACCAGGCCCAGCGCGCGGCCGGCCAGCAGCACCGGGACGGCCAGGCCCCAGAGCGTGGCGCGGGCCGGCGCGCGACGGGGCACACCGATGAACGGGGCCCGGGCGCGCTCGGCGATCGCCTGCAGCTCGGAGTCGGGGTTGCCGATGGCGACCAGGCGGGCGCCACGACGCGACGCCGCCTCGGCCGCGGCCAGCGCCTCGGGGCTGCGCCCGGAGGCGGAGACCGCGATCACCACGTCGGCGGCGCCGACCCAGCCGGGCACGCCGGCACTGCGGTGCCCGATGATCGGAACCGGGCAGCGCGGGCCGGCGACGGTGGACAGGATGCTGCCGGTCAGGCCGGCCGTGCCGATGCCGGCGACGACGACCGCGCGCGGCCGCCCCTCGTCGATCAGCATGGTCAGGTCGACCTCGGCGGCCAGTGCCGCCGACTCGCGGACCTGGGCGCCGGCCGACGCGGTGGCCCGGAGCATGCCGCCCGGGTCGTTGCCGAGCATCGTCTTCTCGTTGTTGAGCAACGTCTCGTCGGCGACGCGGTGGCCGTTGACGCCGGCCCGGCCCTCAAGTGGGTTGACCATCAGTGCTCCCCCTCCACAGCGGTGCCCGCCGAACCCGGAAGCCGGGCCTCGTCGAGGAGGAGGATCGGGATGTCATCCCGGATCTCGAAGATCCGGCCGCACTCCGTGCACGTCAGCGTCTGACCACCGGTGTCGTACTCGAGAGGAGCGTGATGGGTGTCCGGGCAGGCCAGGATGTCCAGCAACTGCGGATCGAGCGCCACCGATCTACTCCTTTACGCGGCGGAAAGCGTGTGTCCCCGCGATCCTATCCGCGAACGATGGCGAGCACGTCGTCCCTGAGCGACGCCATCCGCGCGGCGTCCTGCGCTTCGACGTTCAGGCGCAGCAGCGGCTCGGTGTTCGAGGCGCGCAGGTTGAACCACGCACCGTCGCCGACCTGGAAGGTAAACCCGTCGAGGGTGTCCACATCGGCGTCCGGGAACGCGGCGCGGACCTCTTCGATCTTGGCGGGAACGTCGGCCACCGTGGAATTGATCTCACCTGACGCCGAATACCGCTCGTACTCCGCGGCGAACTCGGACAGCGGCAGATCCTGCCCGCCGAGCGCGGCCAGCACGTGCATCCCGGCGAGCATGCCGGTGTCGGCGAACCAGAAGTCCCGGAAGTAGTAGTGCGCCGAGTGCTCGCCGCCGAAGACCGCGTTCGTCTCGGCCATCTCGGCCTTGATGAACGAGTGGCCGACCCGGCTGCGCACCGGCTTGCCGCCGAGCTCGTGGATGATCTCCGGCACCGCGGCCGAGGTGATCAGGTTGTGGATGATCACGCTGCCCGGGAACTTGGCCAGCTCACGCGCGGCCACCAGCGCGGTGATCGCGGACGGCGAGACCGGGTCGCCGTTCTCGTCGATCACGAAGCAGCGGTCCGCGTCGCCGTCGAACGCCAGGCCGATGTCGGCGCCCTGCTCGCGCACCGCGTTCTGCAGGTCGACCAGGTTCTTCGGGTCCAGCGGGTTGGCCTCGTGGTTCGGGAACGAACCGTCCAACTCGAAGAAGAGCGGCGCGATGGTCAGCGGCAGCGCGGGCAGCACCTGGTCGCCGAGCACGGCCGGCACGGTGTACCCGCCCATCCCGTTGCCGGCGTCCACGATCACCTTGAGCGGGCGGATGCCGCTGAGGTCGACGAGCGAGCGCAGGTGTTCGGCGTACGCGCCGAGCAGGTTGCGCTCCTCGACCCGGGACGGGCCGTCGGCCTCCGCGTTCAGGTCGCCGAGCAGCTTCTGGGCCCGCTGCCGGACCACGGCCAGGCCGCTGTCCTGGCCGACCGGGCGCGCGCCCGAGCGGCACAGCTTGATCCCGTTGTACTGCGCGGGGTTGTGGCTCGCGGTGAACATCGCGCCGGGCAGGTTCAGCGACCCGGACGCGTAGTACAGCTGGTCGGTCGAGCCCAGCCCGATGTTGATCACACCGGCGCCGGCCGCGTTGACGCCCTGTGCGAACGCGGCGGCCAGACCCGGACCGGACTCGCGCATGTCGTGCGCGATCACGATCTGGTCGGGTTGGTCACCGGATTCCCGCAGCATCTCGACGAACGCCGTACCGATCGCCCGGGCCACCGGCTCGTTGAACTGGTCCGGGACAACGCCCCGGACGTCGTACGCCTTGATGATCTGGGACAGATCCAGCACTGCTCACTCCTTCGAAAGCCCTGTTGGGGGGAGGGTATCGGAGCACCGGCCACGAAAAGGTTTTATCCCCGCGACCGGGCCGTTAACTGAGAAGATCACGACAAACACGGTCAGCTGCGCGGGTGGTCTCGGGCAGCCGGTACCTCGCGGCCAGCCGCAGGGTGAGCGCGCACGCGGTGTCCAGGTCGATCCGGTGCCCGACCGAGACGAAGACCGGCTTCACCCCGGTCTGGGTACGCAGCACCGCGCCGACCGTCTCACCGTCGTCCACCAGCGCCGATCGACTCCCCCGGCCCTCACCGACCGGTTCCCAGGCGCCGATCAGCCGGGTCTTGCCGACCCCGAACGACGGCAGGTCGGTGAGCACGCCCAGGTGCGCGGCGAGGCCGAACCGGCGCGGGTGGGCCAGTCCGTGACCGTCGCAGATCAGCACGTCCGGGCGTACGGTCAGCTTCTCCAGCGCCGCCATCAGGGCGGGGACTTCGCGGAAAGCGAACAGACCCGGCACGTACGGGAAGGCCGGGCGGCCGCGGATCACCGCGGTGTCGCGTACCGAAAGATCTTCGGTGTTCAGCACGACGACGGCCGCGCCCAGCCGGTCACCGGAGTCGTCGTAGGCGACGTCCAGGCCGGCCACGGTGGCCGGGGACGCCGGACCGGGCGCGGTGACGACGCGGCCGCGCAGGAGGTCCTGCGCGGCGAGGGCTTCTTCTTCGGTACGGGGCCAGGGCTGCACGGGCCAGATCGTAGGGACTGTTGTCTCTTGTCGTGACGCGCGTCACGATGGGGGTCTGGAGGTGCTGCCGGTGAACCCCTGGCTTGCCCTGACCCCCGGTGACGACCCGGCCGAACGGATCCGGCAGGTCGGCCGTGCCCACGAACGGTTCGTGTCGCAGAACGAACGACCGCACCAGATGCGCTCGGTGGTGGCCGATTCCTGGGCCCGCTCGGCGGCCTTCATCGGTGCGGACAGCACCCCGCCCATCGACCTGTGCGACAACGAGCTGGAGGCGTACCGGGCGGCTCATCCGCTGTCCCGGGTGATGCCGATCTTCCGGGACCTGCTGGGCGGCCTGGCCGATGACGGCGATCACATCCTGGCGGTCTGCGACGCGCACGGCCGGCTGCTCTGGGTCGAGGGTGACTCCGGCATGCTGTCCGGCGCCGCCTCGATGAACTTCGTGCCCGGCGCCCGCTGGGACGAGGCGCACGCCGGCACCAACGCCCCGGGCACCGCGCTCGCCGTCGACCACGCGCTGCAGATCTTCGCGACCGAGCACTTCAGCCGGCCGGTGCAGCGCTGGACGTGCACCGCCGCGCCGATCCACGACCCGGGCACCGGGCTGCTGCTCGGCGCGATCGACGTGACCGGCGGCGACCACCTGGCCAACCCGCACAGCCTGGCGCTGGTCCGGGCCACCGCGCTGGCCGCCGAGGCGTACCTCCGCGGTCTGACCCCGGTCCGGGACCGGCCGTCGGTCGCGGCACTCGGCCGGGACGAGGCCCTCCTCGCGTCCGGGACGGCCCGGACCAGGCTCGGCCGGCGGCACTCCGAGCTGCTGGTCCTGCTCACCACGCACCCGGAGGGGCGGACCGGCGACCAGCTGGCCGTCGACCTCTACGGCGACGACGTGAACCCGGTGACGGTGCGCGCCGAGCTGTCCCGGCTGCGCCGGATCCTCGGGCCGGAGCTGCTCGACTCGCGGCCCTACCGGCTGCGCGCCCAGCCGGCCACCGACTTCGGCACGGTGACCGACCTGCTGGGCCGCGGGCAGACCGCCGACGCGCTGGCCGCCTACCCGGGGCCGCTGCTGCCCGGCTCGGACGCGCCCGGGATCGTCCGGCTGCGCCGCATGATCGACAGCCGGCTGCGCGCCGCGATCCTGGCCGCCGGCGACCGGCGGCTGCTGCAGAGGTGGCTGGAGAGCCCGTGGGGAGCCGACGACCTGGAGCTCTGGGAGACGTACGCGTCGCTCGCGCCGGCCGACCGGGCCGCCGCGCGCCGGACCGCCGAGCTGACCCGCGAGTACGCGTGCAACGTTCCTGCAACGTATCCGTAACTAGCGTCCGGTCCCGAAGAGGGAGGCGAGACCGTGACCATCTACACCCCGCCCGGTTCCGAGGGCGCCATCGTGAGCTACCAGTCCCGCTACGACCACTACATCGGCGGCGAGTACGTCCCGCCGGTCAAGGGCCAGTACTTCGAGAACCCGTCCCCGGTCACCGGCCAGTCGTTCTGTGAGATCGCCCGGGGCACCGCGGAGGACGTGGAGAGGGCCCTGGACGCGGCGCACGGCGCGGCCGGCGCGTGGGGCCGCACCTCGCCGGCCGAGCGGGCCAACGTCCTCAACCGGATCGCCGACCGGATGGAACAGAACCTGGAGAAGCTGGCCGTCGCCGAGGCCTGGGAGAACGGTAAGCCGGTCCGGGAGACCCTGGCCGCCGACATCCCGCTCGCGATCGACCACTTCCGCTACTTCGCCGGCTGCATCCGGGCGCAGGAGGGCAGCGCCGGCCAGATCGACGACGACACCGTGGCGTACCACTTCCACGAGCCGCTCGGCGTGGTCGCGCAGATCATCCCGTGGAACTTCCCGATCCTGATGGCGGTCTGGAAGCTGGCGCCCGCGCTGGCGGCCGGCAACGCCGTGGTGCTCAAGCCGGCCGAGCAGACCCCGGCCTCGATCCACTACCTGATCTCGCTGATCGGCGACCTGCTCCCGGCCGGCGTGCTGAACATCGTCAACGGCTTCGGCGTGGAGGCCGGCAAGCCACTGGCCTCGTCGAACCGGGTGGCCAAGGTCGCCTTCACCGGCGAGACCACCACCGGGCGCCTGATCATGCAGTACGCCTCGGAGAACCTGATCCCGGTCACCCTGGAGCTCGGCGGCAAGAGCCCGAACATCTTCTTCGACGACGTGAGCAGCGCCGACGACGACTTCCTGGACAAGGCCCTGGAAGGCTTCTCGATGTTCGCGCTGAACCAGGGCGAGGTCTGCACCTGCCCGTCCCGGGCGCTGATCCAGCAGAGTCACTACAGCGACTTCCTGGCCGCCGGCGTCAAGCGGGTGGAGAACCTCAAGCAGGGCAACCCGCTGGACACCGACACCCAGGTCGGCGCGCAGGCGTCCAACGACCAGCTCGAGAAGATCCTGTCGTACCTCGACACCGGCCGGCAGGAGGGCGCCCGGGCGCTGACCGGCGGCGGGCGCGCGGAGCTCGGCGGCGACCTGGCCGGCGGGTACTACGTCCAGCCGACGATCTTCGAGGGCCGCAACTCGATGCGGATCTTCCAGGAGGAGATCTTCGGGCCGGTGGTGTCGGTCACCCCGTTCGCGGACTTCGACGACGCCATCAAGATCGCCAACGACACCCTGTACGGCCTGGGCGCCGGGGTGTGGACGCGGGACATCAACCGGGCCTACCGGGCCGGGCGGGCGATCCAGGCCGGCCGGGTGTGGACCAACTGCTACCACCTCTACCCGGCACACGCCGCGTTCGGCGGTTACAAGCAGTCCGGTATCGGCCGGGAGAACCACCGGATGATGCTCGACCACTACCAGCAGACCAAGAACCTTCTGGTCAGCTACTCACCCAAGGCCATGGGCTTCTTCTAGAGATGGCCACTCGCGTCGAGGTGACTCCCGCGGCCGCCGGCATGATGCGGCAGCTGCGGGAGCAACACGGTCCGCTGATGTTCCACCAGTCCGGCGGGTGCTGCGACGGCAGCTCGCCGATGTGTTACCTGGAGGGCGAGTTCCGTACCGGCAACTCGGACGTCCTGCTGGAATCTCTGGCGATCGAGGGGGTGCCGGAGCCGATCACGTTCTGGATGTCGGCCGCGCAGTTCACGCTCTGGAAGCACACCCACCTCACGGTGGACGTGGTCCCCGGGCGGGGCGCCGGCTTCTCGCTGGAGGCGCCCGAGGGGGTCCGCTTCCTGATCCGGTCCCGCCTGCTCACCGAGGCGGAGCTGGCCGAGCTGGGATAGGAATTTTCGCGTTCTTCGAGGCCGGGTCGCGTCGCGACCCGGCCTTCACCCGTGTGCCATCCGTGTGACGGCGTCCACTGGCGGGTGAGGGACGGTGTCCGCCGGCGGCCGGAGGATCGATACTCGGGAGAGAGGACGGATCGACCAAGATCAACCTATTTGCATGACAAATCCGGCTATTGACATCAATGCCCCTCAATTACGGGCGTGCTCGAGCGCTGGACACGGTGCGCAAGGATACGACGTCGAAGGCTCATGAGTTCGCATATCAGTGCGAAAGATGCGTACCGAACTTGGCGCTCCGCCGGTTCGCGAGGCATCCTCGTCAGTCCGCCGATGATCTGGGGAGGTAATCGATGCGGCTGTCCCACACCAGGAAGGCCCTCATGATCAGCCTGACGCTGATCATGACGGGGCTCCTCGGTCAGGCCGCTGCCGCCGAGACGTCCCACACCGAGGCGACTCCGCCGGCGGCATCCGCGCCGGTCAGCACTCCGGTCACGCCGCCGGCGACCCGGAAGCCGACCGCCAAGCCGAAGCCCACCAAGACCAAGACCGACCCGCGCACCGAGAGCACCGCGATCCCGAAGCACCCCCGGGGCAAAACCGGTCCGGCCGGCAGCCTGCTCACCACCGGGACCAAGAACGTCGCGCTCACCTTCGACGACGGCCCGGACCCGGCGAACACGCCGACCCTGCTGAAGATGCTGGCCCGGGAGCACGTGAAGGCGACGTTCTGCGTGGTCGGCGACAACGCCGAGCACCACCCCGACCTGATCCGCAAGATCGTGGCCGGCGGGCACACCCTGTGCAACCACACCTGGAACCACGATCTCAAGCTCGGTAAGAAGAAGGCCAAGCAGATCCGCGCGGACATGCAGCGCACCAACGACGCGATCCGCGCCGCAGTACCGAACGCGAAGATCAAGTACTTCCGCGCGCCCGGCGGCAACTTCACGCCGGGAGTGGTGAAGATCGCCAAGGAGCTCGGGATGACCTCGATCTACTGGAAGGTCGACCCCCGCGACTGGGAGCACGGCCGCGAGGAGTCCGACGGCTCACACACCAGCCGCGTGATCAGCAGCGTGAAGCGCAACGCCCGCCCCGGCGCGATCATTCTCAGTCACGACTACGCGCAGCCCGACACCATCAAGGCCTACCGCACCTTGCTGCCGTGGCTCAAGAAGCGGTTCCACCTGGTCGCTCTTCCTTAAAACCCGATTTTGTACGACTACGGAGCGCCCGCCCGCAGGCTACGAGCCGAGTCCCGTGACGGTCTCGCGCGACGTGGCAGCGGGGTCCGGACCGCATCGCGCCGCCGGGTGTTCAGGCTGGCTCTGACGGCCCTTATCGCATCGCGATAAGGGCCGTCAGGCCCAGCTGAGGTCGGGAGGCGCGCTGCGGCCGGGAGTGGTCACGGTGCCGCGTCGGCTGCACGGGCGGTACTCGGCTCGTAGCCTACGGACGAGACCCCACCATTCGTACCAAAAAGGGTTAATGGGACGGAGGGATGACCCGGAGGTGGCCGCGGCGGCCGGTCTGGGGGGTGTGATCCGTGTCGTCCGTGCGGACCGAGGGCGGGCGGGCCGCCTCGCGCACCGCGTCGGCGAGCGCGTTGAGGTCGTCGGTGGTCGGCGGCGGCGGGGCGAAGTCGCCGTCGTGCCGGACCAGATCCCAGCCGCGGGGCGCGGTCAGGCTGCGAGCGTGCGGCTCGCAGAGGTCGTACGTATGGGGCTCGGCGAACGCCGCGAGGGGGCCGACGACCGCGGTGGAATCACCGTAGACGTAGGTCAGGGTGGCGACCGCCTGTCGGGGACAGCCGTTCCGGGAGCAGCGCCGTGGTGACCTCACGGCGGCAACTTATCGCCCCGCCGGGCGTTCTGGGGAGCGTTGCCCCGCGACACGCCGACCCGCGATGCATCACGATTCGGCCATGGTCCGCCGACACGCCGCCCCGATGGAACGAATTAACGGATCAGACACACGGTGAGGAACGGCCTGACCACGGATGTCGCCCGGGTGGGGATACGCTCAGCGAGTGACGACCAGCCCCGAACGCCGCCGCACCGACGCGAAGACGGCGCGCGCCTCCGGCCCGGGTCATCCGGCTCGACGAGACCGGCACGGGCGTGGCCTGCGTGGCCGGCTGGTGCCGGCGACCGTGCCCCTGGCCCGCACCAAGGCGGAAATCTTCGACGACCTGGTGCTGGACACCGTCGAGGGCCTGGAACGGCGCTATGCGAAAGAGCTCGCCGGCGTCGAGTTCGCCGTCGAGGACGTGCCGCCGGATCTCAACGTCTACGACTCGGACGTGCTCGAGGACGGCGAGGTGCCCCTGGCCCGGCTGTTGCCCGGCCGCCCGGGACGGCATGAGCTGCCGCCACGGATCGTGCTCTACCGCCGCCCGCTGGAATTCCGGGCGATGGATCGGGAGGACCTCGCCGACCTCGTCCACGACGTGATCATCGAGCAGGTGGCGAACCTGCTCGGCGTCGACCCGGACGAACTGGCCTGACGCCTGGGACAACGCGGCGGGCTGACGCTGCCGCGTTGTCGGTACTACCCCACTACGGATTCCCGGTGGCGCACCGCGGGCCCCCGGCCCGCTGATGCGGACCCCCGCGGCTGCTGAGCGGATCCCCTGATTCCGCGCAGACTCCTACGCCGCACACCTGATCCTTGGCGCTTCCCGCGCAGCCCCCGCGCCTTTCGCGCATCTGCCCGGGTCTCGCGCCGTCCGGCCGTCAGGCGACGCGCCGCTTCAACTTGCGACGTTCACGTTCGGACAGTCCACCCCAGATACCGAAACGCTCGTCGTGACCGAGTGCGTACTCCAGACAATCGGCCTTCACCTCACAGCGACCGCAGATGCGCTTGGCCTCGCGCGTTGATCCACCCTTCTCCGGGAAGAAGGCCTCTGGATCGGTCTGTGAGCACAGCGCCCGTTCCTGCCACTCGGGCGCGTCCCCGAGCAGGTCTACCCCTTCAACCTGCGCTTCCATCGGCGTGCCTCCAAATTCTGCGCCGGCAGCGATGCCGACGCTGACCCCCCACGCACGCGGCGTGTTTCTGTGGGTTCGACGCAAAAGGCGCACATCGTCCCCACAACCCCACCAAAATTACACGCGTGTTAGACGTGCGTCGTCAAGCCGAACCTGTTAAATGGGCCCGTTTCCCCAAAGCGCCGGGGCGCGTCGAGGTCCCGTTCCTGCCCTATCTCCCGGAGCCACCGGAAGGTAACGCGAACGTCGGCCTCGGCGTCCAATTTAACCCGATTTGTTACTTCAGGTCGAGGGGGGTCCCGCGACCGGGCCACGCCCGGCACCGGGTTCGGCTCCGAACAGGCCGGACACGCCCTGATCAAACCCGCTCCGGGCCGGCACACCACGAGGGACCGTCCGCCTGGGACAGCCCCGATCAGACGGTCCACACGGTCCTCCGACGCCGGGTCGCGGCAGCGAATGCCCGCACACGGTCCCATCGAACCCCACAACCGTCGTGTTGTTGCACACCCACCGTCCGCCATGACCAACCCGGATCGGCCCGGCAGGACACGCGGACGGGTGACATCGGCGTGTCGCTGTCACTACGGCGCCGCCCGCCGCACCTCGAACGGGTGGGGCGGGCGGTGTCGTGCCGGACAGGTCAGCGGCGGCCGTAGACCGTGGTCCGCTCCACCGCGGAACGACCGGCGGACGCGGCGAGCTCCTTGAGCTCGGCGACCGTACGCGCCGAACCGTGCTCCGAGCCCGCCATCCGCGAGATCGTCTCCTCCATCAGCGTACCGCCGAGGTCGTTGCACCCGCCGTTGAGCATCTCGCGGGTGCCCTCGTCGCCGAGTTTCACCCAGGAGCACTGGATGTTGTCGATCCGGCCGTGCAGCAGCACCCGGGCCATCGCGTGCACCACCCGGTTCTCCCGCCAGGTGGGACCGGGCCGGGCGATGCCGGCCAGGTAGATCGGCGCGTTGGTGTGGATGAACGGCAGCGCCACGAACTCGGTGAGCCCGCCGGTGGTGTCCTGGATGCCGGCCAGCACCCGGAAGTGGCCGAGCCACTGCCGCGGGTGGTCGACGTGGCCGTACATCATCGTCGAGCTGGACCGGATGCCGACCTGGTGCGCGGTGGTGACCACCTCGACCCAGGTGGCGGTCGGCAGCTTGCCCTTGGTCAGCACCCAGCGCACGTCGTCGTCGAGGATCTCGGCGGCGGTGCCCGGGATGGTGCCCAGGCCCGCGTCGCGCAGGTCGGTGAGCCACTCCTTGAGCGACACCCCGGCCTTGGACGCCGCGGTGACGATCTCCATGGGTGAATACGCGTGCACGTGCATCCCCGGCACCCGCTGCTTGACCGCCCGGACCAGATCCGCGTACGCCGTGACCGGCATCTTCGGGTCGATCCCGCCCTGCATGCACACCTCGGAGGCGCCGTCCCGCCACGCCTCCTCGGCCCGGTCGGCCACCTGGTCGACGGAGAGCCGGTACGCGTCGGCGTCCTTCTCCCGCTGGGCGAACGCACAGAACCGGCAGCCCACGTAACAGACGTTGGAGAAGTTGATGTTGCGGTTCACGACGTACGTGATGTCGTCGCCGTTGACGTGCTTGCGCAGGTCGTCGGCGATCCGGGCCAGCTCGTCCAGCGCGCTGCCGTCCGCGTTGAACAGCGCCATCACCTTGTCCTCGTGCTCCGGCAGCAGCAGCGCGGCCGGGTCGGTCGAGGCCAGCTTCAGCCCGGCCAGCACGTCGGTGGGCACGTGCTGCGGCGCGCTCTTGACGTGCGCGGCCACTTCGTCCCAGTCGCCGTAGACGTCGTTGAAGTCCGAGCGGCGGTCGCCGGTGCGCCCTTCGGAGTCGATCGCCGAGAACAGGTCGGTCCGGCCGGAACCGAACGTCTCCTCCGGCTCCTGCCAGGGCAGGCCGACCGGCAGGGTGCCCTCCTTGGCCAGCCCGTCCTCGCCGGCCAGCGCGGCCACGTGCGCGGCAAGCCGCGGGTCGAGCCAGCCCTCGTTGCCGCGGCGGACGAACTCCGGATAGATCGTCAGGCGCTCGCGCAGGGTGAACCCGGCGGCCGCGGTCTTCTCGGCCAGCAGGTCGATCTGCGGCCAGGGGCGTTCCGGGTTGACGTGGTCGGGTGTCACCGGGGACACCCCGCCCCAGTCGTCGATGCCGGCCTGCAGCAACAGCGGGAACTCGTCGTCGATCAGGTTGGGCGGCGCCTGGATCCGGGCCCTGGGGCCCATGATGATCCGGCCGACGGCCACCGTGGCGGCCAGCTCGCGCAGCTCGGCGTCGGGCATCCCGCGCATCGCCGTGTCCGGCTTGGCGCGGAAGTTCTGGATGATGACCTCTTGGATGTGCCCGTACTCCCGGGCGGTGCGGCGCATCGCGAACAGCGCGTCGACCCGCTCGGCCGGGGTCTCCCCGATGCCGATCAGGATGCCGGTGGTGAACGGCACGGCCACCCGGCCGGCGTCGTCGAGCACCCGGAGCCGGACCGCGGGCTCCTTGTCCGGCGAGCCGTAGTGCGGGCCGCCGGGCTCGGACCACAGCCGGGTGGCGGTGGTCTCCAGCATCATCCCCATGCTCGGCGCGACCGGCTTGAGCCGCTGCAGCTCGGCCCAGCTCATCACGCCCGGGTTGAGGTGCGGCAGCAGGCCGGTCTCCTCCAGCACCGCGATGGCGCAGGCCCGGACATAGTCGAGGGTGGAGTCGTACCCCCGCTCGTCCAGCCACTGCCGGGCCGCCGGCCAGCGCTCCTCGGGCCGGTCGCCGAGCGTGAACAGGGCCTCCTTGCAGCCCTGCGCCGCGCCCTGCCGGGCGATCTCCAGGACCTCGTCGCGTTCCAGGAACGCGGCGGGCAGCCGGTGCGGCACGGTGGCGAACGTGCAGTAGTGGCACCGGTCCTGGCACAGCCGGGTGAGCGGGATGAAGACCTTGCGCGAATAGGTCACCACGCCCGGGCGCCCGGCCTCCCGCAGGCCGGCGTCACGGATGCCGCCGGCGATGGCCAGCAGCTCGCTGAACTGGTCGCCGCTCGCCGCGAGGAGCGCGGTCGCCTCGTCGACGTCGATCGCTTTACCGTCGGCGGCGCGACGTAGCGCACGTCGGATGCTCGCCTCGGTCGGGACTTCGTTGACCTCTACCACGAACAGCAGCCTAGGCCGGATTCGTTACGGCTGCCGCCACCGTCCACAGGACCGCCGAGTGTCATGGGACACGGGAATAAAACCGGCCGGACTCCCGCGTGTGCGAGAGCCCGGCCGCAGAGGTGCTCACTGCCGCGGCGGGTCCGTGTCCGCGGGGCCGAAACCGGGGCGGTCGTCCGGCATCTTGGTGGTCCGGTCGATCGGCTCCGGCTCGTCCCGGACCACCTGGGTGGCGTCCGAGAACGGGGTGGCCGGCGCGGCCGGTGCCGGCGGGACCGGCGGGGTGCTCAGCGGCGGCGCGGTGACCGGCGGCTGGTTCCAGCCCGGCTGGGCCGGCGGGGCCGGCTGCACCGGCGGCTGGCCGTACGTGCCGGCCGGGTAGGACGGCGGCGCGGCGGGCGGGACCGGGGGCTGGCCGTACGTGCCGGGCTGCGGCGCACCGAACGGCGCGGGCTGGCCGTAGGGCGGGGGCTGCTGACCGTAGGGCTGGCCGTACTGGGGCTGCTGGCCGTACTGCTGGGGCTGGCCGTACTGCGGCTGGCCGTAGACGCCGGGCGGGGCCTGCGGCTTGGGCACCATGTAGACGCCGCGCCAGATCTGCAGCATGGCGTACGCCGCCACGCCGTAGACGGCCAGCCAGGCCAGCTCGACGAGCAGCGTCTTGAACGCGCTGCCGGCGTCGTACGACGCGATGTTGATCACTCCGAAGAGCAGGCCGAAGATGATGCCGAAGAAACCGGCCACGGCGTACTCGACGACCGCGGCCAGCGCGATCAGCCGGGCCTTGGGGTGCTTCGGCGTGATCCCGAGCGCCAGCACCACGGCTGCCAGCGGCATCAGGATCGTCGGGAGACTGATGAAGTTGTCGAAACTGGCCGCGGTGCGGGCGTCGAAGTTGTCGCCGATCAGGTTGATCACGGCTATCAGCAGGAACACAGCGGGCGCGCCGACCAGGACGTACGCCGCGAGGTCACGCAGCGGCGTCAGGTACTGGCCGATCGGCTTGCCGTCTGCCGGCGTGGGCGACGTTGGACTGGTCACGGTTACTCCTGGACGTACGGTGATCGAGGTGCGCTCAGAGTAAACCGCTACCCGGCAACCGGCCCTACGACGCGTGTGGGAGAGGATGGGCTGATGCGGATCGTGGTCCTCACCGGGGGTATCGGCGGCGCCCGGTTCCTCGTCGGCGTGCGTGAGCACGCGCGCGCCATCGGCGCCGAAGTCACAGCAGTGGTGAACGTCGGCGACGACGTCCGGATGCACGGGTTGCAGATCTGCCCGGACCTGGACAGCGTGATGTACACGCTGGGCGGGGCGGCCGACCCGGAACGCGGCTGGGGCCGGGTCGGCGAGAGCTGGGTGGTCAAGGAGGAGCTGGCCAAGTACGCCGTCGAGCCGTCCTGGTTCGGCCTCGGCGACAAGGACACCGCCACCCACCTGGTCCGCACCACCATGCTGAACGCCGGGTACCCGCTCTCCGCGGTCACCGCCGCGCTGTGCGAGCGCTGGCAGCCGGGCATCGGAATGCTGCCGGCCACCGACGACCGCCTGGAGACGCACGTCGTGGTCGACGTCGACGGCGAGCGCAAGGCCATCCACTTCCAGGAGTGGTGGGTGCGCTACCGCGGCGAGGTGCCGACCCACCGGTTCGTCTTCCGCGGCGCGGAGAATGCCAAGCCGGCCGCCGGCGTGCTGGACGCGCTCGGCCAGGCCGACGTGATCCTGCTGGCCCCGAGCAACCCGGTGGTCAGCATCGCGCCGATCCTGGCCGTGCCGGCGATCCGCGAGGCCCTCGCCAGCGGCTCCGCGCCGGTCGTCGGGGTCTCCCCGATCATCGGCGGCGCGCCGGTCCGGGGCATGGCCGACAAGTGCCTGGCCACCCTGGAGGTCGAGGTGAGCGCGGCCGGCGTCGGCCGGATGTACGGCCCGCGCGCCGACGGTGGCCTGCTCGACGGCTGGCTCGTCGACTCGTCGGACGCCGGCGTCGAGATCAGCGGGGTGACCACCCGCGCGGTGCCGCTGTGGATGAAGGACGAGACGCTGACCGTCCGGATGGTCGCCGACGCGCTGGATCTGGCGAAGGTCGCCCGATGAGCGACGGCCTGCAGATCCTGCCGGTCCGCGGCATCGGCGACGTCACGGCCGGCGACGACCTGGCCGAGCTGATCACCAACGCGGCGCCCTGGCTCGCCGACGGCGACGTGCTGGTGGTGACCAGCAAGATCGTGTCGAAGGCGGAGGGCCGCCTGGTCGAGGTGCCCGCCGACGGACCGGAGCGCGACGAGGCCCGGGACCGCGCGCTGGCCTCGGAGACCGCCCGGGTGGTGGCCCGCCGCGGGCCGACCACGATCGTGCAGACCCACCACGGTTTCGTGATGGCCGCGGGCGGCATCGACGCGTCGAACGTGGACAAGACCCACCTGGTGCTGCTGCCCGCCGACCCGGACGCGTCGGCCCGGGCGCTGCGTGCCGGGTTCGCCGCCCGCGGACGGGACGTCGCCGTGATCGTCTCCGACACGATGGGCCGGGCCTGGCGCAACGGGCTGACCGACGTGGCACTGGGCGCAGCCGGCATCGCCGCGCTGCGCGATCACCGGGGCGAGATCGATCCGTACGGAAATGAACTGAGCCTGACCCAGATGGCCGTGGTCGACGAGTTGTCCGCCGCCGCCGACCTGGTCAAGGGCAAACGCGACCGGGTGCCGGTCGCGGTGGTGCGCGGCTATGCCCGGCCGGAGGCCGACGACCGGGCCGGCGCGTCCGTGCTGATCCGGGACACCGCGAGCGACATGTTCAGCCTGGGCACCGCCGAGGCCCGCGCCGAGGGCCTGCGTGACGCGGCCCGCCTCCCGGACGCGGTTGCGGGTGTCGCGGACCAGGCGGCCGTCGACCGGGCACTGACGCTGGTCACCGGCGTCCTCACGCCGGGCACCGGGATCACCGCGGGCGCCGGCACGCTGCGCCTCACCCCCGCCGGCGCCGGATCCGCCGATCTCCTGCGGTTGGGGACCGACACCCATCGGGTACGCGTGGCGCTGGCCGCCGAGGGCGTGGCCACCGTCCTGACCGTCGACGACGACGGCGTGACCCTGAGCCTCGGAGGCACCGCATGAGCCTTTATGAAGACGCCGTCCGGGTGCTGACCGGCTGGACCGCCACGTCGGAGGCCGCCGAGACGGCCCGCAAGCGCACGCTCGGCCTGCTCGCCGACGGCCCGGTCGCGATGACCCGGGCACACCGGGCCGGGCACGTCACGGCCAGCGCGTTCATCGTGGACGACGCCGGCCGGGTGCTGCTCTGCCTGCACGGCCGGCTCGGGATGTGGATGCAGCTCGGCGGGCACTGCGAGGCCGGCGACGAGACCCTGGCCGCCGCAGCGCTGCGCGAGGGCACCGAGGAGTCCGGCATCAACGGGCTGATCCTCGACCCGGAGCCGATCGACATCGACATCCACGAGGTGCGCTGCGGGCCGGCCGACGGTGCGCCGGCCGAGCCGTCGGTGCACTACGACGTACGGTTCCTGCTGCGCGCCCCGGCCGGCTCGGTCGAGCAGATCAGCGACGAGTCGGCCGACCTGGCCTGGTTCGCGCCGGACGAGCTGCCGAGCCCGCTGGCCGGCGGTGTGGTGCAGCAGATCGCCCCGGCGCGTGCCCGGCTGGGGTGATCTACCCCGATCGTGCCGACCGGGACGGCGGGCAGACCGGGGCGTCGGCGGATGTCCGAGGATCTACCTCGTGAACAGTGACATGCGTACCCGGGCCCTGATGATCGCCGTTCCGGCCCTGGTCCTGATCGGCTCGGTGGCCGGGTGCTCCAGCACCGCCACGCCGGCCGCTCAGCCCACCGCAGCGGCCTCCGCGACCGGCAGCCCGGCCGCGACCACGACCGCGAGCACCACGAAGCCCGCGAACACCACGAAGCCCGCCGGCACCGCCACCACTGGCGGCACCGAGGCGTCCGCCTGCACCAGCGCGGACATGAAGACCACGGTGACCGCACAGTCCGACGGCGGCGACACCCTCCAGAAGGGGTTGGTGACCCTCACCAACACCGGCAAGGCCACCTGCACGCTGGACGGCTGGGTGGCGATCTCGCTGGTCAACGCGGCCGACGAGGTGGTGCCGGTGCCGACCAGGAAGGTCCCGCAGCCGGGACCGGCCGAGGCGTTCACCGTCAAGCCGGGTACCTCGGCGTTCGCCGGGTTCACCTGGACCACGTGCGACAAGGGCGACGCGAGCTGCGGGGTGGGCAACACGCTGCGGTACAACCTCGAGGCGTCCACCGACGGCCCGGTCGCCGAGCTGGAGGGCTTCCCGGCCGGCGAGCGCAGCGGGATCACCATGAAGTCGCTGACGATCGGCACGCTGCAGCCCAGCCGCCAGGGCGTCGTCGCCTGGTGACCGGCCCGGTGGGGGCCGCCACCCGCGGCCCGCACCGGACGAACGATCAGATGTAGCCGTGCTGGCCGAGCTCCTTGAGCTGGTCGACGAGCTGCTTGACCTCCTGCGCGCGCTCCCGCGGGCAGATCAGCACGGCGTCCGCGGTGTCCACGATGACCAGGTCCCGGACGCCCATGGCGGCCACCAGCCGGCCCGAGCCGGGCACCACGACCAGGTTCTCGGTGTCGCGCAGCAGCACCATCGGCCGCTCCACCTCACCGTCATGGCCGACCACCACGTTGCCGGCCGCGTCGGCGGTGAGCACCTCGCCGAGGGTGTGGAAGTCGCCGACGTCGTTCCAGCCGAAGTCACCCGGGACGGTGCCGACCCGGCCGACCGTGGCCGCGCCCTCCATCACCGCGTAGTCCACCGAGATGCGCGGCAGGGTCGGCCAGACCTCGCCGAGCACCTCCTCCTGCTCCACGGTGCCCCAGACCGCCGCGATCCGGCTGACCCCGGCGGCCAGCTGCGGCTGCTGCCGGGCCAGCTCGGCGAGGAAGACGTCGACCCGCCAGACGAACATGCCGGCGTTCCACAGGTAGTTGCCGGATTTGATGTACGACTCGGCGACCTCGTACGAGGGCTTCTCCTTGAACTCCTCGACCCGCCGCGCCGGGCCGGCGCCGACCGTGCCGCCGCACTGCAGGTAGCCGTACCCGGTCTCGGGACGGGTGGGCGTGATGCCCAGGGTCATCAGCAGGCCGTCCTTGGCACCGGCCATCGCCTTGCGGATCACGTTCGCGAACTCGTCCTTGTTCGCGATCAGGTGGTCCGACGCGAACGAACCCATGATCGCCTCGGGATCACGGCGGGCGATCACGGCGGCGGCCAGCGCGATCGCCGCGCAGGAGTCCCGCGGCGACGGCTCGACCAGGACGTTCTCGACCGGCACCGCGGCGAGCTGCCGGGAGACCGCCGCGGCGTGCGCCACACCGGTCACCACGAAGACGTGATCGGCGGTGGTCAAGGTGTCCAACCGATCCACGGTGGCCTGCAGCAGGGAGGCCTCGGTCCCGGTCAGGGGGTGCAGAAACTTGGGATGACCGGCGCGGGACAGTGGCCACAGACGGGTTCCGGTGCCGCCCGCCAGCACCACTCCGTACAGCACACTCTGTTCGTCGCTCATGCGCGGAGAGTCTATTAGATGATCAAACCGCGACCCGAGTCCACGTTGTTACATGTACCTCCGCGCTGGACTCCCAGGTGAACTCCTTGGCCCGGTCGAAGCCCGCCTTGGCCAGGGTCTGCCGCCGCGGCTCGTCGTGCAGGAGATCGGCCAGGTCCTCGGCGATCCGCTCGGGCGTCTCGGTGGTGTACGCCACGGCGTCGCCGCCGACCTCGGGCAGCGAGAGCCGGGGCGTGGTGAGCACCGGGGCGCCACAGGCCATCGCCTCCAGGATCGGCAGGCCGAACCCCTCGCCGAAGGAGGGGTAGCAGGCCACCAGCGCGCCACCGAGGAAACCGGGCAGGTCGGCGTAGCGCAGGTAACCCGGGCGCAGCAGGCGCAGGTGCGACGGCACCTCGGCGACCGCCCGCTCGATGTCGTCGTCGTGCCCCTGCCCACCGGCGATCACCAGGGCCGGCGGGTTCGGCCAGTCGGCCACCGCGCGGGCCCAGCCGCGGATCAGGTTCGGCACGTTCTTGCGGGGCTCCTTGGCGCCGAGGAACGCGACATACCCGGAGTCGCCGAGGCCGAGACGCGCCCGCACCCGGGCCTTCTCCCCCTCGGTCGGCATGTGGAACGCGTCCTGGTCGACGCCGTGATAGGCCACGTCGATCCGGGTCGGGTCGGCGTCCAGCAGCCGGATCAGCTCGTCGCGGGTGGCCTTGCTGGGCACGATCACCCGGGCGGCCCGGCGCATCGAGGTCTTGATCGCGCTGCGGAAGAAGGTCCGCTTGGTGTTGTCGTAGTGCTCCGGCTCGGTGAAGAACGTCGCGTCGTGCACGGTGACCGTGACCGGACAACTCGCCCGCAGCGGGCAGGTGTAGAACGGCGAGTGCAGCACCTGCGCGCCGACCTGCTGGGCCAGCAGCGGCAAGCCGGTCTGCTCCCAGGCGAGCCGGGCCGGCCGGTGCACGATCGCCGCGGGGCCGGCGAGCACTTCAGCGTCCGGAAGCATCCGGCGGTAACGCTCCGCATCCGAACGCTGGGCCACCACGGCCAGGTCCAGACGCTCGGGGCCCAGGGCGCCGACGGCGCCGAGCAATCCGTCGACATATCTGCCGACACCACCTCTGTCCGCGGGGACACTAGTGGCGTCGACCAGCACTCGCGGGGGGCGACCGGGGGTCACGAGGCATCTCCTTGGCGTCTCTGACGTACCGATGCTGCTGTGGAACAGGTACTGATGCGGCTGTCGAACTTCAACGCCGCGGGGGTGCCGGCGTACACCTGCGAGGGTACGCCCGGAACGCTTCGGGAAAGTGTCCGCGACGCCGGTGGTTGCCGTACGTTGCCGTAATCGACGCCGGAAAGATGTGCCGATCCAATCACGGACAGTGACCCACCTAGGGTGAGGGACGATGAAGACCACGATTCCGCAGGCACTCGCCGAGGCGGTCCGGCGCGACCCGGCCGCCCCCCTGCTCACCTGGTACGACGACGCCACCGGCGACCGCGCCGAACTTTCCGGCGCGACACTTGACAACTGGGTGTCGAAGACGGCGAACCTGCTGGTCGACGGCATCGGCCTGGGGCACGGCGACGCCGTCTCGCTGCTCCTGCCGCCGCACTGGCAGACCGCCGCGATCCTGCTCGGCGTGTCGGCCGCCGGACTCGCCGTCGACCTGGCCGATCTCGGCGGTGACGCGCAGCCGGTGGAGGCGCTGTTCACCAGCCCGGACCGGGTGGAACGGGCCGCCGCCTGGCCCACCACCGACCGGTACGTCACCGGCCTGCTCCCGCTCGCCATGCCGCTGCGCGAGCTGCCGGCCGGGTACGCGGACTACGTGACCGAGGTCCGCAACTACGGCGACCACTTCCGGGGCGAGCCGGTGGCGCCCGCCGACCGGGCGTTCGCCGGGCCGATCGAGATGAGCCACCTGGACGCGCTGGCCGCCGCCGACGACCGGGCCAGCCAGCTCGGCTTCGGCGCCGGCGACCGGGTGCTGATCGACGTGACGGTCCACCCGGACCCGGTCGACTGGCTGCTCGCGCCGCTGGCCGCGGGCGCGTCGGTGGTGCTCTGCGCGAACCTCGACCACGACAAGCTCGACGACCGGGCCACCGCCGAGAAGGTCAGCCTGGTCCTGGCCTAGTACCCGACGGCCACCAGCAGGTAGGCCGGGTCTGCGTGGGAGACGTACGTCGACTGGGAGTTCACGTCGTCGTACGGAAATCCGTAGGCCCGGCCGTCGATCGCGTTGTCGTGCCAGAACTTCGCGTAGAAGTTCGCCGGCGCGCTCCGGTAGTACGCACCCGGCTTGTTCGCCTGCGCCGTGGTGACGTGCCGGTTCAGCGCGGCACACCGGTCCGGGTCGCCGCCGAGCGGCCCGCTGCACCCGAGGATCTCCGCGCTGGTGGCGGCGTTCGTGTAGCCGGCGTAGTAGTCCGCGTAGGTACCGCCGGGCCGGAACTCCGGGTCCCCGCCCGGCGAGAGGATCTTGTCGGTGCCCTGGGCCAGGTGATCGAATTCGGCCGGCACGGCGGCCCGGAACCTGGCGAAGGTGGCCGCCCGCGACTCGCTGAACAGTGCCGGCTTCTCCCCTACCGCCTGGTCGAAGCCGTCCGCGGCGTGCAGCCGCATCGCGATCTTGAGGACGAACGCGTCGACCCGGGTGGTGTTGCCGTTGAACTGGTCCGGCCCCACGGTGAACTCGATGAAGTCGGCGTACTTGCCGGTCGGCGAGCCGAGGTGGAAGTACATCCGGCCGGACGAGTTGGCCGGCATGTCCAGGTAGGGCTGCTGCGCGATGGACCGGGTCCGCCCGTCGAAGGTCCAGAACACCTTGCTGTCCGGGTAGGCGCCGTTCGTGCGGTTCAGGACCTTGACGGTCAGCACGTTCTTCGCCTTCGGGATGCCCGAGGTGTCGCCCCAGAAGGAAGCGGGCTTCCGCTTCACCGAGGGCTTCGTCGCAGAGGGCTTCGGCGCAGCGGGCTTCGGCGCAGCGGGCTTCGGCGCAGCGGGCTTCGTCGCGGAGGGCAGGACCGACGGCGTCTCGGCCGAGGGAGCGACCGGGCCCGGCCCGGCGACAAAAGACGGAGCGGCGGCAGGGGACGGGGCCGGCGACGGGGCACAGCCGGCGACCGTCAGGAGAACGGCGACGGCCGGCAGCCAGCGAGCAGACAGCATGGGCACCCGGCCAGCGTGGCCGGGCGCCCATCGACGGTCAACGTGACGAGCACTGCCCGCGGGTTTGTGTTATCCCCGCTCCGCGGCCAACTCGGCGAACGCGGTGAGCGACTCCGGGTTGGCCAGCGCCCCCTTGGCGGCAGCCGACTCCACCGGGGTGCCGGTCAGGATCCGCTTCACCGGGACTTCGAGCTTCTTGCCGGACAGCGTCCGGGGCACCGCCCGTACCGAATAGATCTTGTCGGGAATGTGCCGCGGCGACAGTGACGCGCGCAGCTCCCGGGCGATCCGCGCGCGCATCGCGTCGTCGACCTCGACCCCCTCGGCCGGGACCACGAACAGCAACAGCTCGCCGTTCGGGTCGTCGGGCAGGTCCAGGTGCACCACCAGCGCGTCGGCGACCTCGGGCAGGCTCTCCACCACCGAGTAGAACTCCGAGGTGCCCAGCCGCACCCCGCCCCGGTTCAGCGTGGCGTCCGACCGGCCGGTGATCACACAGCTGCCGTCCTCGCTGATGGTGATCCAGTCGCCGTGCCGCCAGACGCCCGGGAAGACGTCGAAATACGCCTCGCGGTAGCGCGAGCCGTCGACGTCGCCCCAGAAGCCGACCGGCATGCTCGGCATCGGCGCGGTGATCACCAGCTCGCCCAGCTCGCCGATGACCGGCTTGCCCGCGCTGTCCAGTGCCTCCACCCGGGCGCCCAGGCTGCGGCCGGAGATCACCCCGGCGCGGACCGGCAGCATCGGCGCGCCGCCGACGAACCCGGTGCACACGTCGGTGCCGCCGGAGAGCGACACCAGCTGCAGGTCGCGGCCGACCGCCTGGTAGACCCACGCGTAGCCCTCGGCGGGCAGCGGCGCGCCGGTCGAGCCGACCCCCTTGAGCCGCTTGCCCGGTGTCAGACCGGCCTTGCGGCAGGCCATCAGGAACGGCGCTGACGTGCCGAAATACGTGATCCCGGCGGTGTCGACGAGGTCCCAGAGGGTGGACAGGTCGGGCCAGCCCGGATTGCCGTCGAACATCACGATCGCCGCGCCGACGGCCGGGCCGCTGGCCAGGTAGTTCCACATCATCCAGCCGGTGGTGGTGAACCAGAAGAACCGGTCGGACGGGCCGAGGTCGTGGTGCAGCGCGAGGATCTTCAGGTGCTCCAGCAGGATCCCGCCGTGGCCGTGCACGATCGGCTTGGGCAGCCCGGTGGTACCGGAGCTGTAGAGCACGTAGAGCGGGTGGTCGAAGGGCACCGGCTCGAAGGCCAGCTCGTCGTCGCCGTCCAGCTCGTCCCAGTCGCCACCACCGTTGAGGTATCCGATGGTGATGACGTGATCGACGGACGGCAGCGCTGACGTGATCGCCACGATCTCCTGGGACCTGTCGATCGGCTTGTCGCCGTACCGGTAGCCGTCGACCGCAACCAGCACCTTCGGCTCGATCTGGCTCCAGCGGTCGATCACGCTGCGGGACCCGAACTCCGGCGCGCAGGACGAGAACGTCGCGCCGAGGCTCGCGGTGGCCAGCATCAGGACGTAGGTCTCCGGGATGTTCGGCGCGTAGGCCACGACCCGGTCGCCCCTCTCCACACCGCGGGCCTTCAGCCCGGCACGCACGCGCCGCACCTGCTCACGGAGCTGCCGCGCGGTCAGGGTGATCGGTTCGCGGCTTTGGGAGTACGCCAGGACGACCGGCTCGTCGTCACCGATGCCGGGCATCCGGAGCACGTTCTCGGCGTAGTTGAGCGTGGCGCCGGGGAACCAGCGCGCGCCGGGCATCTCCGGGCTGTCCAGCACCGTGACCGGCGCGTGGTGCGCGACCACGCCGAAGTACTCCCAGATGGACTCCCAGAACGAGGACAGGTCGGTGACCGACCACTCCCACAGCGCCGCGTAGTCCGGGAAGGTCAGCCCGCGTTCGCGCCGCAGCCACTCGAGATAGTCGCCGATCCGGGACGTCTCCCGGACGTTCGCCGGCGGCTCCCAGAGGACTGTGCCCATCGTCACCGTCATGCGCTCACCCTAACGTTCATTCAGTCGGTCGCGGACGTCACTGCTCGGCCCGGGCGCGCTGGATGGCGGCGCGCCTCGCGAGACGATGGTCACGACGGATCAAAGCTTCCTTGAAGCGGCGCTGGTCGTCCATGTCGGTCATCACCACAGGCGGGACCTGGCGCGGGTGGCCGGCCACATCCACCGCCACGAACACCAGGTACGCGGTGGCCACCGGGAGCGGCGGCGCGCCGAACACGTCCCAGCGTTCCGCGGCCAGCTTCACGCCGACCTCCATCGAGCTCTTGCCGGTCCAGTTGACCTGCGCATACGCGTGGACCAGGTCACCGACCCGGACCGGCTCCAGGAACACGATCTCGTCGATCGCGGCGGTGACCGCGGTGCCACCGCTGTGCCGGGCGGCCGCCGCGCCGGCCACGTCGTCGACGAACTTCATCAGCACGCCGCCATGCACCGTTCCGTACAGATTCACGTCGATCGCTGTCATGATCTTGCTGAGCGTGACGCGGCTGTGTGCGATGGGTCGTCCCGTGAGCTGTTCGTCCATGCCGGCACATTACGACGCGCTTAGCGGTCGTTGCCGGGCCGGAGTAGCCTGCCGGATCATGCGCCACCTCCGGTCGATCCTCTACGCGCTCGTGCTCGCGCCCGCCATCTGGGTGCTGGCCGGTGTCGGTTTCACCCACGACCTCGTCAGCCGCGGGCGGGACCTGTTCACCGCCGAGTCGCTGAGCGGCCTGCTGCTCCTGGTCTTCGCCGGCATCCTGCACGCGATCATGGCGTTCACGCCGATCTCGCCGGCCGGGCCGACCCTGGCCGGAGCGGCATACCTGGGTGTGACGTACTGGGCGTGGACCGCGCCGGAGTCGTACGCCGGGATCTGGTCGCCGGACGTGGTCAAGGCCGACTTCGACCTGAGCCGCCCGGGCTACGGCCTGGCCGCGCTGCTCGCGGTGCCCCTGCTCTGCACCGCGCTGAGCGCCCGCCGCTGGGCCCGCTACGAGCCGCCGGTGCTGCCGATCATCGGCGAGATCGGCCGGTTCCGCGGATCGGCCAAGGTCGCCGGCGACTCCATCGCCGCCGAGCGGACGACGGTGCTGCGGACCGGGCAGCAGGTGCCGCCGCGTCAGGCGGCCGAGCTCACGGTCGCTATCCCGGCGCAGGCCGCGTCGCCTTCGGCTTCCGCCGACCGCACCCAATTGCTCCGTACGCCGGCCGCCGAGCCGACGGCACCCCTGACGCACGCCGAGCCCACGGCCGTCCTGGCCCCCGCCGAGCCCACGGCACCCCTGGCACCTGCCCCCGCGGCCACCGCCGCCCCGGCCACCGCGGCCCCGGCCACCGCCGCCCCGGCTCCTGCCGCCTCGGTCCCGGCTCCTGCCGCCTCGGTCCCGGCTCCTGCCGCCTCGGTCCCGGCGACCCCGGCCGTCGCAGCCCCGGCCACCGCCGCCCCGGTCCCGGCCACCGCCGTCTCGATCCCGGCGGCCCCGGCCGTCGCGGCTCGGAGTTCTGACGAGGAGCAGACCACCGTCCTCGGTGGGCCGACTTCCCGCACTCCCGAAGCACCCAATTCTAATAAATCCGGCATTACCGCCAATTCAGCTATCACCGCAAACGCCGGAAAAAGTGCTGCCGAAACCCCCTCGAACGACGCCGACCGGACCGTGGCGATCCCGCTCCAGCCGGCGGCCGGCCCCACCCCGGCAAGCCAGAAGCCGGGAGACGAGGAGACCGAGGTGCTCTCCGCGGTAGCCCTGGTCACCCCGCCCAGCGAACACACCAAAATCCCCACCCAGCGTGTGAAGTAACGGCGCGCTCCGCACCCAAACTCCCCACACACGCTCGCTGACCGGGCAGCGTGGGGAGTTGCGGTGCGCTTCGGGCCTGGCGGGGGTCAGACGGCGATGGCGGGGAGCGGTGGTGGGGTGGCTGGTGACCGGGCGGTGAAGCCGCGCCAGGCCTCGGCCATCGCCTGCACCCCGGCGGTCAACACCGCAGGCTCCGCGACGAACGGGATCCGCAGGTGGCCGCCGCTCCCGCCGGACGGGTCCAGCGAACCGCCGGGCAGCACCGCGACACCCTGCCGCAGCGCGGCCTGTGCGTAGGAGGCGGCGTCGCCGTAGGGCAGCCGTACCCAGAGGGTCTGCCCGCCGCCGGCCGGCTCGAACTGCCAGTCCGGCAGGTGTTTCCGCAGCTCAGTGCAGAGATGATCGTGCCGGGCGGCGAGCACTCCGGCGCGCTCGGCGATCAGCGTGTCCAGGTCGGTGAGCAGTTCTGCCGCGGCGAGCTGGTCGAGCACGCCGCTGCCCAGGTCGTTGACCGCCTTGAGCCGGCCGAGGCGACCGATCAGCGCCGGCTGCGCCCGCACCCAGCCGATCCGCAGTCCGCCCCAGACCAGCTTGCTCAGCGACCCCACGGTGATCAGCTCATCAGCGCCCGGCGCGAACGCCGCGGTGGGCACGGCATCCGGCACGAAAGGCGCGGGCGCGGGGGCCGACGAGGCTGCGGGGGCCGGGAAGGACAGTTCCGCCAGCACGTCGTCGACGATCAGGGGGACGCCCTCGGCCACGGCTGCTGCCACGATCGCCCGGCGCTCCGGGGAGGGCAGGCTGCGACCCGTCGGGTTGTGACACAGTGCGATCAGATAGGCCATCGCGGGGCGCCGCGCGAGCTCCCCCTCGTACCCCTCGAAATCGGTCGGGACCGGTCGCAAAGCCGCCGCCGACTCGCGGAAGATCTCCAACGCCCCGGGGTACGTCGGCGCCTGGACCAGCACCTCCGCGCCGGGCGCGACGAGCGCCCGGGCCAGCAGCGCCAACGCCTGCTGACCGCCCGTGGTGACCAGGATCTGCCCGGCCGTGGTGGGCACCCCACGCGCGGTGTACCGGGCAGCCAGCGCGTCCCGCAACCGTGGGTGACCGGCCGGGTGGTAGCCGAGGTCAGGACCGCCGAGACCCTCGAGCGCGGTCCGATAGGCCGCGATGATCGCCGGTGGCGCCGCGGTCGGCCCGGCGCAGGCGAACTGCGCGACGTGGTCGGGCGGGTCGAGCAGGTGCAGGAAGACCGGGTTCACGGTCGGCTCGGTCGCGTGCAGTGATCCGGGCGGCGACCCGGCCACCCAGGTGCCGCTGCCCTGCCGCCGGACCAGCCGGCCTTCCTGGCGCAGCAGGTCATACGCGGCGACAACGGTGGTCCGCCCGGCGGAGAGCCCCGCGGCGAGGGCCCGGTCGGTGGGCAGCCCGGTGCCGGGCGGCAGGTCACCGTCGTCGATCAGGGCCCGGAGGCGACCGGCGAGCAGCAGGTAGAGCGGGCCGCGGCCGGCCGACCAGCGGCCGAGGCGGGCGGCGAGCTCCGCGGGCGGTATTGGACTCATCAACGGACCAATATATCGGCAATGGCTCTGTCCCCGGGCGGTCCGGGCGCGGAGCATCGGTGGCATGCATCCCGAAACCCGCATGGTCCACATCTCCGCGCCGGTGCCGGACGGGAGTGTGCCGCTGTCCGTGCCGATCTACCAGACGTCGTCGTTCGCGTTCGACGATCCGGAGCTGATTGCCGACGGCCTGCACCACCCGGACCGCGCGTACGCCTACTCGCGGTTCGCCAACCCCACGGTCCGCGCGCTGGAGAACGCGGTCGCCGACTTGGAGGGTGGCGCCGCCGCGATCGCCACCTCGTCCGGCATGGGCGCCATCACCATGCTGCTGAACGGCCTGCTCGGTACCGGCGATCACGTGATCGCCCAGCGCGACGTCTACGGCGGCACCCACGCGCAGCTCCAGGACCTGGCGAACCGGTTCGGCGTCCAGGTGACCCGGATCGGCGGGCACGACCCGGAAGAGCTCCGCGCCGCGCTGACCCCGCGCACCCGGGTCCTCTACCTGGAGACGGTCGCCAACCCGACCGGCCACGTCAGCGACCTGCCCGCGCTGGCGCCGATCGCCCGCGCGGCCGGGGTGCTGACCGTCGTCGACAACACGTTCGCCACGCCGATCTTCTGCCGGCCGATCGAGCACGGCGCCGACGTGGTCGTGCACTCGGCGACCAAGTTCCTGGGCGGCCACTCCGATGTGACGGGCGGCCTCGCGGTCTTCACCGACCGGGCCCGCTACGAGAAGCTCTGGGAGCACGCTGTCGAGTTCGGGGCGACAGCCGACCCGTTCGCGGCCTGGCTGACCATCCGTGGCCTGCACACTCTCGCCCTGCGCATGGAACGGCACGCCGCGAACGTGGCCCGGGTCGCCGGCTGGCTGGCCGGCCATCCCGCGGTCGCGGCGGTGCGCTGGCCCGGCGATCCGGCGCACCTGAGTCACGCGGTGGCCGCCGGTTTTGTCAGTGGTTTCCCGGGGGCGTTCTGCTTCGACCTGGCCGGCGGTCACGACGCCGGGGTCCGCCTGATGAGCCGGCTCCGGGTCATCCGGGCCGCCGCGTCACTGGGCAGCACCGGTTCCCTGATCCTGCATCCGGCGAGCACCACGCATCGGCAATTGACTCCGGAGCAACTACAAGAATCGCACCTAAGCCCCGGAACCATCCGAATCGCCATTGGCATCGAGCACCCGGACGACCTGGTGGCAGACCTGGAACAGGCGCTGGATGTAGTCGTTCGTTAATGCCTATGACGTTCTGCAAATTGTTGTTAACCAATGCGGTCTTTTGCGATCGGTCCAACGTGGATATCGTGGTCACGCTTTTGGACTACGGGGGGTAACCAAGAAGCAACGCGCTGGGAGGCCCCTCGCCCCCTCGCTGGAAGGACCACATTGTCTGAGACGCCGTTGTGGCTGCAGGGCCGCTCCGCCGTGATCGAGGCCGCCGATCCGTCCGAGTTCCGGCACGGCACGCCTGACTACCACTTGTCGCACACCGTGATGCCCGGGCAGCGCACCACGGACCACGCCCCGAGCTCACTCGAGGCCATCGTCGAGTCCCTCGTGCAGGTCTTCGAGATGGAGGTCTCGCACAAGCAGGAACCCGCGACCTGGGTCTCGATGGTCTCCGAGCACTTCCGCACCAACGTCAACGGCGGCGGCTGGGCGTCCTCTCAGGACATCGCCGACCAGGGCAGCTACAACGTCCTGATCGGTGACAGCCCGTTCTACCAGGCCGAATCGTTCGACGGGCAGCACGACGTCTTCCACGGCGCTTTCCCGAACGGCTTCTACTGGGAGGTGCTGCAGGTGCTCAGCCCGCCGCCGGTGATCGCCTTCAAATGGCGGCACTGGGGCTCGTTCGACGGCGAATACCACGGCCACAAGCCGAACGGGAAGACCATCGAGATGTTCGGCATGAGCGTCGCCAAGGTCAACGACGACCTGAAACTGCTCGAGGTCGAGCACTACTACGACCCGAACGCGTTCCTCGGCAGCCTCACCGGCGGCTGCCCGGTCGCGAAGAGCTGATCCGGCGGTTGGTGCCGTTCTGGCCGGCGGCACCAACCGATCACCATCAAGATCAAATTCATGATGTCGTGCGTCCGCCGGGGTACGTGCGTCCGCCGGGGTACAGACCGCCGCTCCCGCCGGGACCCCTGCGGGCTTCGCAGGCCGCTGGCGCGTCCCGAACGCGAAACCCTCCGGGGCGACGTCCGTGGGTGGTCACGGAAGACCCGTGCCGGTGTCCGACGCTGCCGAAGGCGAACTTGTGGCACGCCTCCGGCAGCCCGGCGGATGACCGCCCCTACACAGTCAGCCTTAGGTAGTCCAGGTTGAACCCACCGGTTTCACAGTAGACCGTAACCAACTGATCACCATCAGCCAGCGAGACGGGCGTCTCGACCGTTTGGTACGTGCCCCATCCCCCGGTGGCCGGAACCGAAACGGATGACAACACCGCACCTGACGCGTCCCGGATCGAGATCGCCCCGGTCGCCTCGGCGCCGCTGCCGTTCGCCACCCGCAACTGCAGGCGGTACGTCCCGGCCGGCACCTCGACGCGGTAGGACAGCCAGTTCCCGGCGGCGGTCCAGCCGATGTTGCGGCCGCCGCTGGCCGCCGCGTTGCTCTCGACGAAGTTCCCGCCGCCCTCGGTCCAGCCGTGCTGCGCGGTGTACCCCTCGGCCTCCACGACGGCGCCGACCGGCGCGCCGTGCGGCCGGACCGTCACGTGCACCGTCGTCTCCGCGTGCGCCTTCCCGTCGGTGACCGCGACGGTGAACTGCTGGGCACCGGCGGCGAGCGGGTTCAGCGTGACCACACCGGTGGTCGCGTCGAGGCGGGCGCCGGCCGGCAGGTCGGTGGCGTAGAAGACCAGCCGGTCCCGGTCGGCGTCGGTGGCGCGCAGCCGGACCCGGGTCGTGCCGTACTGGTCGGCGGTCACGTCCGGAACGCCGGCGAGACGCGGGGCGTGGTTGTGCCGCGCGTCCGGCTTGTCGCCCGTCCAGCGATACGTGGCAAATGCCCCGGCCGGCACGGTCGTGGTGAACGAGCGGGCTCCGGTGAGCACCCGCACGGAGGTCGCCGCCGGGTTGGCGTTGCCGAGGATCGCGACGTAGTCGTCGTGGTCGCGGAACACCACACTCGTCACGCCGTTGTCGGTGGCGCTGGACTCCACCCGGACGTGCTTCGGGGTGAGGTACTTGGCGAACTGGCCGAGCTGGTAGAGCTCACCTCGTACCGAAAAGGTCTTGGTGGTGGTGTTGACCTTGACAAGGCGGTCCGGCCATTTGCTGGTGCGGGCGACCTCGTCCCAGTCGACGTCGTTGTTGCGCTCGCCGGTCCAGTGCAGCGTGCCGCCGTCCTGGTCGGTGGCCTGCGCCCAGAGGATGTAGGAGCTGGCGTCCAGCCGGAAGTAGGACAGCACGGTGGCCGGCGACAGATCGCTGGTCTCGGTCATGTGCACCGGCTTGCCGGTCTGCTGATAGGCGTCGCGCATCACCGCCGGGTCACCCCAGTACGGGTGGAAGGCGATCGCGTCGGCGGCCGCCGCGGCCTTCGGGTCGTTGAGCACCCGGTAGTAGTTCTTGGTCGCGGTGCTGTTCGGGTCGCGCCAGTCCCAGAAGTTGAAGTCGTGGACGTAGAGGTCGGCGCGCACCCCGGCCTTGCGGAACTCCCGCTTGATCGCGACCGACAGCTTCTGCTGCTGCTCGACGCTGATGTCCATGGCCGGGTAGACCACGTCCATCCCCGGCTCGTTGAGCAGCGTGATCGCGTCGACCTTGATGCCGTGCCGGGCGTACGCCTGCAGGTACTTCACGTAATACCTGGCGAAGACCTCGATGCAGTCGTCGCGCAGCTTGCCGGCCTGGTAATAATCGGTCGTGCTGCCGGGCTTGAGGGCGACCTCGCCGAGGAACTTGTTGTTGGTCTTCATCCAGGCCGGCGCGCTCCACGCGGACGCGAAGAAGGTGGCCTTCGGGTTGTACTTCTGGATCAGCTTGATCGTGTCGACGATGTGCAGGTCGATGTCGCGCTGGATGGAGAAGTGTTTGAGCTGCCAGTCCTCGGTGACGCCGGCCGGCAGGTCGTCATAGGACCAGAACGGCAGGTGCTCGATCAGGTCGGGGCTGCCGATGGTGAGCCGGAAGCGGTCAAGGCCGGCGCCGGTCCGCGGGTCGGCCAGCAGCCGGATCGCCCGGTCCCGCTCGGCCGGGGTGAGCTTCCACAGGTTCGACACCGCGGTCTCGTCGATCGAGAAGCCGATCCCGGAGTACGTCTGCTCGGTCCGGCTCGGGTCGATCACCACGGTGGCGTCCGCGGTCTTGGCCGAGCTGGTGAGCCGGGTCGACGGCAGTGACTGCCACTGCGCGGTGCCCGCCGAATAGGTGCCGGTGACGATCGGCGCCGGGTGCGAGGAGGGCACGCCCAGGGAGCCGGCGGCCAGCGCGGCCGCGACGAGCGGTTTGAGCAACAGCATCAGTTGAGCACCCACTTCTGGTTGGCGCCGGTGCCACACGTCCACACCTGAAGGCGGGTTCCGTCCGCCGAGGCGTTGTCCTTCACGTCGAGACATTTCCCGGAGTACGTGTTGACCAGGTGCTGCGACGCGCTGTCATAGGTCCACTGCTGCGAGGTGCCGGTGTGGCAGTCCCAGAGGTGGGCGAGCGTGCCGTCCGCGGTGCTCGGCCCGACGATGTCCAGGCACTTGCCGAGCGAACGCAGCGTCCCGTCCGATGCCCGGGTCCACTGCTGCGCGGTCGAGCCGTTGCACGTGTAGAGCTGGACCGCGGTCCCGTTGGTGGTGACGCCGCCGGCCACGTCCGCGCACTTGCCGCCGAGCCCGGTGATCGTGCCGCCGGTCTGCGGCGGGGTGCCGGTGCTGCCCGACCAGGTGAACGTCGCCGTGGTCCGGGCCGGCAGGGTGTAGGTGAACGACTGGCCGGACCAGTTGACCCGGACCGACTGGCTGGACGTGCCGCCGTTGTGCGCGATCAGCGCCTTCGAGCCGTCCGGGTTCTTCCAGGCCACGTTCGGCACCGCGCTGGTGGCGTTGGTGTCGATCCGGACCGCGCCCGGCTTCACGAACTTGGTCAGGTGCCCCATCGTGTAGTACTCGACGGTGTAGTCGACCTGGCCGGCCCGGGCGCCGCCCTCCTGCACGGTGATGAAGCCGGTGCAGGTGCCGCAGCCGCCGTTGTGCGGGCCCATGCTCTGGTTGACGCCGAGGCTCCACTTGACCACCGAGCTGCCCCAGTTCCGGGTGTAGTCGATGATGTTGTTCATGTCCTCGTTCTGCTGATTGCCGATCCAGGTGCCGCCGGAGTGCTCGGTCTCGAACTGCTTCACGGCCGGGTACTGGTTGTGCACGTCGGTGCCGATGGTCGGGCTGCCGCCGTACCCGTGCCAGGCGATCCCGCCGAACAGCGGGTCACTGCGGATCCCGGCGTCGTTGAGGATGCCGGAGCCGAAGCTGGCGTAGTCGCCGTAGTTCCAGTCGTGGACCAGCACCTTGGTGTTGATCCCGGCCGAGCGCAGCGCCGGGTACATGTAGTTCTTGGTGAACTCCACCAGGCCGGACGGGTTCCAGCTCATGCCGGGGTAGTTCATCGCGGTCGGGTTGCCGGCCTGGCAGCAGTTCGGCTCGTTCTGCACCGACAGGTAGTCGACCGGGATGCCGGCCGCCTGGTAGCTCTGGATGTACTTGACCAGGTACTGCGCGTAGGTCGGGTAGTTCTCGAACTTCAGCCAGCCCATCTGGTCCATCCGGCCGTTGTCCTTCATCCAGCCCGGCGCGCTCCACGGCACGCCCATCACCCGCAGGGCCGGGTTGAGCTGCTTGGCCTGCTGGGTGAGCAGCCGGACGTTCGTGTCGTAGCCGCTGGCGCCGAAGTCGTTCAGGTCGCAGCAGGTGTCGTCGAGCGAGACGTTGCCGGGCCGGGACAGGTCGGACGCGCCGATCGGGTTGCGGACGAACGAGAGCCCGATGCCGTTCGTGGGGCTGAACAACTTGCTCATCACGGCGTCCCGGGTGGCCGCGCTGATCGGGCCGCCCCGCATCAGGTACGCGGTGGTGTCGGTGATCGAGGCGCCACCGCCCTCGAAGGTCTGGTAGCCGGTGGCCTCGTTGACGTTGATGGTGGTGCCGGCGCTGCCGCCGGCCGGGCCGAACGCGACGGCCGCCTGCTGCTGCAGCCCGCGGGTGACAGTGCGGCCGGCACTGTCCGATGTGGTGGTGAGGTAGACGTTGACAGCCTCGCCGGCGGCGAGCGCGGCCGGCGCGTAGAGCACGCTGCCGGCCAGAACCGCGGCGGCGAGCAGGGTCTTGCGCATGACTGACTCCCTCGAGGGAAGGGGATGGCGTAACAGGAAGGAAACCTTTGCCAAATACGTCAGTCAATGAGTAGGGGGTTCCGGATGAGTCGTTTCGGTTCCGGAACCGTGAAACACGTCAAGCAGGCGCCGGGCCGGTCGAGCCGCGCACCACGAGTTCCGTGCCGAGCTCCAGGTGCAACGCGTCCAGCCGGTGCCCGCCGAGCATCCGGAGCAGCAGGTGCACCGCCATCCGGCCCATCTCGCCGAGCGGCTGCCGCACCGTGGTCAGCATCGGGTCACAGGCCGAGCCGAGATCTATGTCGTCGAAACCGGCCACCGACAGGTCCTGCGGCACCCGCAGGCCCCGCTCGGCGGCCGCCCGCAGCGCGCCGACCGCCATCTTGTCGTTGAACGCCAGCAGCGCGGTCGGCCGCTCCGGCAGGTCGAGCAGCTCGGCGGCGGCCCGGTGACCCAGCGCGGTGGTCGGCTCGGCCACGAACCGGGTCAGCTCCGGCGCGTGCAGCACGCCCGCCTCGGCCAGCGGCGCGAGGTAGCCGTGGAAACGGTTGTCGCTGGCCAGCCAGTCCCGCGGGCCGCCGATGATGCCGATCCGGCGGTGACCCAGCTCGATCAGGTGCGCGGTCAGCGCGCGGGCGCCGGCGAAGTGCGCGGCGGAGACCGCTGCCACGTCGCGCGGCGGCGAGATCCGCGGGTCGACCAGCACGAACGGGAAGCCGCGGTCGCGCAGCCGGACCAGGTCGGCACCCGGCTCGGGCGGCAGGATCAACACCGCGCCGGCCACGTCCCGGCGCTCCGGCAGGGTGGGCAGCACCCGGGCCTGCTGCGCGGCGGTGCCGGCGTTCAGGATCACGTGCAGGCCGTGCGGCTCGAGCGCCTCGGCCACCGCGGAGACGATCAGTCCGAAGTAGTCGGTCAGCACGTACGGGCAGCGCACGAAGACGCCGGCCGCCTGTGACCGGGCACCCCGCCGGCGCGGCGCCCGGCCGCCCAGCGTGTGCATCGCCCGCAGCACCTTGTCGCGGGTGTCCGGCGCGACGTTGGCGCGGTCGTTGAGCACCCGGGAGACGGTGGCGATGGAGAGGCCGGTGCGGGCGGCGAGATCGCGTACGGTGACTCTTGTTTCATCGCCTTGTTTCACGCATAAAGCATAGACCAGGATCTTTTCGTACCCTACCGCAGGGTGACCCGGTAGTCCCGCGGTACTACCCGCGAACTCCCGCCACGGATTGACGACCGGCAGCAGGCCGTCTTCCTACCTTTCCCGCAGACCGGACATCGGCGCGGGAGGGGAACCATGAGTCGCTTGTGGATTGTTACGGCCGTGCTGCTCGCACTGCCTGCGGTGTGGCTGTTCGGGCCGACCGAGGCGATCGCCACCGCACCCGCCGGGGCCGCGGCGTGGCGGGCCGACCCGCGGGGCCTGCCGGACCCGATGACCGCCAGCCCGGCACAGGTCGCCGCGTTCTTCGCGGCCCTCCCGCCGGCCGAGGCGGACCGGCTGGCCCGCGACCACCCGGGCGTGATCGGCAACCTGGACGGCGTCCCGCTGCGGCTGCGCTATGCCGCGAACCGCAGCGGGGAGTTCGCCGGCCGGCAGATCATGGCTCTGGACCGGCGCGGCGACGGCCGGATCGTCGAGGTGCTCGGCGACCTGGCCACCGCGCGGCGGGTGGCGATCCTGATCCCCGGCGTGGACGACACGCTGGCCAACTTCGACACCGGGCTCGGCCACGTCGAGCGCCGCGCCCCGGCCTGGCAGGCAAAACAGCTCTACCAGCGGATCCGGGCCGCCGAGCCGGCCGCCCGGGTCGCGGTGATCGCCTGGCTGGGCTACGACCCGCCGGAGGGCGTCCGCCGGGCCGCGCTCCGCGAGGACCGGGCCGCGGCCGGCGCCCTCGCGCTGGAGCGGTTCGCCGACGGCCTGGTGGCGGACCGGCCGGACCGGGAGATCGTGGTGATCGGGCACAGCTACGGGTCGATCGTCGCCGGTCGCGCCGCCGCGCACCTGCCCGAGCAGGTCACCGACATCGTGGCGATCGGCAGCCCGGGCATGGGTGTCGGCGACCGCGCGGCACTGGGCGGCGCCACCCGGGTCTGGGCGGGCAGCGCGCCGGACGACTGGACCCGCAAACTGCCCGGGATCCGGGTGTTCGGTCTCGGGCACGGCCGGCTGCCGATCGACCCGGCGTTCGGCGCGCTGCCACTGCCCGCCGGCGACGTGACCGGCCACGACGGCTATTTCGAGGCAGGCACGTCAGCCCTGTCCGCGATGGCCCAGATCAGCATCGGCACGCCGGTACCGGCCGCGGCCGGCGGGGTCAGCGGCGGCGCGGCGAACCCGGATCAGCTCGCCACCAGCCTCAGCGGGGCGGCCGCCGAGCAGCGCTCCTCCCGCGGCCGGTTGCTCGGCGCCTAGGTCCGCTGGCGGGCGGCCTCGTAGAGGACGACGGTGCCGGCCACGGACGCGTTCAGCGAGCTGGCGGCGCCGGCCATCGGGATCCGCAGGATCTGGTCGCAGGCGGCCCGCCACGCGCCGCTCAGCCCGCGGGTCTCGTTCCCGATCGCGATCACCTTCGGCCCGGTGAGGTCATGCGCGGCCAGGTCGACGTCGCCGCCCTCGTCGCTGCCGAGGATCTCCACCGGCAGTCCCGCGCGGCGCAGCGCGATCACCTCGTCGACCACCTCGCGATGGCTGGCGACCTGCACCACGGGCAGCGCGAACAGTGACCCGGTGCTGGCCCGCACGGCCTTCGGGTCGTACGGGTCGGCCGCGTGCCCGGTGATCACCAGGCCGGTGGCGCCGAACGCGTCCGCCGACCGGATCAGCGCGCCGACGTTGGCCGGGTTGGTCGGCCGGTCGAAGACCAGGGTCAGCAGGTCCGGCTGGTGACGCACCGCCCGGGTCACGTCGTCGGCCGCCATCCCGACCACGGCGAGCAGCTCGGGCACCTCCTCGTCCTTGCCGCCCAGCTCGTGCATCAGCTCCTCGCTGAGCGAGAACCGGGCCGCGTCCGGTGTCCGGTCGAGCACGTCGCGGCCCCAGTCGGAGAGCCGCCGGGTGTCGTCGAGCAGCAGCGCGTGCACCGGCCAGCCGTGCTCGAGCGCCTGGCTGATCGGGCGGACGCCCTGGACCAGGAACTCACCGGCCCGGTGCCGCTTGGTGCGGTTGGCGAGCAGCGCCTGCCACTGCTGGAAGGTGGCGTTCCGAGCGCTGATCCGCAATGTCCTGCCCATTCGCACTATCCAAGCAGCCGGGGACCGGGGCGCCGGACTCGACCCACTCGATGATCAGAAAAGGCCGGATCGACCCTGCCGAACCATTGATCACATGGGTTATCGTGCCAGCGTTACCGACGCGACGGTGACGTATCGTCCACGCCTCGAAAGGACACCTCTGGTGCTCCGCACTCTCCGGCCGGCTCTGCTGCTGGCCACCGCCTCGGTCGCCGCAGCCGGCGTGCTCGCCGTCCCCGGCGCCGCCTTCGCCGCCGACACCACCACGACGCTGAGCAAGACCGAGATGGCCAAGGCGCTCGACGCGGCGGCGGTCACCACTCGCGCCGCCGAGGCGAAGGGCTGGGCCGGCAACTACAGCATGAAGTCCGACGACGGCAACGGGAGCGCGGCGTTCGGCACCGACCCGCTCGCCGGCCGCGCGTACGTCAAGCTGGCCCTGCCCTACGAGCACAGCACCACGTACGCGGTCAGCAAGAAGGGCCTGTACGAGCCGCTGAGCTCGAAGAAGCAGAAGGCCGCGGTCAAGATGATCCGCAAGCCGTCGGCGACGTACGTGTTCACCACGAACACCAAGCTCAACGCGGTCTCCTGGGCCCGGGACAACAGCGCCGACCCGGCCGTCGTGCTGACCGAGGACAACGACTACGCCGGCACCAAGACCGTGCACGACGACGGCTCGATCACCTACAAGTACAACGACGGCGAAGAGGCTGACTTCGCCCTGCAGGTGAGCTCGGCCGGCGTGCTGACCGGCGCCACCCTCGGCTACGCCGACTACATGACCGCGACGTTCGCCTGGCGGTACGGCGCGCAGACGGTCACCCTGCCGACCACCGCGCAGACCGTCGGCCTCGCCACGCTGACCAAGGCGGTGGCCTACGTCAACCTGGCCGCCGACGTGCAGAAGCTGGCCAAGAAGAGCGCGGCCGACGTGCGCACCGCGGCGAACAAGCACACCGTCAAGGTCTCGGTGCTGCGCAAGGTCGTCAAGCGGGACGGCGCGACGTTCAACAAGACCGCCAAGGTCAAGGTCGTCACGGTCACCAACATCACCGGCGGGGTGCGGATCTACGCGAAGAACCCGTGGACCGGCGTGAAGGTGATCTACACGATCAAGGCGTCCGGCAAGAAGGTCGTCGTCACCAAGAAGTAGGCACGTCCCGCTCCGCAAGGCCGGCATCCCTCGGGGCGCCGGCCTTGCGCACATCGGGCGGCGGTTCCTTGTGTGGCGCGCACACACCCTCGCCGCCGCCGGCGATCCGTACGGTTGACGGCATGACTTCGGCACGGGTGGTCCACCTCGACCTGACCGGACGCACCGCGCTGGTGACCGGCGCCGGCAGCGGCATCGGGCGCGCCTGCGCCGAACGGCTGGCGGCGGCCGGCGCCGACGTGCTGGCCGTGGACATCGACGAGCGCGCCGCCAAGGACGTCGCCACGGCGATCGGCGGGCGCGCGATCACCGCCGACCTGTCCGACCTGGCCGCCACGGACGCGCTCCCGGCCGAGGTCGACGTGCTGGTGAACAACGCCGGCCTGCAGGTGGTCGCGCCGCTGCCGGAGTTCCCGCCGGAGAAGTTCGCGCTGCTCCAGCGGGTCATGGTGGAGACGCCGTTCCGGCTGATCCGGCGGGTGCTGCCGCACATGTACGCCCACGGCTGGGGCCGGGTCGTCAACATCTCCTCGGTGCACGGGCTGATCGCCTCGCCGTACAAGGCCGCCTACGTGACCGCCAAGCACGGGCTCGAGGGCCTGTCCAAGGTCACCGCGCTGGAGGGCGCCGAGCACGGGGTGACCTCGAACTGCGTCAACCCGGCGTTCGTCCGCACCCCGCTCGTCGACCGGCAGATCGCCGACCAGGCCGAGGTCAACGGGATCGCCGAGGCCGACGTGGTCGAGCAGATCCTGCTCCGGCGCGCGGCGATCAAACAGCTGATCGAGCCGGACCAGGTGGCCGAGTTGGTCGCCTACCTGTGCAGCCCGCCCGCCGCGTTCATCACCGGCTCCTCGATCACCATCGACGGCGGGTGGACCGCGAGCTGACCCGGGTGGGGTTCTCGATGGTGGCGACACCTTTGTCATGACGTGTCGCAACTTTAAGGTGGATGGATGCCGACCGGGAGCAGCGCCTTACAGATCGTCGCCTGCATCGTGATCTCGACGGTGCTCGCGTACGTCGGCGGGCGCGTTCACCAGTGGTACAAGCACAGCCTGGACCGGGATCGATCATTCCGCGAGGGATACAAGCACGCGTACCAGGCGCTCTTCCCGCTCGCCTCCCGCGGCCGCGCGCCGGCGCCCGGGACCACCGGGCCGGACGTGCCGGCCGCCGAGCCGCCCCGCGATTGAGCACAGACGACAGAGCGGGCACGAGCCCCGATGGTGGTCTGAAAAAAGACCACCGGAGCCGTGCCCACTCCGTCAATCCACCCATGGACCATACTGAAAGGCTTTTCCGTCCCGGCACCCTCCTGTCCTGCTGTGCCCGCGCCCACCGCGCGTGCACCTGCATTCCGGATTCAATCCGCGAAATCTGCCCGGGAGGGCGATTTCCAAGCTTTATCCACGACCGCCGTAAAGGCGGCCGGGCGCCGATGTCATTCGAGGTGCGGATCGGGAGCCGGCGGCGCCGGGACGAGTGCGTCCCGGCGACGCCGGCATTACCGACAGCATTTCCTACAGAATGAATCCCGGCACTATGACTGCCGTTTCAGGTGGCTCACCGTGGCTCGGTGAGCCGGTCGTTCAGCGCCGGCCCGGGCCGTCGTGGCCCCGCGGGCCGTCGTGGCCGTGGCCCCGCGGCCCGTCGTTGCCCCGCGGGCCGTCGTGGCCGTGACCCCGGGGACCGTCGTGGCCCCGCGGGCCGTGGCCCCAGTGACCGTTGTCGCGCGGCCCGTGGCCGTGCCCGAACCCACCCGGACGACCCGGGCCGTACTGCCCCGGCCACATCGGCCGGAACCGGACCGGGAAGCCGACGACGGCACGCAGCGGAACCGCGAAACCGACCCGGTCCCAGTTGTCGTCGCTGGCGACCTGCAGCGCCCACGCGCCGCGACGGACGCCGAGGCGCACCGGGCTGCAGTCGTGGATGTCCCAGTAGCCGTCCCGCTCGCCGAACCGGCCGGCCAGCTCGCAGGCCTGCGGTGTGCGGTAGTAACCGACGACCTGCACACCCTCGCGCAGCTGAACCTTGTGCGACGCCGACTTCTTTTCCGGAACGGCATTACCGGTCGTCGCCTGAGCCGGAGCGGCTCCGACGGCCAACGCGGCGAGAATACCGAAGCCCCCCATTGTCAACGTGCGGGTGAGCTTGTTCATTGCAATTCCTTTCGCAGTGCATTCCATGGTGCCTTTCGCCATGGAAAACAACATTTCCGCTACGTCGGAAGTCGAACGGGCGTACATTGCCGGACGCCGGAAAGACGGCCCCCGGATGGCCGTTCAGGTGACCCTTTCGGTAGGCCCGCCGGCAGCACCCTCCCACGTGAGCAGGGATCACGTTCTTGCACTCCGTCACAATTCGGTCACTCAGCTGACGTAGCCCAGCCGGTCCGTCCCGTCGCCCGATTGACGGACGCGATCCGACGTTCAGACGTGGGTGGCCGACCGAAGGGACGACGGGCGCTTGGCCACATGTCGCCCGAATCCCGTCGGTTCTACCTCGAAATAGTTTTCGGAGGGGTATTCCGGCACCTTGCCCTGCGGTCGCCACCCTGATATCGATGGGCAGAACGTCGCAAAAAGGAGTTTCCGACGCCGGGCCAGATTTCTGGCAAGTTATTGGCATGCCAACGGTCCGACAGCGGTGGGCCCGAGTCTCGCTCGTCTTCCGGTGATCACCGGGGACGGATCGCCCCGGCACCGGCGCCAGCCGGCGCCCGGACACCGGGGACCACTCGCTCGCCGGACCGACGCGGGGCACATCGCGATCTCGATCGACTGACCGGAAGTGATCGGCCTGAGCCAGGGGTAGGGCCGGAACGCCGGACGGGTAACTAGAGCAAGGAACATCTCGTGGAAAAGACCGACATCAGCCTGCCCGCTCGCTGGCGGGCGGCCTACAAGTCAGCGCTCGCCCTGCTGGACAGCGATCAGCCGTACAGCGATCCCTCGGACCCGATCGCCCGAGCCCGGCAGCAACGGGCGCGCACCGACACCCGTCGATGGATCCGTACCCAGAAGGCACTCGCGTCCGCCGGGAACCTCTCCCTGGTCCAACGCCTCTTCGTCGCACAGATCCCGGACAACTGGCGGGAGATCGACTTCCGTCGCCGACGCCGGCAGCGCGCACGCAACGAGTGACGGCCCCTCCGCTGAACAGCGAAAACAGCGCCTGAGCCGCGATCGCTCGCGGTTCAGACGCTGATCTGCCGATCCGTGTTCAGTTGTGCCCGAGCGGTTTCCGCGCCGGAGACCGCTCAGTTCGGCAGAAGAGATCCGACCGGCCCGCCGGGCACCTGCATCTCGATGTCGGGCATGTCCCCGGTCCGGGGTTGTTCGGCCCAGAGCGCGCGCAGCTGGCTCTGCAGGAACGACGTGATCCGTTGCCGGTAGTCGCTGTCGAAGGTGGACAGCGCCTCGATCTGCTTCTGCAACGCCTCACGCTTGATCGACAAGCCGCCGACGGCGTCCTCGTACTGCTGTTCCGCCCGGAGTCGCAGCTCCTCGGCGAAGTCACTGCCACCGGCCACGATCCGCTGGGCCTCGGCCCTCGCGTCGGTCAGCAGCCGGTCCGCCTCGGCCCGGATCTCATCGGCGTACGCACACGCGTCCCGATGGATCTGCTCGGCCCGGACCTCGGCCTCGGCCTGCACCTTCCGCGCACGCCGGCTCGCCTCGGCCACATGGTCGTCCGCGGTGCGCTGCGCCAGCGCGAGCACCTCGAGCGCGCCGCCGGGCAGGATCAGCGTCTCCGCCTCCGCCCCGTCCCGTTGAGCCGACAGCATCGCCGGGGAGACACTCACACCGTCGACATCGCTGCGAGGGAGCAGCACCTCGGCATCCGTGGTCACGATCGGTTCCCTTCAGGCAGCTGGCAGAGGTTCTCGCTTCGATTCCTAACGAGCCGGCCGGGAGAAACAAATGGGCGTGATCCCGTTCGCGTGAAAATGATGCTTTCTCACGCTTTCAGTCTCCGCCGCACGGTCCACAGAACCGGCCGAATCTCGACGTGGCGGGGCCGGACGGGCAGGAACACGACACGTGCGGGCGAGCGCTCTCGTCGGCTTTCACCGAGGGTGCCGGAAAGGTACTCCCTCCCGCCCTCGGAAGCCGAAAGCCTTTACGCCGTTGGGATTAAGGCGGACGGGCGGAGATCTGCGGAGGTCGGCGCGGACCACGAGGCATATCGCCGAATACGTACGTACATTTCCATTCGTTGTTGAGGTAGGGCATCCAGGAAGGTCTGGATCCGAAAACCTCACAGGGAGCCGAGCTGTGCGAAACGCCGACCTCACCGACAGCCGACCCGGCGATCTCACCTCCGGCCCGCACACTCCCGGTGAACACTGGCGCCCGCTCGCCCAGCATCTCGCGGCCCTTTTCGCGGGGGCCGGCGGCAACGACGAGGCGATGACCCAGGCGGCGATCACCGCGATTCTCGAGGCCGAGCGCCGGCTCGGCTCACAGCGACCGGATCTCTCGCCCCTGGTCGTTCCGCTGGTCGTCCGGGCCCTGCGCCGTCATCGGCGGGAGCTGATCCGCCGCCGGCCGGCGTCCGCCCAGCCACTGCCGGCCCTGCAGCTCGCGATCATGGCCGCCGAGAGCGAGCTGTCCCGGCGCCTGCGCCGCTCGCCCACCGTCGCCGAGGTCGGCGCCCACCTGGACATGGCACAGCATCAGATCGTCACCGGGCTCGAGGCCGGATGGTCCGGCGGCGGGGCAGAAAACCGCCTGTGAGGCGTCTACGTTCACGCTCCGCCGATCGGTCAGACACGGACCGTCCTTTTCCTCGGCAACGCTGAACTCACGACTGACTTCCGGCGTCGCCGAACGAAGGTTTGTCGTCATGCAAGAAGCGATAGCGGCCCTCGCCGGAAACAGCGCCGTTCCTCCACCGGAAGCGCGCCGCGAATCCCCCGGAATGTGCCACCGGAAAGCGCGATCCTAAGGACGGGAAACCATGGCAAAAGGCTCCGCGCCATGACGGCCACTTTCCTACCGGTCCTCGGCGCCCTGACGCTGGCCACCGTCATCTCCTACCTCGGCGGCCGGGTGCATCAGTGGCGGCGCGAGGACGACCGGCGCCGGGTCGCCTTCCGCGCGGGTTTCCTCCGCGCGTCGACCACGGTCACCGCCGTACCGAACAGTCCATTGTCCTCACGCGTAGCAGGTGGATCATGACAGCACCCGGTAATGAGCTGATGTATTTCGTCTTCACGCTGAGCGTCTTCGTCTCCAGCGGGTACGCGGTCGGCCGGATCCACCAGTGGCACCGGCACGGCGTGGAACGGGACGAGGCGTACCGGGGCGGCTACGACAAGGCCTCCCGCTCGATCATCGGCATGATGCCCGGCCGGGACACCGGCAGCCCCACGCTGAACGGGCCGGGCGTGCCGATCACCAACTCCGCCTACTCCCGCCGTGGCACGAGTGGCGCGTGCGGGCACCGGATCTCCGTCAACCAGCGGCACGTCTACCCGGTCCACCAGGGGAAGGCGGACCGGGCCGGCCGCTGACGCACGGGGGCGGGGGTGCGGGCACCGGCTGGCGCCCGCACCTCCGCGACGAGGTTCAACTCCCGGAGAAGCTCAGCTCCCGGAGAAGGCTCAGCTTCCGGAGAAGGTGAACTGCGAGCCAGGCTGGGTGACGATGTTGCCGTCCGCCGAGTTGGTGACCGTGACGCCGGACAGGACCGCGTTACCGCGGGCCCCGCTCATCGCCAGGATGCCGGCGCCGTTGTTCGACTTGTCGATGCGTACGTTCGTGATGGCGACGTTCGGCATGTTCCCGCCGCCGTTCTTGAACTGGATGCCGTCGAACGTGGAGTCGATGATGTCGGTGTCCCGGATGGTGACGCCGGTGATGTCCTTCGTGGAGGGGAACAGCGTTATCGCGCCGAACTCCTGGTCCTCGTTCCAGAACGCCCCGCCGGTCCGGTACAGCCCGTTGTTGGCGAGCAGTGTGGTGCCGGAGAACGGCAGCGGGCTGTGGTCGGTGGCCAGCATGATGCCCGGGTAGTTCGCGGTGTCGTACACCAGGTTGTTCTCGGCGGAGTTGCCGTAACCGCCGTAGATGGCGATGCCGTTCGCCCGCCAGGGCAGCTGGACCGTGTTGTTCAGGAAGTGGTCGTCGTGGTTGATGTCCACGCTCTGGTCCTTGACGTACGGGTTGGCCCAGATGGCCAGCGCGTCGTCACCGGTGGTCCGGAACGAGGAGTTGAAGACCCGCGAGTTGCGGGTGCCGTTGGAGAAGTTGATGCCGTCGGCGAACGTGTCGCGGATCCGCATCCCGGTGAACTCCACCCCGTCGCCCGGGTTCCAGTAGGCGGGCGTGTCCGAGTAGTCCCGGCCGACCCAGGCGCCGACGTTGACGTGCTCGATCCACACGTTGCTGATCTTCGTGTTCTTGCCGAACCGGCCGTTCAGGCCGTGTCCCCGGTTGGCCCGGTTCTGGGTGTTGCCGAAGATCGCCAGGTCGGAGATCTGGGTGTTGTCGTCGATGTCGAAGCCGACGTTGCCCTCGTGCGGGTGGTTGATGTTGCCGACCACGTTCTGCGGCTGGGTGTTCGTGTAGAGCTGGGTGTGCCACATCCCGGCGCCGCGGATCACGGCGTTGCGGATGCCCTTCTGGTTGTACTGGTTCCGGGTCGGGTCCGGTGACAGGATCTTCTGCTCCTGCCGCCACTGGCCGGCCGGGATCCAGACGCAACTGATCACGCCGTTCTCGTCGTCGGTCACCGCCCGCTGGATGGCCGCCGTGTCGTCGACGCCGTCGTTCGGCACCGCACCGTACGTGGTGATCGAGACGCAGCCGGCCGGCTGGCTCAGCGGCGCCGCGACCTGCTCCAGGTCGATCAGGTCGATGACGTAGAAGCTCGCCGCGTCCCCCGAGTCGCGCTGCAGCTTGAACCGGGTGCCGGCCGGGTACGACTGGCCCAGCAGCAGGTTCGACTCGTCGAACAGCCGGCGCGCGTCGGCCGACGGGGTGTTGGACAGCGACTCGGTGTCGTCGCTGGTGCCGTAGAGCCAGCTGTTGCGGGAGCTGAGCGTCAGCTTCCGGTTGAACACGTCGTTGACGTACAGGCTGATGGTCCAGTCCTGGCCACCACCGCCCGCGGCGTCCGGCACCGAGTTGCGGACCACGATCGAGTTGGTCTGGTTCGTCGAGGTGACCTCGACGAACTGGCCGGTGCTGGTCAGCCGGACCGACTGCCGGCCGGAGGACTCGGTGGCGAAGTTGGTGTGCCCGAAGGTGCGCAGCGGGTCGGCCTGCAGCAGCGTGCCCTGGTAGCGGCCGGCCTCCGCCTCGTACTCGGTGTACGGCACGGCCGCGCCGCGACCGACCACGATGGAGCGGGACAGCGTGTTGTTGTTCTCGTTGGTCTCGGCGATCACACCGGCCGAGTCCGCGGTGGCCACGGCGGTGGCGCCGCCGCTGGCCGCGGTCCAGGTGCCGCCGATGGTCACGGTCGTGGTGGCGCCGGCCGCGATCGCCGGGGTGGCCCCGGTGAGCGTGGTGGTGCCGACGGCGAGCCGGGTGGTGCTGGCCCCCGCGGCGCTGATGCCGCGGTTCTGCACCGCGACGGTGAAGCTGACCGCCGTGCCGACCGCCGGGTTCGCCGGGGTCATGGTGATCGCGGTGACCTGCAGGTCCGGGCCGGGTGCCTGGCCGACCACCAGCGGCGTACTCGCGGTGAACGTGTTGTTGTCGTTGTTCGACTCGGCCACGGTGTTCGCCGGGTCGACCGTGGTCGACACGGTGTAGCTGCCCTGCGCCCGAGCGCCGGCGGTGCCGGTGACGGTGGCCGACGCTCCGGCCGCGAGGGCGGGCACGTCCGCGCCAGCCACGACGGTGCCGCCGAGCTTGAAGTCGGCCTTGGTCGCCGCCGAGGCCACGGTGCCGGCATTACGCACGGTCGCGGTCAGGGCGATCGCGGAGGTCTCGTCGGGTGCGGCCGGGCTCCAGGTCGTCGACGTGACGACCAGGTCCGGCGCGGGCGCCCAGGCGCCGATCACCTGCAGCTCGGCGACCTGTCCGCCGGGTGCGCCGCTGTTGGTGAAGATCTGCAGACGTACGTCCGAGGCCCGGCCGCTGACCGGGATGGTCACCGTGTTCTGGTTCGACGAGGGGTTGAAACCGTAGTCGGCGCGGGGCTTCAACTCGGTGAAGGCGGTGGCCGTGCCGGCCCGGCCGAGCACCTGGATGGCCTGCTGACGCGTACCCCAGGCTTGATCGGGATTGAGTTTGACGACGACGCCGGTGACGTTCGCGTCGGCGCCGAGCTTCACGGTCAGCGTGGCCGGGAAGCCCGCCGACTCCCAGTAGCTGGCCAGGTTGCCGTCGTTGGCGTTCGTCGCGACGAAGTTGAAGGTCGCCGAGGACGCCTCGATCGCCTTGCCACCGGCCAGGTTGGTGCCGGTCGGGGGGTCCGGGTCGGGGTCGACCGGGCCGGCCACGCCGTAGACCTCGAGCTCGGAGAGCTGTCCGGCCGGCCAGCCGGTGTTCGCGGTGATGTGCACCCGCACGTACCGGACGGTCGTGGCGGTGAGATCGACCGTGACGGCGTTGCCGGTGGCCGGGTTGAACACCCGGCCGGCCGACGCCGAGAGCGTGCTGAACGCCGAGCCGTCGGTGCTGCCCTGGACGCTGAGCGTCTCGGTGCGGGTGGCCCAGGCGGCGGCCGGCGGCAGCTTCAGCACCACCTGGTCGATCGCGACGCTGCTGCCGAGGTCGACCTGGACCCACTGCGGGAACGCGTTGTTCGGGCTCTCCCAGTAGGAGTTCGCGTTGCCGTCGTTGACCGCGGACGCGGGCTGCGCCCCGAGCGCGCCGCTGGCGGCGACCGCCTTGCCGATCGCGAGGTTGGGACCGCCGGCCGCCTGCGCGGCCACCGGTGACAGACCCAGCACGGCCAGGCCGGCCACCAGGGCCACGCTGACCAGTCTTCGACTGAGGGTTATCGGCTTCATGACATCCGTCCTGTCGGACCGGCGCAGCACCGTACGCCGAAGCGGACGCCACTGCGCCGAGGGGATGGATATGGGGGTGATCAGCCCGGGGTGACATTTTCCAGCGCACTCATGCAAAATTTCGTGGTTCTGCTGAGTTCTTGCGGGCTAAGACATCCAATGTTTCAGATATGTCACTGGTTCGTCAACGCTGTCCGCCCAGTTGTTGCAGCTCCCCGGAGGCCGGACACCAAGAAGGCCGGCGGGTGCCCCCGCCGGCCTTCACCGCACCACCGCTGGACCTAGGCGGCGACCTCGTCCGGCGTCCGTGCCGGACGGTCCTGCGGCGCACCGGCCGGCAGCCTGCGCAGCAGCGTCAGCGCCACCACCGCGGCGATCAGCATGATCCCGGCGCTCGCCCAGGCGACGGTGTGCAGACTCTCGACGAACGCCGCCCGGGCCGGCCCGAGCACCTGCCCGGCCGCCGGTTCCGGCAGGTGGGCGGCCGTCGCGACGGCCCCGCTCAGGGTCTCCCGGGCCGCGGCCGGCAGCTGGCCGGCGAGATGGGACCGGTACACCGCCGTGCCGATGCTGCCCAGGATCGCGATGCCGAGCGCGCCGCCGAACTCCGAAGCGGTCTCCATCAGCGCCGACGAGGACCCGGCCCGCTCCGGCGGGACGGTGCCGATGGCCAGCTCGGTGGCGGTCGACATCACCACCACCAGACCGGCCGCGTAGCACCCGGCGCCGGCCAGCAGCACCCACAGCCCGGACTCCACCGGAACCGTGCTGAGCAGCACGAACCCGCCGACGGCGACCACGAACCCGGCCGCGACGATCGTCGCCCGGTCCACACCCCGCCGGGCCAGCACGGACACCAGCGGCGCGGCCGCACCCACCGCGAGGGTGGGCGCCAGGCTCCACAGCGCGCCCTCCAGCGGGCTCATCCCGAGCACCAGCTGCAGGTACTGGGTGGAGAAGATCGCGAAGCCGACCATGGCGAACGTGGCGAGCAGGCTCACCACCACCGAGCCGGCGAACGCCGGGCGGCGCAGCACGGCGAGGTCGAGCATCGGGTCCGGGTGGCGTTGCTGGCGGCGGACGAACACCGTCACGATCACCAGCCCGGCGACGATGGCCGCGATCCGGATGGCGTCCACGCCGTGTGCGGCGATCTCCTTGATGCCCCAGATGACCGGCAGCACGGCGGCGACCGACAGTACGGCGCCGGCCACGTCGAACCGGCCGCGCACCGGGTTGCGGTGCTCGGGCAGCAGGATCGGCGCCAGCACGAGCAACAGGACCATCGCCGGAATGTTGATCAGGAACACCGAGCCCCACCAGAAGTGCTCCACCAGCACGCCGCTGACGATCGGGCCGAGCGCGATGCCCGAGGTCATGGCCACGGTCCAGACGGCGATCGCGGTGCCGCGCTGCTTCTCGTCGTGGAACATGTTGCGGATCAACGCGAGCGTCGAGGGCATCAGCGTGGCCCCGGCAACGCCGAGGATCGCCCGGGCCGCGATGAGCGTCGGCGCACTTCCGGAATACGCGGCCAGGGCCGAGGCCGCACTGAACCCGACCGCGCCGATCATGAGCAGCCGGCGCCGGCCCACCCGGTCACCGAGTGCGCCCATCGTGATCAGGAAGCCGGCCAGCACGAACCCGTAGATATCGAAGATCCACAACTGCTCGGTGCTGGTCGGTGCCAGGTCGCGGCTGATGAACGGGACGGTGAAGTAGAGCACCGAGACGTCCATCGAGACCAGCAACAACGGCAGGACGAGCACGACCAGCCCGATCCACTCGCGCCGCCCGGCTTTCCGCTCTTCTCGCATCGCGCTCTCCCCTGTGATCGGCTTACTGCGTACGCCATACGCGTTACTGCTTAAGGTATACGCGGCAATAGGATGGCGGTCAACACCGAAGGAGAAACCGCGTCGATGACCGAGATCAGCCCCGTGCCACCCGCCCTGCAAGCGGCGTGGGGGATGCGCGAGAAGCCCACCAAGGGCCCCAAGCCGACGCTGAGCGTCGACCGGATCGTGGCGGCGGCCATCGCGGTGGCCCGCGCCGAGGGCTACCCGGCGGTCTCGATGAACCGGGTCGCCGGCGAGCTGAAGACGTCGGCGATGTCGCTCTACCGCTACGTCGCCAGCAAGGACGAGCTGGCGGTGCTGATGATGGAGGCGGCGGCCGGCGAGCCACCGGCGCCGCGGACGGCCGGCGAGACCTGGCGGGCCGCGGTCGAGCGCTGGGCGCACGCGATGTTCACGATGTTCGGCGACGAGCCGTGGTTCCTGCAGGTGCCGATCGCCGCGCCGCCGGCCACCCCGCGCCAGCTGGCCTGGATGGAGACCGGCCTGGCCGCGCTGGACGGCCTCCCACTGCCCGAGTCGGAGAAGCTGTCACTGCTGCTGCTGGTCAACGGCTACATCCGCTACGAAGCCCTGCTGCGGGGCCAGATGACCGAGGCGGCCCGCGCCCACGGCCGGACCGTCGACGCGGTGATCGCCGAGTTCGGCGGCTTGATGCGACACCTGGTGCAGGCCGACCGGTTTCCGCTGCTGCGCCGCGCCATCGACGCCGGCGCGATGGACACCCCGGGCGACCCCGCCGGCGGCTTCACCTTCGGCCTGTCCCGCATCCTCGACGGCATCGAGGCCTTCGTGCGGAGCCACCCGACCCCATGACAGACGTGGCCGGGCGCATGCGCCCGGCCACCACTTCACTGAACTGCTTCACTGAACTGCGAAAAGCTGCGGTCAGTCCTTCAGGAGCTGCCGTGCCATCACGATCCGCTGGACCTGGTTGGTGCCCTCGTAGATCTGGGTGATTTTGGCGTCGCGCATCATCCGCTCCACCGGGTAGTCCCTGGTGTAGCCGTACCCGCCCAGAATCTGCACCGCGTCCGTGGTGATCTCCATGGCCGCGTCCGAGGCGAAGCACTTGGCCGCCGCCCCGAAGTAGGTCAGGTCGGCGTCCCCGCGCTCGCTCTTGCCGGCCGCCACGTAGGTCAGCTGCCGGGCCGCCTCCAGCTTCATGCCCATGTCGGCGAGCATGAACTGCAGGCCCTGGAACTCTGCGATCGACTTGCCGAACTGCTTGCGCTCCTTGGCGTACCCCAGCGCGAAGTCCAGCGCGCCCTGCGCGATGCCCACAGCCTGCGCGGCGATGGTGACCCGGGTGTGGTCCAGGGTCTTCATCGCGGTGGCGAACCCGGTGCCCTCGGCACCGATGATCCGGTCGGCCGGGATCCGCACGTTGTCGAAGTAGACCTCGCGGGTCGGCGAGCCCTTGATCCCGAGCTTCTTCTCCGGCGCGCCGAAGCTGACGCCCTGGTCGGACTTCTCCACCACGAACGCGGAGATGCCGCGCGAGCGGGCCGACGGGTCGGTGACCGCGAAGACCGTGTAGTACTCCGACACCCCGGCGTTGGTGATCCACCGCTTGACGCCGTTGAGCACCCAGAAGTCACCGTCCCGGACGGCCTTGGTGGTCATCGACGCGGCGTCCGAGCCGGCCTCGGGCTCGGAGAGGCAGTAGGAGAACATCCCCTCGCCGGCGGCGACCTTCGAGAGGTACTTGCGCTTGAGCTCCTCGGAGCCCGCGATGATCAGCGGCATCGTGCCCAGCTTGTTGACCGCCGGGATCAGCGAGGAGGACGCGCAGGCCCGGGCCACCTCCTCGATCACGATCGCGGTGGCGAGCGCGTCCGCGCCGGCGCCGCCGTACTCGACCGGGATGTGCGGGGCGTGGAAGTCGGAGGAGCGCAGTGCGTCGTACGACGCCTTGGGGAACTCTCCGGTCTCATCGGCCTCGGCGGCGTTCGGAGCCACCCGGGCGTCGCAGACCTCACGGACGGCGGCGCGGATGGTCTCGTGGTCCTCCGGCAGCCGGTAGGCGTCGAAATCAGACATGCTCCATTGCCCTTCTCTTCCTTCAACAGTCCCGTCCGCAATGTTACTGGCGCGTAGCGTACGCCGGGCAACGGAACGGCACTGTGCCGAATATCGCCACCGACAGTGCTCGGACGAGCTCACTGCCGGGTTCGGGGCCGTTTCAACAGATCTCCACCCGCTTGAGGCTGTTCTAATGAGGTGTCATACCGGCATGCTCTAACTACTGAGCGACACGCTGGCAGGAGGCCCCGTGGCGAAGGCTGACGAGCCCGACTACGCAGATGAACTGGCTCGCATCGACGCCTCGATAGCGGCGCTCAAGGTGCAGGACATGGCGGCGGCCGGCACCCGGACGAAGATCGCCAGCCAGTTGCAGGCCGCGCTGTTCCGGCGGGACATCCTGGCGCACGCGCAGAAGCAGAAGGTCGGCAAGTCCCGGCGCCCCGCCACCGCCACCCGTGGCCGGTCCGGTGGCGCCGAGGACTTCCCGCCACCGCCGCCACCGGGCGCCCGCCCGGACGGCCCGGAGGAGCCACCACCGGGACCGCCGCGGACCGCGTCACGCCGTCCGACCGGCGACGGCCCGGAGCCCGCCGGGGTGCGCCGCCCGCCGAGGCCGCCGATGGCGCCGCTGGAGCACGGCCCGGAGGCCTCCACCCAGTCGGTGCAGAACATCCTGCTCGGCCTGGGCGCGCTGCTGATCGCGCTGGCCGCCGTGGTGTTCGCCGGGGTGGCGTTCAGCAACCCGGTCGCCCGGGCGGTCATCCTGGCCCTGTTCACCGCGATCGCGCTGAGCGTGGCGCCCGGCGTGGCCCGGCGCACCCTGACCTCGACCGCCGAGACGATCGCCGCGATCGGCCTGATCCTGCTGCCGATGACGCTCTACACGCTGCACGGCAGCGCGCTGGCCGGCGGCGCCGAGGTGGCCACCCCGCTCTACCTGGGCATCACCTTCGCGATCACCGCGGTGGCGAGCTTCGTGTACGCGGGCGCCACCCGCCTGGCCATCCCCCGCTACGCCACGGTCATCGCCACCCAGCCGGTCGCGCCGCTGCTGGCCTACCCGTGGATCCAGAGCCCGGCCGGCTGGGGCCTGGCCCTGACCGCGGTGGCCGCCCTCGACCTGCTGCTGCTCACCCGGGTGATCCGGCGGGGCCGGTTGGTGCCGCGCTGGCCGCTGGGCCGGCCGGACGCCGCCGACCGGGCCGCCGCGGCCGAGGCGGACGGCGACGGTTTCACCCGGCACGAGGGTGACCCGGATCCGGCCGACCCGTCGTCGTACGCCGCGGATGCCCCGCCCCGGCCGGAGTCCCATCCGGAAGAGCCGGATCTGATCATTTCCGGTCTGAATCGCCCGCGCCGACGCTGGATCCCGACCCGGATCTTCCCCGGCCCGCGCCCAGCCGGCGCGCCGGCCGCCGGTTCCGTCCCGCTCGCCGCACCGGTCGAGCCACCGTCCGCGGACTGGCTGCGCGAGCTGACCTTCGCCCTGCTCTGCTTCGCCTGCGCGGGCGCGCTGCTCTACTCGTCGGCGGCATTGCTGCAGGCCCACGCGGTGTCGGACGCGCTGCGCTCCGGTCTGATCCTGATCGCCGCCGCGCTGACCGGCGTCGCCGCCGCCAAGCTGCTCGACCACACGCTGGAACGGCACATCGCCAACGGCATCCTCGTCCTCGCGGTGATCGGCGCGGCGGCCCGGGTGGCCGCCGTGGTCGACCCGGACTGGACACTGGTGATCGCGGCCGCCACGGTGGCGATCGCCGGCGCGGTGATCGGCCTGCTGCCCGAGACGGTCCGCCGCGGCCCGCAGTACGCCTCCGCGGCCGCCCTCGGCCTGATCGGCCTGCTGGTCGGGATCGACGCGATCCGGGCCGCGATCGCCCCGGTGGCCGCGGCCCGCCCGGTCTGGCAGGTGGACAGCGCCGACTACGCCCGGGTGATGGCCGACGCTGTCGGCCCGGCCGGCTGGCTGCTGGCGTTCGCCGCGCTGCTGGTGACGATCGCCGCGGCGCTCGCCCTGCCGGCCCAGATCCGGCACGAGAGCGCGGTGGCCGGCATCGCGATGACCGCCCTGGCACTGCCCGCCTCACTCGGTCTGGCCTGGTCCGAGGCGCCCTGGCCGCTGGTGCTGGCGTCGATCGGGCTGGGCGCGGCCGGACTCTGGTCGAGCACCCGCCGGATCGCGATCGCGCACGTCGCCGCGGCCGGGGTGGTCGGCCTGTTCGGGGCGGGCGCCTCGCTGGCCGCCTGCTGGCTGACCGCCGCGGTGCTGACCGCGCTGGCCGGCGCCGGCGTGATGGTCACCTTCGCGGCCCGGCAGCTCCAGATCCGGCTGTTCGCCTGGGTGATCGGCGACTGGGCGTCCGGCGCCGCGGCGCTGGCCATCCCGGGCGCCGCGGTCACCGCCGCGCTCGCCGTCTCGGACACCGGTCAGGGCCCGCCGCCGACCACCGGGGTGATCGTCCCGGCGCTGGCCGCCGGTTTCCTCGCGGTGGCCGGCACGCTCAGCTACGCGGCGGTGTTCCAGGTGGCCCGCCGCGAGATCAGCTTCCCGCTGACCGCCGGCACCGGCCTGGGCGCGCTGGCGCTGGCCGCGGCCGCCCTGTTCGCCCCGGGCCGGACCATCGCGGATCTCTGCGTGGGCGCGCTGCTGCTCGGCGCGGCGCTGCTGCTGTTCTTCGCCAAGAGCATCGACACCCGTGGCCGCACCGATCGGATGATGGACGGCCCGGACCTGGCCGCCGCGGCCGCCACCGTCGCGATCTGCGGCGCGCTGGCCCGGGTCGCCGCGCTCGCCTTCCCGAACGCCCCGCTCGCGGTGGCCGGCGTGGTGGTGCTGCTCGTCGGCATGGGCGTGACGGTGCTGCTGGACGAGTGGAAGCGCGGCCCGGCCCGTGGCCTGGGCATCGCCGCTCTGGTGGTCGCCGGGCTGGCCGGCTGGCAGGCGGTCGGCGGCAGCTTGCGGATCCTGTCCGCGCCCGGACCGCTCTGGAACACCGACGTCGAGCACTTCGCCACCGCCGCGCCGCCGGGTGCCTGGCAGGCGCCGTTCGCCCTGGTCATGGTCGCGATCACGGCCGCCATCGCGCTGCCCCGGCCGTGGTCGCACTACGCCTCCGGGCTGTGCGCCGCGCTGGCCGCGATGGGTGCTCCCTGGGCGCTCGGGCTGCCCTGGTGGTCCCCGCTGCTGATCGGCGCCGCGGTGGCCACCGCGTACGCCATGGCCGCCCTGGCCACCAGCGAACCGCAAGCGGCCCGGGCCCGCGCCGTCGTCGCCGCCGTGGTCCTGCTGCACACCACCGCGGTCGGCCTGGCCCGCCCCTGGTCGACCGGCCTGGCCCTGCTCACCGTGGTGCTGCTCGGCGCGCTGGTCGCGGCGACCGCCCGGATCCCGCTGCCGTCCGCCGACCCGGACGAGGTGCTCGTCACCCCGGAGGGTTCCCGGATCCTGCCCGAGCATCGGGCGCAGGTCGGCGGCGCGGCCACCGCGGCGGTGCTGCTCGCGCTGCCCGGCACGTTCGCCGCGTTCTCCGCCGACCAGGGACACAGCGCCCAGGTCGTGCTGACCGCCGCGCTGGCCGGTTCCAGCGTCGGCCTGGCCCTGCTGGCCCTGTTCGGCCGGCACGTCCCGCAGTACCTTCCGTGGGCCACCATCGGGCTGGTGCTCGGCGCCACCGTGACCGCGCTCGTCTCGGTGCCGACCGACTACCCGACGGCGTTGTACGCGGCCGCCGCCGCCCTGCTCGGTGTGCTCGCCGAGATGCTGCGCGGCGCCGTGCCCGCACCGCCGCGCCCGTCGGTGGTCAACGAGTTCCCGGACGGCGACATCCGCTACCACCGGGCCCGTCGGGCGCGTGGCGGCGGGCTGTTCCAGCGCTGGCTGAACGACCCGGCGACCGGTGCCGTGATGCTCGCCCTGCTGCCCACCATGCTGGCGCTGTTCTCGCTGGCCCCGGCCCTGCGCGCGGCGCTGCTCGACCCGCTGCGCCAGCTCGCCGCGGTCTGGGAGGGCCCGGTGCCGGCTCTGGTCACCCCGGCTGCCGGCAACGTCGACGCGACGAGCGCGCTGGCCGCGGTGCTGCTGACCGGGGCGGCCGCGCTGGCCGCGCTCGGGTTCGGCGGCCGCGCGGCCGAGACCGTGCCGGTGATCCTGCCCGGGGTGGCGCTCACCCTGCTGATCACCCCGATCGCGGTGCACGCGCCGTTCCCGGCGGCGACCGGTGCGGCGCTGGCGGTCTTCACCATCTCGATGCTCGGCCTGGCGCTCACCCTGCCGCCGGTGGGGAGCCGGAGTCCGCTGCTGCGCGGCACCCGGTCCGTGGTGTTCGTGATCGGCCTGCTGGCCGGGGGTGCCGGGCTCTCCGGCAGCCTGGCCCAGGAAAACCTGACGGTGCTCACGCTGGGCGCCGCGGTGGTAGTGGGGCTGGTCGCCGCGGTGCTCGGGCGCACCGTCTCGGCTCGCCTGCTGGGCTGGCTGTTCGCCGCGCTGATGGGCCAGATGTTCGTGCTGGCCGGCGCGATCGCGCTGGGTCTCGACCGGCACTGGGCGGCGTTCGGGGTGCTCGCCGTCGGCGCCACCCTGCTGGCCCTGGAGTCGCTGCTCCCCCGGCTCGGCCTGGCCCAGTTCCGGGCCGAGGCGGTCACCGTGGAGTGGAGCGGTTACGCGTCCGCGGCCATCGCCGGCGCGCTGGCCTTCGACTCACCGGCGCATCTGGCGGCGCTGCTGGCCGCCTGGGGTGCGGTGCTGGGCCTGACCGCGTCCCGCCCGGACCGGACGCCCAGCCAGCGGCGCGCGATGTTCTGGCTGGCGGTGGGCTTCGAGATCATCGGCTGGTGGCTGTTCATCGCGCTGGCCGAGGTGGCGCTGCCGGAGGCCTACACGCTGCCGTTCGCGGCGCTGGCGCTGGCCGTCGGCATCGTCGAGGCGCATCATCGGCCGGAGCTGAGCAGCTGGGCGGCGTATGGTCCGGCGCTGCTCGCCGCGTTCGTGCCGACCATCGGGATCGTGCTGGCCGGCGAGGGCGGCGACCTCCGCGAGGTGGTGCTGCTGCTCGGCGGCGTGGTCACCCTGCTGATCGGCTCGCGGACCCGTCAACAGGCGCCGGTGGTGATCGGCACGGTCGCCACAGTGGTCGCCGCGCTGAAGTTCGCCTTCAGCCTGGGCGGCCCGTGGCTGATGCTGGTCCCGGTCGGCGTGGTCCTGCTCTTCCTGGGCGCCACCAGCGAAAGCCGCCGCCGCGCCCAGGACCTGCGCAACGTCGTCTCCCAGATGCGATAAACCCTATTTGGTACGAATAACGAGCGGCCGCCCGCAGGCTACAAGCCACGTCCCGTGGCTGCCTCGCGCGACGCCCGCGCTGCGGTCCGGGCCGCAGCGCGCGTCGCGGGTGGTCGGCTGGTTCTCAGGGGTGTCTCCGCAGCGCGGAGACACCCCTGAGAACCAGCCAGAGCCGGGAGCCGCGCCGCGGTCTCAGCCGAGCAGTTTCGTGCGGAGAGCCGCGTCCTTCTCCTCGACCATCTTCTCCAGGCCGACCTGGAAGTCGGTCATCCGCCGACGCAGCACCGGGTCGGACGCGCCGAGGATCCGGACCGCGAGCAGCCCGGCGTTGCGCGCCCCGCCGATCGACACGGTCGCCACCGGCACACCGGCCGGCATCTGCACGATCGACAGCAGCGAGTCCATCCCGTCCAGGTGCTTGAGCGGCACCGGGACGCCGATCACCGGCAGCGGGGTGAGCGCGGCGACCATGCCCGGCAGGTGCGCGGCGCCACCCGCCCCCGCGATGATCGTCTGGATGCCGCGGCCGGCCGCCGACTCCGCGTAGTCCACCATCTTGCGGACCGTGCGGTGCGCGGAGACCACGCCGACCTCGAACGGCACCTCGAACTCGGCGAGCGCGAGCGCGGCGGCCTCCATGGTCGGCCAGTCCGAGTCGCTGCCCATGATGATGCCGACGACGGGTGCCATCAGTTGCCTTCCTGGAGCCACTGCGCGGCCCGCGCGGCTCGCGCGCGCACCTCGGTCAACGAGTCACCGAGCACGGTCACGTGCCCGATCTTGCGGCCCGGGCGGACCTGCTTGCCGTAAAGGTGCACGCGCGCGTCCGGGACGGCGGCGAACAGGTGGTGCAGCCGCTCGTCGATGGAGATCCCGCCGGGCTGGCCGCCCAGCACGTTCGCCATCACGACGACCGGGGCGGTCAGCGCGGTGGAGCCCATCGGATAGTCCAGGACGGCCCGCAGGTGCTGCTCGAACTGCGAGGTCCGGGCGCCCTCGATGGTCCAGTGCCCGGAGTTGTGCGGGCGCATCGCCAGCTCGTTCACCACGATGCCGGCGTCGGTCTCGAACAGCTCGACGGCCAGCAGGCCGACCACACCCAGCTCGGTGGCCAGGTCGATGGCGAGCTGCTGCGCGGCCAGGGCGAGGTCGTCGGAGAGGCCGGGTGCCGGGGCGATCACCTCGACGCAGATCCCGTCGCGTTGCACGGTCTCCACCACCGGGTACGCCGCGACCTGCCCGAACGGTGACCGCGCCACGAGCGCCGCGAGCTCCCGCCGCAGCGGCACCTTCTCCTCGACGATCAGCGGGATCCCGGTCGAGACCAGGTCCTCGGCCGCCTCACGGGAGCCGACCATCCAGACGCCGCGACCGTCGTACCCTCCTCGGGTCGCCTTGGCCACCACCGGCCAGGAACCGTCGGCGAACGCCTCGATCTCGGCGGCCGAACTCACCCGCGCCCAGCGCGGCACCGGCGCGCCGAGCGCCGCGAGGCGCTCCCGCATCAGGCCCTTGTCCTGGGCGAAGACCAGCGCCTTCGAACCCGGGAAGATCTTCACACCCTCGGCCTCGAGCGCCTCGATGTGCTCGGTCGGCACGTGCTCGTGGTCGAAGGTGACGGCGTCGCACCCCTTGGCGAACTCACGCAGAGCAGCCAGATCGGTGTGCGTGCCGATAGGCACATCCGCCGCGACCAGCGCGGCACTGTCGTCGGGCTTCTCACTGAGCACACGCAGTGACTGGCCGAGGGAGATAGCGGCTTGGTGGGTCATCCGGGCCAGCTGGCCGCCACCCACCATGCCGACTACGGGCAGACCGGTTCGGGTATCCATCGCCCGCCCAGCCTAGCGACGCCCCAGCTCAACCCAAAAATCAACCCCTTTCCGGTACGACCCGGCCGCCGATACCCTGAGCCGGTGAGCGCAGAGCCACCCGACGGGCCGTTGCCTGCCACGGTCACGCTCGACCACCTCGCCCAATGGAATGAGTTCGATCAGCGCGGCCGTCGCTGGGAGATGAGCCCGGCCGGAACGCTTTTTGTCACTCCCCTACCCAGCGGCGCCCACGCGGTCCTGGTAAGCCGCATGATGGGGTGGCTCTTCAGAGCCGACTTGCCAACCCGACAGATACTGCACGCCGTCGGAGTCCGCGCGCCCGGACCCGAACTCGACGGCGGCTGGATTCCTGATCTGACCGTCTGGTCGGCTCCCGTCCACGGCTGTTGGCTGCCTGCCGGCGACCTGGCCATGGCCACCGAGGTCGTCACACCGGCGTCCCGAGCCGTGGATCACTACGTCAAGGTGCGGGAATACGCCGCCATCGGCATCAAGCGCTATTGGGTGGTGGATGACGATGTCACCAACACCGTGTACCTCCACCGCCTCAACCAGGCGGACAAATACGAATTGACGGCCATGCTGCCTTTAGCGGATTTGCTCAAGTCCGCAGTCGGTGACCACCTGCCTCACGTCACTGCTTGAGGCGGGCGACCAGGTCCTCCGGTGTGGTGACCGGGCGGTCGCAGACGAAGCCTCGGCAGACGTAGGCCGTGGCCCGCCCGTCGATCAGCGGCCGGTCGGCCAGCAGCGGCACTCCCGGTGAGTCCGGCGCGCCCACCACCACGACCGTCCCGGCCGGCGACTCCCGGTACGCCGTCGCCACCAGCGGGTCGTCCGGGTCGTGGGTGGCGACCGCGATCTCGTACGGCCCGGTCACCGCCGCCTCGGCCACCATCGCGGCGTAGCCGGCGAACCGCGGGTGCCCCTCGATCAGCGGGCCCACCGTCGCCAGCGCCGCGTCGGCCGCCAGCCGGTACGACGTCTCCCCGCTCAGCGCCGCGTACCCGACCAGCGCCGAGCACACCGACGCGAGGCCGGACGGGGTCGCGTTGTCGGTCGGATCGGCCGGCCGGGTGAGCAGCTTCTCGGCGTCGTCCGCGGTGTCGTAGAACCCGCCCGACGCCGTACCGAAATGGGCCAGGACGACGTCCAGCAGCTCGCCCGCGGACCGCAACCAGCGCGGATCCGCGGTGACCTGGTGCACGGCGAGGAACGCCTCGGCCACGCACCCGTAGTCCTCCAGAACCCCGGCCGGATCACCGGCCGTGCCGTCCCGGGACACCCGGCGCAGCCGCCCCTCCACCACGTGCCGGTCGGCGAGCACCTCGGCCAGCTCCACCGCGGCCGACCGGGAGGCGGACGACCCGGTGAGCACCCCGTGCTCGGCCAGCGCGGTGATCGCCAAGCCGTTCCACGACGCGACCACCTTGTCGTCGCGGCCCGGCTGCGGGCGGCGATCCCGGGCGGCCAGGAGCCGGGCCCGGACGTCCTGCCAGCGGGTGATCAGCACCGGGTCGGCCGCGTCGATGTCCCGGCCGAGCACCAGCACGCTCGACCCGTGCTCGAACGTCCCGGCCGTGGTGACCCGGAACAGGTCGGCGGCCCACGCGCTGTCCGCGACCCCGAGCGCCGCGGTGAGCTGGGCCGGGGTCCACGCGTAGGTCAGGCCCTCGACCCCGTCGGTGTCCGCGTCCAGCGCCGAGGCCAGCCCACCGGCCGGTGTGCCCAGGTCACGCAGCAGGAACGTGGCGGTCTCGTCGGCCACCCGGCGGGCCAGCTCGTCGCCGGTGAGCCGCCACAGCTGGGTGTAGACCCGCAGCAGCAGCGCGTTGTCGTAGAGCATCTTCTCGAAGTGCGGCACGGTCCAGTGCGCGTCGACGGCGTACCGGGCGAAGCCGCCGGCCAGCTGGTCGTAGACGCCGCCGCGGGCCATCTGCTCGCACGTGTGCCGGACCAGTTCCAGGGCTTCCGGCGAGCCGGTGCGCTCGTGGTGGCGGAGCAGGAAGAGCAGGTTCATGTGCGGCGGGAACTTCGGGGCGCCGCCGAACCCGCCGTACGTCTCATCGTGGTCCTCGGACAGCCCGGCGGTCGCGGCCGCCAACATCTCCCCGGTGATCGCCGCGGTCGGGCCACCGACCAGCTGGGCGCCACCGACCGCCTGGACCACCGCGGCGCCCTGGGCGAGCACACCCTCGCGCTCGTCGCGCCAGGCCTCGGCGACCGACGTGAGCAGCCGGCTGAACTGCTGCTGCGGGAAGTAGGTGCCGCAGAAGAACGGGTCGCCGCCGGGGGTCGCGAAGACCGTCATCGGCCAGCCGCCCTGCCCGGTCATCGCCTGGGTGGCGGTCATGTAGACGGCGTCCACGTCGGGCCGTTCCTCGCGGTCCACCTTGATCGCCACGAAGTCCCGGTTCAGCTGCTCGGCGACCGCCGCATCCTCGAAGGACTCGTGTGCCATCACGTGACACCAGTGGCAGGCCGAGTAGCCGACCGAGATCAGCACCGGCACGTCCCGACGGCGCGCCTCCTCGAAGGCCTCGTCGCACCAGGGCCACCAGTCGACCGGGTTGTCCCGGTGCTGCAGCAGATAGGGCGACGTCGCGCCGGCGAGGCGATTGGCCATCTGGAGTGCCACTCCTTGAACTCGATGTCACGGAACGTCCCGTGGCTCCCGAGTCTGGCACAGCCTCCACCCCGGAACGTCGGATCAAGGACAGCGGCGCGTCCGTCAGGCCGAGGTCGATGCGGAACCCGGCCGAGGCGAGGCGCGGCCTAGGAAGCGTCGTCCGCCTGCAGCGGGGTGACGTTGGCCGGGGCGGCCCGGGCCAGCTGGGTCAGCGCCTGAACGATCTTGTCGGCCGGCATCGGCCGGCAGAAGTGGTAGCCCTGCGCGGACGGGCAGCCCAGTTCGATCAGAGCGGCCCGCTGCTCGATGGTCTCGATGCCCTCGGCGACCACCCGCACACCGAGTCGCGCGCCGAGCTCGACCGCGCCGCGGACCACCGCGCCGGCCGCCGCCGAGTCGATCATCTCGTCGACGAACGAGCGGTCGATCTTGATTTCGTCGACCTGGATCCGGGTGACCGAGGACAGCGAGGAGAACCCGGTGCCGAAGTCGTCGAGCGACATCTGCACCCCGGTCGCCCGCAACCGGGCCAGCACCTCGTCCACGATGTCCCGCTCGCTGACCGCCACCGACTCGGTGATCTCCAGGACCAGGCGCGAGGCCGGCGTCCGGTGCCGGCGCAGCGCCTCGGTGACCTGCGCCGGGAAGGTCGGGTCGGTCAGGCTACGGGCCGAGACGTTCACCGAGACCGGTACGTCGATGCCGGCCGCGGTCCAGTCCGCGGCCGAGGCCAGCGCCAGGTCGAGCACCCGCCGGGTGAACGGGATGAGCAGCTCGCTGCGCTCCACGGCGGGCAGGAACTCGGCCGGCGAGAGCTGCCCGCGCCGTGGGTGCCGCCAGCGGACCAGCGCCTCGCAGCCGGTCGGCTCCGCGGTGACCAGGTCGACCGCGGGCTGCAGGTGCAGCATGATCTGGTCGTCGGCGGCGAACGCGTCCTGCAGCTCGGCGAGCAGCGCGAGCTGGTCGGTGCTGCTGGCGTCCTGACCGCTGTCGTAGGTCCCGACGGTCAGCCCCAGCTCCTTGGCTCGCCCGGCGGCCAGCGAGGCCCGCCGCAGCAGCTCGTTCACCTCGACGTGGCCGGCCTGGGCGACGACCGCGCCGACGGTCACCTCGACGGCCAGCCGGACCCCGGCCACCCGCATCGGCAGCCGCAGCTGCTCGACCAGCTCCCGGGACCGGCGCAGGGCCTGGGAGAGGGTGTGCGGCGCGCCGTGCGCCCAGCCGGCCGAGCCGGTCAGCGTGGTCAAGGCCGGCAGCATCAGCGCGAACTCGTCGTCGCCGGTACGGGCGATCAGCTCGCCGGGGCGGGCCTGGTCGGTGAGGCGTTCGGCGATCAGGCGCAGCACCTCGTCGCCGCCGCGGTGCCCGAGCGTGCTGTTCACGTCCCGGAAGTCGACGACGTCGAGCAGCAGCAGGGCGACCGGGCGGTCCCGCTCGCCGGCGCGCAGCACCACGTCCCCCTCGGTCACCAGCGCGGCCCGGTTGGTCAGGCCGGTCAGCGGGTCGTGCCCCCGGTCGTGCGCGGCCCGGGCGTCGAGTTCGACGATCCGCTGGTGGGCGGCCGCGTCGTGCAGGGCCCCGGCCAGCGCTTCGCCGTACGCCGCGATCGCCGCCTCGTCGTGCGGCACCGGCAGGGCCGGCTCGCCGAGCCAGACGGTGAGCTCGCCGACCGGGCGGCCGGCCACCGCCATGCTGCGGGTGACCGCCGGGCCGGAGCCGGCCACGTCCGGGTTCTGCCCCGGGCCGTCCTGGGTGTACCGGCGGTGGCCCTGCTCGCCGCGCAGCTCCAGCTCGGCCCGGCGGGCGCCGAACACGTCCAGCGCGCCGCGCAGCCCGGCCCGGGCCACCTCGGCCTCGCTGGCGCCGGGCATCCGGGCGGTGGCGGTGGCGGTGGCGAACGCCTGCCACATCCGGCGCTCCTCGGTGACCCGCAGGTGGAAACGGTATGTCCGGTGCAGCAGCCACAGCACCGGCCCGAAAGCGAGCAGCCAGAGCGGCTCGCTGACCATGGCGTACACCGCGCAGAGCCCGACGATCACGTTGCCGGTCGACATCGGCGCCTTGGCATAGAGCACCTTCGCGGCCACCTGCGCCGGCGAGGCGTCCCGCTGCAGGGTCAGGGTGAGCACCACCAGGCCGAAAGTGATCAGCAGATAGGTGAGCGCCCCGGCGACCAGGGCCAGTGCCAGCCGGCCGCTGCGCACTCCGGCGTCGCCGGCCAGCAGCGAGGTGACGAGGGTGGCCGCCGAGACACCGAGGGTCATCGAGGCGACCAGGTGGACGATCTCGGCGGGGTTGCGCAGCCCGGTCAGCCAGGCCAGCAGCAGCCAGGCCGCGCCGATACCGGCCAGGGTGGCGGCCGGCAGCCACCCGGCCGGGCAGACCACCAGCCCGACCACCACGGCCGCCTCGGCCCAGCTCACCGACACCGCGTCCGGACCGAGCCGGAAGCGCAGGCCGGCCAGCTGGGCGATGGCGGCCAGCACGGCCGCGACGCAGGCTCCGTCGACAGGTGACAGCGGGCTGCCGGCGATCAGGCTCGGTCGCTGCAGGGCGCCGAGGAGCACGGCCGCCAGGGCGGCCAGCACCACGGTCACGGTCAGGATGCGGACCGGACGGGAGCGCCCGGCCAGAGTGGTCCACGCGCGACGCTGTGGCGAGGTTGGGACGCTCATGATCGCGCCCGGGGATGCAACGCGATCGTGGCCCGGTGGCGCGGCCCGGAGAAGCGCCGGGACCGCGGCGCGATCATGGCCCGGTGGCGCGGCCCGGAGAAATGCCGGGACCGCGGCTCGATCATGGACAGCACGGGACGATGCACGTGCAGATGCGTTTCGGAGAGTCGGCGCCGGACAGTGGTCATGTCGGCGCCCCCTTCCGCGCAGGGTCCAGGAGCCGTGTGGCCCCCGGGCGGAAGGCTAAATCAATCCCGATGAACACAACAGGGCTTGACGGCTGACGGCCCGCGGCACTCGCCGCCCGCCGCGAGCCGGAAAGCCGGCGCGGTGGGCGACGAGACGATCACCGTCCGGTCGTGCCGTTGTCCGATGCGGACTCACGTTTCTCGTCCGACACGGCCCCGACCTCGGCTTCCGCACTTTCGTCGACCTTGGTCGATCGACCCGCTTCGACACTGTCGGCCGGCTCGTCACCGGAACGCTCAAGATCAGCGTTGAGCCGGGCGATTTCCGCCACACGTTCGCGCTCGGCTCCGGCGTCGAAACTGTCGGGAAGCCGACGAATGCGCTTGTTCATGTTGCGGATCAACAGGACCGTCCCGATACACATCAGCACGATCAGGAACAGGCCCATCGGCCCGGCCAGACCGCCGTCACGGGTGTCCCCGAAGTTGTTGACCGCGATAATGTCCACGCCCCTCAGCGTACTGCTCAGGCGGCTTCGACCTTCTCCCGGATGCCCGCGAACAGGTCGGACTCCGGGATCGGGCTGTCAACGAGCGAGCGCGCCAGCTCGAAGTCCTCGGTCGGCCACACCTTCTGCTGCATCTCCAGCGGGATGTGGAACCAGAACCCGTCCGGGTCGACCTGAGTGGCGTGGGCGCGCAGCGCGTCGTCGCGGACGCTGAAGTACTCACCGCACTCGACCCGGGTGGTGATCTTGTCGCCCCGGTCGTTCCGGTCCGACCACTTCTCCAGCCACTCCGCGTACGGCGACTCCAGGCCGGCCGCGAGCATGCCCTCGTGCAGCGCGAGCATCCGCGCCCGGGTCCAGCCGGAGTTGTAGTACAGCTTCAGCGGCTGCCACGGCTCGCCCAGCTCGGGGTAGAGCCCCGGGTCGCCGGCCGCGTCGAAGGCCGCCACCGACACCCGGTGGCACATGATGTGGTCGGGGTGCGGGTAGCCGCCGTTCTCGTCGTACGTCGTCATGACGTGCGGGCGGAACTCGCGGATCAGCTTGATCAGCGGCTTGGCCGCCTCCTGCGGGTCCTGCAGGCCGAAACAGCCCTCCGGCAGCGGCGGCAGCGGGTCGCCCTCGGGCAGCCCGGAGTCGACGAACCCGAGCCAGGCCTGGTCGACCCCGAGGATCTCGCGGGCCCGGTCCATCTCCTTGCGGCGGATGTTGGTGATGTCCGCCAGCACCTCGGGCCGGTCCATCTGCGGGTTCAGCACGCTGCCGCGCTCACCCCCGGTACAGGTGGCGACGAGAACCGACGCGCCCTCGGCGATGTATTTCGCCATGGTGGCGGCGCCCTTGCTGGACTCGTCGTCCGGGTGCGCGTGCACAGTCATGAGACGCAGTTGCTCAGCCACAGTTTCAGAACCCTCTCGACCAGGCCTGCCGTGAGCGGGCCGGGATCGGCTGCGAAGATGGACTCTGCCATTCTGGCCGATCCCAACGTCTACAACCGCACGAGAGGTCGACAGGTGAGCGAGATGCGCGCCACAACCCCGGTATTCCCGCCCGGCCGATACGGCCGACGCCGGGACGGCCGGCGGCGCAAACCGCTGACCCTGATCGTGGCGGCGACGTTGTTCGGCATCGTGGCACTCGGCGTAACGTGGTCATATTACCAAAAATTCGGTCAAACGAATTACAGCCCGGAGATCGTCGGCTGGAACGAGCCGACCGATGCCGAGATGGTGATCAAGTTCCGGGTCCGGGTGCCGGAGGGCGAGTCCGCCTCCTGCGCGCTGCGCGCCCGCGACTTCCAGGGCTACGAGCTCGGCACCCGGACCGTGACCGTGCCCGCGCCACCCGGCGGCGGCGAGGTCGAGGTGACCGAATCGGTGCCGACGACCGCCCGTGCCGTGGTCGGTGACGTGATGAGCTGCCGCCCCGTCGGCTGACCCCGGACGGGACATCGACCGACCCGGTGGAATGCATACCGCTGGTAAGGTTGGTAATTCGCTGCGTTCTGACGCGACTCATGTTGTGCACCGCCCGTACCAGCAAGGAGATCGATCGTGCCCAGTTCCGAGGCGCCGAAGACCTGGCTCTCCCAGGACGCTCACGACCGACTGCAGGCCGAGCTCGACGAGTTGATCGCCGGTCGGCCGGCGGTGGCTGCGGAGATCAACGCGCGGCGTGAAGAAGGCGACCTCCGGGAGAACGGCGGGTACCACGCGGCCCGTGAGGAGCAGAGCCGCCAGGAGGGCCGGATCCTGTACTTGAAGGAGTTCCTGCGCAACTCCGAGGTCGGCGAGGTGCAGGCCGCCGACTCGGTGGTGCCCGGCTCGGTCGTGACGATCTACTTCGACGACGACCAGAACGACACCGAGAGCTTCCTGCTCGGCTCGCGGGAGATCTCGTCGACCACCGACCTGACCGTCTACAGCCCGGAGTCGGCGCTCGGCAAGGCGATCCTCGGCGCCCGTCCCGGCGAGACCGTGACCTACACCGCGCCCAGCGGCTCCGACATCAAGGTCACCGTGGTCAAGTTCGGCGCCTTCGAGGGCTGAACCGCCTCCCACAAGCAAGCCTTCGAGGGCTGAACCGCCCTCATCAAGCCGCAACGGCGAGCTCGCGGCGCACTCGTTCGTAGTGCGTGGCGAGCTCGCCGTCCATCCGGGCCTGTTCCGGCTCGGTGACGACCACCGCGGCCGGCTGTGCCGCCCGGGCCTCCCGCCGCACCACGGTGTCGATCGCGTCGAGGAGCAGGGACGAGTCCAACAGCCGGCACGAAGTGCCCCAGCTCGTGCCCGAGCAGGGCGACCCGCTCCTGCGGGTCCAGCACGCTCCACAGCGGCGCGCCCAGGCACAGCACCCGGCGCCGGCGCAGACGGCCGTGGCGGTGAAGGCGTTGTGCTCGGCCGAGAGCAGCACCAGGTCCGGCACCGGCGCGCCGATCGCACCGGCCACCCGGTCGATCACCGCGAACAGGGCCGGCGCGGTGCTCCGCCCGAGTTCCTGCGCCTCCTCGCGGTACCGGGACAGCCGGCCCAGCCGCGGCCGGAGCACCGCGGCCATCCCGATCAGCAGCGCCCCGATCAGGTTGATCGGGTTGACGACGTCATAGGTGAGCAGCCGGATCCCGACCACCAGCAGCGCGGCCACCATGGCGAGCAGCAGCACCGAGACGGTGACCGTGACGATCCGGGCCGCTGTCGCCGCCCGGCCGATCGACGGCGCGGCCTTGAGCTCGGCGTACTGCCGCTCGGTCAGCCAGAAGGCGGCCCGGAACAGCCGCCGGTCCAGCCACCGCCAGCCCAGCTCGGGCGCCCGCTGGTCCGGGTCGTACCGGTCCAGGTTCCACTCGCAGGCCGGGCACCACGGCTTTGCGGACAGCTTGCTGATCGTCGTCGCGGCACACCGCGGACAGGTCTCCCCCGTTGACACGATGCAAGATCATCCATGTCTGGGGACGCTTGCGGCAACCCCCGTCACGGTGTCGCGTCGGCCAGCAGGGAGACCCGGTAGCCGGCGTCGCGGAGCGCGCTGATCAGGGCGGACGAGTGGGCCGGGCCGCGGGTCTCCACCGAGAGCGCCACCTCCACCTCGCCGAAGCCCAGCCGCGGGCTCTGCCGGGAGTGCACCACGTCGACGATGTTGGCCCGCTGCTCGGCGATCTCGCGCAGCATCCGGGCCAGCTGGCCCGGGCGGTCGGTGCAGCGCACCGCCAGCCGCAGGTAGCGCCCGGCCGAGGCGAGACCGTGTTCGATCACTTTCAGCAGCAGCATCGGGTCGATGTTGCCGCCGGACAGGATCGCCACCACCGGGCCGCCGTCGCGCGGCGGCGTGTACGCCCCGGTGAGCAGGGCGGCCACCGCCGCGGCGCCGGCCGGCTCGACCACCATCTTGTGCCGCTCCAGCAGCACCAGCAGGGCCGCCGACAGGTCCTCGTCGGTGACCGTGACGACCCCGTCGACGAGCTTGGCGACGTGCGCGAAGGTCAGGTCGCCGGGCCGCATCACCGCGATGCCGTCGGCGATGGTGGCGACCGCCGCCAGCTTCTGCGGTGAGCCGGCCGCCAGCGAGGGCGGGAACGCGGCCGCGCCGCTGGCCTGCACCCCGATCACCCGCAGGTCCGGGCGCAGCGCCTTGGCCGCGACCGCCATCCCGGAGATCAGCCCGCCGCCGCCGACCGCGGTGACGATCGTGCTCGCCTCCGGGCACTGCTCCAGGATCTCCAACGCCAGGGTGCCCTGCCCGGCGATCACGTCCGGGTGGTCGAACGGGTGGATCAGCACCGCACCGGTCCGGGCGGCGAAGTCGTGTGCCGCCTCGAGGGCGTCGTCGACGCTGGTGCCGGCGTACTCGACGGCCGCGCCGTACCCCTTGGTCGCGGTGACCTTGGGCAGCGGCGCGCCCTCCGGCATGAAGACGGTGGCCTGGATGCCGAGCAGGCCGGCCGCGAGCGCCACGCCCTGGGCGTGGTTGCCGGCACTGGCCGCCACCACCCCGCGGGCCCGCTCCTCGGCGGTCAGCCGGGCGATCCGGGTGTATGCCCCGCGCACCTTGTACGACCCGGCCCGCTGCTGGTTCTCGCACTTCAGCCAGACCGGTACGCCAGTGATCTCACTGAGCGGCCGGGAGGTCACCAGCGGCGTCATCTTGACGATGTCGCCGAGCAGTTTCCGAGCCGCTTCGACGTCGGCCAGGGACAGCAGGTCGCTCATGAGCACCCATCGTGCCACCCGCGCTCCGGCTGGTCCTCAGGGGTGACTCAACGCTCACGAGGCACCCCTGAGGACCAGCCGGAAACCGGGAGCGACGCAGACTCCGGACCGGAGCGGGTCAGACCAGGGCGTGGCGCTGCCAGGGGTTCTGGACCTCGAACTGGCCGGCCACCGCGAGCAGCAGCAGCTCCGAGTCGGGCGGGCCGACCAGCTGCACAGCAAGCGGCATCCCGTCCGGCCGGAAACCGACCGGCACCACGATGGCCGGCAGCCCGGCGAAGTTCCACGGCGCCTGGTACGGCGCGTACTCGGCGTTCGCCCGCATGTTCCGGTACCACGGGATCGCTGAGTACTGCAGGGCCAGCGGCGGCGCGGTGGCCAGCGCCGGGGTGAGCAGCAGGTCCACGTTGTGGTCGGCGAAGAACCGGATCGAGCGGGCCCGCCAGGCGTCGCGCTGGGTCTGCCGGATCAGGCCGGCCCGGGTCACCGCCTTGCCGAGCCGGATGTGCCGCTGGGTGCGCGGCTGCAGCTCGCGCACGTTCAGGCCCTCGGAGTTCTTGTACGCACCGGCGAACCAGGTCGCCAGCACGCCGAGCGCGACCCCGTTGGGATAGCGCGGATCGGCGCTGACCGTGTCGTGCCCGGCGTCGACGAGCAGCTTGGACGCCTTGGCGACCGCGGAGACGTTCGGCTCGTCCGGCTTCACACCGGCGATCGGCGACCGCAGCGACACACCGACCCGCAGCTTCGACGGCTCGACGAGTTTCGCCGGGGACTGCCCGGCCAGCACGCTGAAGCCGAGCGCGGCGTCGGCCACCGTGGTGGTCAGCACGCCGTTCTCGACCAGGCCGAACCAGTCGTTGTCGCCGAAGTCGACGGGCACCACGCCACGGCCGGGCTTGAGTCCGACCAGCCCGCAGCAGGCCGCCGGGATCCGGATCGAGCCCAGCCCGTCGTTGCCCTGCGCGATCGGGACCAGCCCGGCGGCCACCGCGGCGGCCGAGCCACCGGACGACCCACCGGGCGTACGGTCGAGGTCCCAGGGGTTGCGGGTGACGCCGTCCGGATCGTCGGTGACCGCCCAGAGGCCCATCTCCGGCATCTTCGTGACGCCGACGACCACCGCGCCCGCCCCGCGCAGCCGCCGGACCACCTCGTGGTCCACCTCGGCCACCTCGGGGGTGCGGGCCGCGGCCGAGCCGTGCCAGGTCTGCAGGCCGGCCACCGGGGTGTTCTCCTTGACCGCGACCGGCACGCCGGCCAGCGGAAGGTTCGCCAGGTCCTCCTGGTCGTCGACCTTCTCCGCCTCGGTCAGGGCCTCGCCGCCGCGCACCACCCGGAACGCGCCGAGCGATGGATCCGAGATGGCGATCTGCTCCAAGTGGTCGGCAACGACCTGGGTGGCGTTCGCGTCACCGCGCCGCACCGCCCGGGCGATCTGCTTGGCGGTGGCGCCCACCCAGGTCGTGCTGTCCATAGCGCAGAATCTCCCGCGTCCTAAGCTCCCTAACCGAGCGCCTGCTCCAGGTCGGCGAGCAGATCGTCAACGGTTTCGATGCCGACAGACAGTCGCACGAGATCGGCGGGAACTTCAAGCGCTGAGCCCGCAGCCGACAGATGTGTCATCTGGCCCGGGTGCTCGATCAGCGACTCGACTCCGCCCAGCGACTCGGCGAGCACAAAGAGCTTAGCCCGGTTGCAGATCTCGATGGCCTGGTCCCGGCCGCCGGCCGCGCGGAACGAGACCATCCCGCCGAAGCGGCTCATCTGCTTGGCCGCGGTCTCGTGACCCGGGTGGGTGTCCAGACCCGGGTAGAGCACGCTGGCGACCTTCTTGTGCTCGCTCAGGTACCCGACGATCCGCTCGGCGTTGTCGCAGTGCCGGTCCATCCGTACGCCGAGGGTCTTGATCCCGCGCAGGGTCAGCCACGCGTCGAACGGCCCGTTCACCGCACCCATCGCGTTCTGGTGGAACGCCAGCTCGTCGCCGAGCCCGGCGTCCGCGACGACGAGCCCGCCACCGACCACGTCGGAGTGCCCGCCCAGGTACTTCGTGGTGGAGTGGATCACCACGTCGGCGCCCAGGGTGAGCGGCTGCTGCAGGTACGGCGAGGCGAACGTGTTGTCCACCGCGAGCAGCGCGCCGGACTCGTGCGCCAGGTCGGCCAGCGCGGTGATGTCGGCGATGTTGAGCAGCGGGTTGGTCGGCGTCTCGGCCCAGATGATCTTCGTGAGGCCGGGGCGGAGCGCGGCCCGCACCGCGTCCAGGTCGTCCAGCGGCGCGGCGGTCCAGGACAGGCCCCAGCGCTCGGCGACCTTCGAGAACAGGCGGTACGTGCCGCCGTAGGCGTCGTTCGGGATGACCACGTGGTCGCCGGGCCGGCAGACCGTGCGCAGCAGCGTGTCCTCGGCGGCGAGACCGCTGGCGAAGGCCAGCCCGCGGCGACCGCCCTCGATGGCCGCGAGGCACTCCTGCAACGCGTCGCGGGTCGGGTTGCCGGAACGGCTGTACTCGTAGCCGAGCCGTGGTGAGCCGACCGCGTCCTGCGCGTACGTACTGGTCTGGTAGATGGGTGGAACCACCGCGCCGGTGCGGGGGTCCGGGTCCTGACCCGCGTGAATGGCGAGGGTGTCGAACCCGTAATTATCGGCTGTCATGTTGCGCAAGGCTAGTCTCACCCCGTGGCGGACTGCGTGTTCTGTGGAATCGTGGCGGGAACCGTCCCGGCATTCGTCGTCGCCGACGAGGAGGCCGGACTGGCGTTCCTCGACACCCGGCCGGTGTTCAAGGGGCACGTCCTGATCGTCCCGCGCCCGCACATCGTCCAGCTGACCGAGTTGCCCGCGGCTTTCATAAGCGGATATTTCGGACTTGTTCAACGGGTGAGCAGAGCCGTCCCCACCGCCATGACCGCGACCGGCACGTTCGTCGCGATGAACAACCTCGTCTCCCAGTCGGTGCCGCACCTGCACACCCACGTCGTGCCACGCACCAAGGGCGACGGCCTGCGCGGCTTCTTCTGGCCCCGGCACAAGTACGCGAGCGACGACGAGGCGGCCGAGATCGCGGCGCGCATCGGCAAGGCCCTCCGGTAAGGCCCTCCGGTAAGGATTGCCGCCCTCCCGGCGTTACCGATTGACGGACGAAGGGAGTGACCGTGTTCCTGCGGCACAAGAAGCTTGACCTGCCCACTGCCGAGACCGCCCTGCCGGGCCGGCTGATCTCGATGCCGGTCGCCGACAAGCACGAGGTCCTCGGCACCCCGCTCACGGGACCGTGGCCGACCGGCTACCAGGTCGCCGTGTTCGGGATGGGCTGTTTCTGGGGCGTCGAGCGGATCTTCTGGCGGCTGCCGGGCGTCCACTCCACCTCGGCCGGGTACGCGGGCGGTTTCACCGCGAACCCGACGTACGAGGAGGTGTGCTCCGGCACGACCGGCCACAACGAGGTGGTCCAGGTGGTCTTCGACCCCAGCCGGACCAGCTACGAGCAGCTGCTGAAGGCGTTCTGGGAGAACCACAACCCGACGCAGGGCATGCGCCAGGGCAACGACGTGGGCACCCAGTACCGCTCGGCGATCTACACCACCACCGACGAGCAGGCGGCCGCCGCCCGGGCGTCGCTGGCGGCGTTCCAGCCGGTGGTCAGCAAGGCCCGGCTCGGTGAGATCACCACCGAGATCCGGCCACTCGGCGAGTACTACTACGCCGAGGACTACCACCAGCAGTACCTGGCGCCGACCAAGAACCCGAACGGGTACTGCAACCACGGTCCCAACGGCCTGAGCTGCCCGATCGGCATCGGCGCCCTGCCGGCCCAGACCGACATCGAGGTCCCGGGCCCCACACGCTGACGGGCACCCGCTCCCGAACGTGCGGCCCGGCTCCGGCCGGGCCGCCCTCTATCTTCGTGAGACGGTGCGCCGATACGCCAAACCGGTCGTCGTCGCGGACGATCTCGCCATGCTGAACGGCCGGACCAGCGGCGTCGTCACCCTGCCACACCATCTCGACTGGTCCGGCGCGGCGGACTACAACCTCGACAGCGCCGGCCGGATCGTCGACCTCTACCGCACGGTCCTGATCGAGGCCACCAAGGCAACCGACCTGCACGAATTCCTCGATCAGGCGACCCTGTTCCCAACGGCCTGTCCTGCCCCGCAGGCGTAGCCAAGACCGCCTAGCCGACGCATGCCACCGCGCTGTCGGCCCGGTGCCTCCGGGTCGACAGGCGTCCGAAATTCTGTACAGACTTCACGCCAGTTACTGCCTACACTTCGAGCATGACTTCCGTGCCTTTCACCGACGCGCGCAACCGCCTTTCGGAACTCATCGACGAGGTGGCCTCGACACATGAGCGGATAGAGATCACCAGGCATGGCCATGCCGCTGCGGTGCTCATCGCCGCCGACGATCTCGCGGCGTTGGAAGAGACTCTGGAGGTCCTGTCCAGCCCGGAGGCCATGCGGCAACTTGCCGAGTCCAGGGCAGCCGTCGAAGCCGGTGACGTCCTCGACGCCGACGAGCTCGCCGCTCTGATGGCGAAGCGGTCGAAGCAGGCACGGTGACCCGACCGGATCCCGACCGCTACCGGCTTCAGGTCGCCGGCCCGGCGGCACGCGCCTTGGCCGGACGGCTGCAGGAGAAGATCGCCGCGGCCGTCTACGAGTTCATCACCACCGTGCTCCTCGACGATCCACATCGCGTCGGCAAACGACTACTCCTGCCGCCGTTCGAGGGCACCTGGTCGGCCCGGCGGGGCACGTATCGTGTCCTCTACGAGATCGACGAAGACAGCCGCGTCGTCACCGTGACGGCAATCGAACACCGTGCGGACGCGTACCGGCCGCGCTGACTCACACACGGGAATCAGTACCTCACCGTTCGCCGGAGTCGAAGAACCCGAACGGGTACGGCAACCACGGCACCAACGGGCTGAGCTGCCCGGTCGGAGTAGCCACCACCGAGGGATGACCCCGGTTCTGCCGCGCCGGAATTCCGGCGCGGCAGTGTTTTGTCCGCCGACATTCACGCCGTCGGGGTACAAAAATCGACATGTCCCGAAATCCCCCGCACACTCGAAAGGTGCAACGAGCGGGGGGTGGATCATGTCACCGAGCTTTTCCCATGACGACGACAATCGATTTCGTAATGCTGACGAACGCGACGCGTGCGCGCAGGCCGAAGCCATGCTGGAGCAGGCTCGGGCCATGATGCGCGAGGCCGAGAACGCGCTCGAGACCTGGAAGACCGGCAAGGAGATGAACCGGCTGCGCTGCGCGCGCCGGGGCATCGCGCCGACCGACGCGGAGATCCGCTGGTCGGCGTCAACACCCGCGAAGAACGCGATCACCAACAACAACTTCTACGTGTCGCTGGCGAGCATGTATTTCGAGGCGGCAGCGGCGAATTATTCACGCGCGCTCTATCTGCGCAGCCGGGGCACGGCGCGCATTTGAGCGTCCCTGCGTACGGGAAAAGGGTCAGCGATCCGGTGCGTCGTGCTCGGCGACCGGAGCGGCATCGGCCCGGGGTGGCGCGGCCTGAGCGGGGCTGATCGGCGCGACCAGCGCCAGACCGAGCACCGCGCCGGCGCCGATCAGGCGAAGGCCGGCGAGGGACACCTGGCGACGTTCCGACTTCTCCATGCAACCACTCCTCAAAACCGAGGTCCACAACTGCGGTCGGATCACCACGATGACAGCAGAACCTGAGACTCGGCTGTGTCAAAGCCCCTGCGGGGGGCACCATTGATCGGGTGGAGACCGCCACCGAGACCGAACGCAAGTACGACGTCCCCGAGACCTTCGAGCTACCCGACCTGACCGGTGCGGCCGGCATCGCCCGGGTCGACGGCGCCGAGACGCACGATCTCGACGCCACCTACTTCGACACCGAGGACCTCCGGTTGATGAAAAACCGGCGGACCCTTCGACGCCGGTCCGGCGGCCACGACGCCGGCTGGCATCTCAAGACGCCCGGTGACGGTGACGGGCGCACGGAGCACCGGATGTCCGGTGCCGGCGACGACGTGCCAGGTGAGCTGCGCGACCTGGTCCGGACCATCGTGCGGCGCCGCCCGCTCGCGCCGGTGGCCCGGCTCCGCACGCACCGGGTGGAGACCCCGCTGCTGGACAAGAAGGGCCGCACCCTGGCCCTGATCGCCCAGGACCAGGTCCGCGCCGACTCCGGCGACGATCACAGCGCGTGGCAGGAGATCGAGGTGGAACTCGTCGACGGTGACGAGAAGACCCTCGACGCTGTCGAGAAGGTGCTGCTCAAGGCGGGTGCCAGCCTCGCGGCGGGTCCGTCCAAGGTGGCCCGCGCGCTGTCCGGCCGGCTCGAGACCGATCGGCTCGAGGCCGACAAGATCAAGGTCAACCCCGTTTCCCGGTACGTCCGGGAGCAGCGCGACGCGATCACCGGCTACGACCCTGCCGCCCAGCGTGGTGAGGAGGAGGCCGTTCACAAGATGCGGGTCGCCACCCGGCGGCTGCGCAGCACCCTGAAGAGCTTCCGGCGCTGGTTCCCGGAGAAGGACGTCACCGAGCTCAGTGACGAGCTGCGCTGGCTGGCCGGCATGCTCGGCGCGGTCCGTGACCCGCAGGTGCTGGAACAGAAGCTGCTGTCCGGCATCAACGAGTCCGGCCCCGAGTTCGAGCCGGCCGCCCGGCGGATCCGCACCGCCCTGGAGCACCGGGTGGCCAAGGGTCGCGAGGAGCTGGTCACCGCGCTCGCGTCGGACCGCTACCTCGACCTGCTGGACCGGATCGACGCGCTGGCCGACCAGCCGCTGCCGGCCGACCGCACCCCGGAGCGCCGGGCGGGCAAGGTGCTCGGCAAGGCCGACGACCGGCTGGACGCCGCGGTCGCCAGCGGCGTCGACGAGGAGCTGCACGCGGCCCGCAAGAAGTACAAGCAGGCCCGGTACGCGGTCGAACTGGTCGCTCCGGAGTCCGGCAGACCGGCCAAGCAACTCGTCAAGGCACTGACCGCTCTGCAGGACGGGCTGGGCGCGCACCAGGACTCGTTCATCGCCAGGGAAACATTGCATGAAATCGGGCCGGACAGTTTCCATTTCGGCGTGCTCTACGGTCGACAGGAGGCAGTGGGTAAGGAGACTCTCGTCGCTGTCCCCGCACTGGTGCGGGCGTCACGGCGTAAGAGATTCCGTCGATGGCTTGCAAAGGCGTGAGACATGAGCACTGATCACTTCGATGAAGCGGTCACCCACCCGTACCAGGGGCCGATCACCGAGCTCAACGGCTACCGGGTCGTCGACGACGAGGACGACGACCCGAAACTGCTGATGGCCGACGGCACCCCGGTGGACACCTGGCGCGAGGACTACCCGTACGACGAGCGGCTGTCCCGGGTCGAGTACGACCACCACAAGCGGCTGCTCCAGATCGAGCTGCTGAAGCTGCAGAACTGGTGCAAGGAGACCGGTGAGCGCCTGGTGATCCTCTTCGAGGGCCGGGACGCGGCCGGCAAGGGCGGCACCATCAAGCGCTTCATGGAGCACCTGAACCCGCGGGGCGCCTCGGTGGTGGCGCTGGAGAAGCCGAACCAGCGCGAGAGCACCCAGTGGTATTACCAGCGGTACGTCAAGCACCTGCCGTCCGCCGGTGAGATCGTGCTCTTCGACCGGTCCTGGTACAACCGGGCCGGCGTCGAGCGGGTGATGGGCTTCTGCACCCGCAAGGAGTACCTGGAGTTCTTGAGGCAGACCCCGGAACTGGAGCGGATGCTGGTCCTCTCCGGCATCAACGTGGTCAAGTTCTGGTTCTCGGTGACCCAGAAGGAACAGCACACCCGGTTCGCGATCCGGCAGGTCGACCCGGTCCGGCAGTGGAAGCTCTCCCCGATGGACCTCGAGTCGCTGGACAAGTGGGACGACTACACCGAGGCCAAGGACGCGATGTTCTTCTACACCGACACCGCCGACGCGCCGTGGACCGTGGTGAAGAGCAACGACAAGAAGCGCGCCCGGCTCGAGGCGATGCGGCACGTGCTGCACCGCTTCGACTACACCGGCAAGGACGAGGAAGTGGTCGGGCGGCCCGACCCGCAGATCGTCGGACCGGCCTCACTCGTGGTCGAGAGCACCGAATCCGGACCGCACGTATTCCCTCGCCTCTAGTGATTTAAAAGCGTTGGCGGCCACCGCGCCGGATGGTTAACGTGGCCGTACACGTGAGAGGAGGTGGTCCGAAGTTGTATAGCAACGGGACTCGTGAGGTGGCTGTCCGCTAGCCGCTGTCCTTGACAGCTCTGTATTGACGTCGAGACCGTGTGGCAACGGCCGGCGAGCACCAGACAGCCACCCGACCCCCGGGGATCCGGCCTTGTCCGACCGGACCATGACCTCTCAGGAGATCATGGAAGTCCCCGGGGGTCGCTTTATGTCCGGGAGAGATCTGATGCGTGAGTTGGTCGTGCTCGGCAGCGCGAGCCAGGTGCCCACCCGGCACCGCAACCACAACGGCTACCTGCTCCGCTTCGACGACGAGGTGATCCTCTTCGACCCGGGCGAGGGCACCCAGCGGCAGATGCTGATGGCCGGCGTCGCCGTCACCCCGCTCCGGCGGATCTGCATCACGCACTTCCACGGCGACCACAGCCTCGGCCTGCCCGGCATCCTGCAACGGATCTCGCTGGACCGGGTGCCGCATCCGGTCGCCGTGCACTACCCGGCCGGTGGCCAGGAGTTCTACGACCGGCTCCGGCACGCCACCAGCTACTGGGACAACGCCGAGATCGTCGCGGCGCCGGTGAGCGCGGGGTTCGCCGTGGAGACGTCCGCGGGGCGCCTCACGGCGCTGCCCCTTCGGCATTCCATCGAGACGTACGGGTACCGGCTGACCGAACCTGACTCCCGCCGGATGGTGCCCGAGCTGCTCACGTCGTACGGGATCAGCGGCCCTGCGGTGGGCGAACTGCAGCGCACCGGCCGATCCGGCGACGTGACCCTGGAGCAGGTGAGCGCGGCCCGGCCCGGGCAGAGCGTGGCGTTCGTGATGGACACCGGACTGTGCGACAACGTGTTCGCGCTGGCACAGGGCGTGGACCTGCTGGTGATCGAGTCGACGTTCCTGGCCGAGGACGCCGAGATGGCCGCCCAGGTGGGTCACCTGACCGCCGGCCAGGCCGCCGCGGTGGCACGTGAATGCGGCGTGCGGCAGCTGGTCCTGACCCACTTCTCGCAGCGGTACCCGGACCCGTCGGCGTTCCTCGACGAGGCCCGCAAGGAGTTCGACGGACCCATAGTGATCGCCGAGGACCTGCAGCGGATCCCGCTCCCCGGCCGCCGCTGAGCCTCCCGGCCTGCTTCTCGGGCGGCGCTGGATGTCTCGGCTGTCGCTGACACCGTGCTGACACCGGGGTTCGGCTAGCGTCGTCGGCATGAGCGTGCTGCTGCGTCCCGCGACCGAGGCCGATCCGATCGGGGTCGGCGCCCTGCACCGGCGTTCCCGGGTGGACGCCTATTCCGGCTTCCTGCCACCCGAGGAGCTCGCGGCCCGGTCCGCGGAGGCCTTCGGCGAGTGGTGGTCGGAGCGCTTCCGCTGGGAGCAGGAGACCCACCGGATGACGATCGCCGAGGTCGACGGGCGACTGGCCGGGTTCAGCTACATCGGACTCAGCGACACTCCGGGCGCCGCCGAGCTGTATGCGATCCACGTCGAACCCCCGCTGGTCGGCACCGGGGTGGGCCGGGCCCTGATGATCCGCGCCCTGGCCGAGCTGCCCGACTTCGGCGGCGACCACGCGGTCCTCTGGGTGCTCACCGACAACCGGATCGCCCGCACGTTCTACGAGAACGGCGGCTGGAAACCCGACGGCGGCACCCGGGAGGAGCCGGTCGGCGGCATCCCCGCCCCCCAGTTGCGCTACTCCCACCCCTTCTGACCGGCGGCGGGAGCAGGCCGGGTGGGGTGGTGGGGTGACCGCAACCACCCACGGGCGTCGCCCTGGAGGGCTTTGCGGTTTGGACGCGCCAGCGGCCAGCGAAGACCGGAAGGGTCCCGGCGGGAGCGGCGATCTGCACCCGAGCGGACGCACGACATCAAGATCTTGAATTTGAATTTGATCTTGCCGTTGGTGCTGACCAGGAAAATATCAGCTGGTTGGGCGGGAACGCGTGACCGAGTGAATGCGGGGGAACCTGTGGTCACGCGCTCCCGCCAACCGCCCCGCTCGAACCGGTGCGCCTGGCCGGAGGCGCGGACCGACGGAGGCGTGTCGGTCCGTGATCCGGTTCAGAAGCGGGCTTGGGTGGCGGGAATGCCGGAACGCTGGCGGGGCGCACCGGCTTCACCGCCGGGAGACGTTCGCCGGGCCGGGAAGCCAAGACTTGCCGGGGGACGGTCAAGCTCGTCGGCGACGTCCAAGTCGTGGGGTCAGTCGGCATACCTCCGATAGGGGTGATTGCGGTCCGCGCGACCGCGATCGGTCATCGCGGCCGGCAGACTGTTCAGGTCATGCCGCAGGGTCCAGGCCTCACGCCAGGGGCGGCGGGACACCGCGTCCGCACGCTCCGCCAGCCGGCGGGCCGAGCAGGGCCAGCGCTGTCCACACCAGACACAATTGCCGTCGTGGCCGGCACCGAGATGGCGGCCGAGCATCTGCTGCGCGTCGCGCCACAGCAGGCGATCCACGATGTCGGCAGGCGCCGCCTCGTCGACGTCGACCATCCCCTGCTCCTTCGTCCGGGAGTGGCTCATAGCTCCGTCACGACACATACAACCGCACCGGGCCATTCCCTGGTCGGACTGTCTGTGCGATTGCGGCGACTATCTGTAACTGGCGATGTCCACTGTGCCCCTGTGGCCGCGCTCACCGTCGGCGGTCGATCCACCGGCATCAACGGGAAAAAGACCGAGCGTGGGGAGTTGCGGTGCGGATCGCACCACAACTCCCCACGCTCGGGCGGCGGAAGGGCGCCGGTCAGCTCAGGTGGGCGAGCAGATCCTGACGGGTCAGGACGCCCGCCGGCTTGCCGTCGACGAGGACCATCGCGGCGTCCGACTTCTCCAGCAGACCGACCGCCTCGCCGACCTTCTCCCCGCCACCGATCATCGGCAGCGGCTCGCTCATGTGGCGCTCGATCGTGTCGTGCAGGTGGGCCTGCCCGGTGAACAGCGCGTCCAGCAACGCCTTCTCCGAGATCGAGCCGGCCACCTCGCCGGTGACCACCGGCGGTTCGGCCTTGAGGACCGGGAGCTGGCTGACGCCGTACTCCCGCATGTAGTCGATCGCGTCGCGCACCGTCTCGGTCGGGTGCACGTGGATCAGCGGCGGGATCTCCGCGCTCTTGGCGGCCAGCGCGTCGGCGACGGTGGGCGAGTCGCCGGGGGTGCGCAGGAACCCGTACCGCGCCATCCACTTGTCGTTGAAGATCTTCGAGAGGTAGCCGCGGCCGCCGTCCGGGAGCAGCACCACGATGACGTCGTCCGGACCGGCCTTGCGGGCCACCTCCAGCGCCGCCACCACGGCCATCCCGCACGAGCCGCCGACCAGCAGCCCCTCCTCGCGGGCCAGGCGCCGGGTCATCTCGAAGGAGTCCGAGTCGCTGACCTCGATCACCTCGTCGGTGACGGTCTGGTCGTACGCCGTCGGCCAGAAGTCCTCGCCGACGCCCTCGACCAGGTACGGCCGGCCGGTGCCGCCGGAGTAGACCGAGCCCTCCGGGTCGGCACCGATCACTCGGACGTTGCCGTGCTCCTTGAGGTACCGCCCGACGCCGGTGATCGTGCCGCCGGTGCCGACCCCCGCCACGAAGTGGGTGATCTTGCCGTCGGTCTGCTCCCAGAGCTCCGGACCGGTCTGCTCGTAGTGCGAACGGGGGTTGGCCGGGTTGCTGTACTGATCCGGTTTCCAGGCACCCGGGATGTCCCGGGTCAGCTGGGCGGACACGTTGTAGTAGGAACGCGGGTCCTCGGGTGCGACCGCGGTCGGGCAGACCACGACCTCAGCGCCGTAGGCCCGCAACACGTTCTGCTTGTCCTCGCTGACCTTGTCCGGGCAGACGAAGACGCACTTGTACCCCCGCAGCTGCGCGACGAGAGCCAAGCCGACCCCGGTGTTGCCACTGGTCGGCTCGACGATCGTCCCGCCCGGCTTGAGCAGGCCCGCCTTCTCGGCGTCCTCCACCATCCGCAGCGCGATCCGGTCCTTGACCGAGCCGCCGGGGTTCATGTACTCGACCTTGGCCAGCACGGTGGCACTGATGCCCTCGGTCACGCTGTTCAATCGGACCAGCGGGGTATTGCCGATGATCTCGACCACGTTGTCGTAATAGCGCACGCTTCAGCGTACGACGGCGGGCTTCGTCGCTCTCTCCCACTCCAGGAACCGTTCGGTCTCGGCGAGCATGGTGCCCGCGAGCCAGGTCACCGCGACCGCGTCGTCGACCAGACCGAAAACCCAGAGAAAGGCCTCCGGTACGGCGTCGATCGGCGAGATCACGTACGCCGTGGCGGCTGCCATCAGCGCCACCCGCATACCACCGTCGTACTGACCCTTGGCGGTTGCCTTGAGCATCCGCGGGAGTGCGGCGAGCCGCGTGCCCATCGACGGTCCGCCCCGGGCGCCCGACATCAGGGCGCGACCGAGCGCGGTGAACGCCGCCGCACGTTTCAGAGTTTTGGCCATGTCTGTTCCCCTTTCCGCAACTCCAGCATGACTTGGGTACGCCATGATTGCCCCTCGCGGCCACGAGTTAGCCTCGAATCCCGACGCCAGGTGCCGATCTTGGCCGTGCCGGAACGTTCTCCACCACCCCGGAGTACGGACGCCGGGCCGGATGGTTCCCTTCGGACGACAGCGAGGGACACTGTGAACAGCACTTTCCACAACAACGGCACCATCAGCAACACCCGGGGCCGATTCACCGGACTCAGCGCCGAGGATCGAAAGCGACTTCGGGCCGCCGGGCGGATCGCCGGCCAGGTCACCGGCACGCTCGCCGGCGTGACCGCGCTCTCGGCCGGCCTGCTGATGCGGCAGGCCTCCGCCGCCCGCCGGATCATCCCGATGGCCGAGGCGCCCCCGCCCCGCGGCGACGGCGTCTACGGCGCGAAGTTCCACGGCAAGCCACTCAGCCTGGTGATCCTCGGCGACTCGACAGCGGCCGGGTACGGCGTGCACCGCCCCCGGGAGACCCCCGGCGCGCTCTTCGCCACCGGCATCTCCCGCCGCCTGCACCGCCCGGTCCAGCTGCACCGGCTGGCCGTGGTCGGCTCGGTCTCGTCCGGGCTGCCCTGGCAGGTCGACACGGCGCTGGAGCACCAGCCGAGCATCGCGATCATCATGATCGGCGGCAACGACGTCACCCACATCTCGGCCCGCGACGACGCGGTCCGGCACCTCGGCGACGCGGTACGCCGGCTGCGCGAAGCCGGTTGCCGGGTCGTCGTCGGCACCTGCCCGGACATCGGCGCGATCCAGCCGATCAAGCCGCCGCTGCGCTGGCTGGCCCGGCGCTGGAGCCGCCAGCTCGCCGCCGCGCAGACGATCGCCGTGGTCGGCGCCGGTGGCCGTACGGTCTCGCTCGGCAACCTGCTCGGCCCGATGTTCGAGGCGAATCCGGCCCGGATGTACGGCTCGGACCGTTTCCACCCGTCCGCGGAGGGGTACGCACGAGCTGCGGCCGTGATGATGCCGACGGTGATGGCTGCCCTGGGCGAGGACGACCGTCCCCCGGTGCCGGTCGCCGAGGGTATGCGCACCCTGCCGGAGGCGGCCGACGAAGCGGTCCGCGCACCCGGCACCGAGGTCAGCCCGGTTCGCAGCGGTGGCCGATGGGCACAGCTGCGGCGGCATCCGTGGTTCGGCGAGTCCCGGCACTGGTTCGGGTCATCGCCGGGCAGCGCGGCGAGTGCGGTCCGGGCCGTAGGGTAGAGAAGAAGGATCATCGACGTCGGCGGGACGCAGGGAGGCGCACATGGCCGGGCTGCCGGAACGACTGACCAAGGCCGCTGCCACCGGCCTGCTCGCGGGCGCGCTGGGCGGCGCCGCCCTGATCGCCGGCGAGCTGCTGGCCGCCAAGGCCCGTCGTTATGCCAAACCCACGATGGGCCTGGCCCTGCGTACGTCGATGGGCCCGCTCAGTGCCCCGCCGTTGCGCCTGGTGCTGCTCGGTGACTCGGCCGCGGTCGGTGTCGGCGTGGAGTGGCTGTCCGACACCGTCGGCGGGCAGCTGGCCCGGCTGATGGCCGACGGCAGCCCGGAGACCGGCCCGCGGCACGTGCTGCTCTCCAGCGTCGGTGTGGCCGGGTCCCGGTCCACCGACCTGTCCACCCAGGTGGCCCGGGCGCTGCTCGGCACCCGGCCGGACGTGGCCGTGGTGCTGATCGGATCCAACGACGCCACCTCGGCCCGCGCGCCCGAGGAGGCCGCCGGTCATCTCGGGCAGGCCGTCCGGCGGCTGCGCTCGGCCGGTGTCCAGGTGGTCGTCGGCACCTGCCCCGACCTGGGTGCGATGCGCTCGCTGGCCCCGCCGCTGCGGCAGATCGCCGGGCTGATCGGCCGGCGGATGGCGAAAGCGCAGGCCAGAGCGGTCGCCGAGGCCGGTGGCACGGTCGTCGACCTGGCTGCGGAGACCGGCGCGGTGTTCCGGGCCGACGCCGGGACGCTCTGTTACGACGGGTTCCACCCGTCCGCCGACGGCTACCGGGTCTGGGCGCACGCCCTCTATCCCGCGGTGGCCCGGGCGGCAACGGCCGGTGTCTGAGCGATGGCAGGCGTGTGACGAATCCACACTTCCGCCGATGTTACCCCTGAGTAAACTGGGGCCATGCCGGAAGCTGTCATCGTTGCCACTGCCCGCTCCCCGATCGGCCGCGCCCACAAGGGCTCGCTGAAGGATCTGCGCCCCGACGACCTCACCGCCACCATCGTCGACGCCGCGCTGAACAAGGTGCCCGAGCTCGACCGCACGCTCATCGAGGACCTGTACCTCGGTTGTGGCCTGCCCGGTGGCGAGCAGGGCTTCAACATGGGCCGTGTGGTCGCCACGAAGCTGGGCCTGGACGGCCTGCCGGGCGCCACCATCACCCGGTACTGCTCGTCGTCGCTGCAGACCACCCGGATGGCGTTCCACGCGATCAAGGCGGGCGAGGGCGACATCTTCATCTCGGCCGGTGTCGAGACGGTGTCCCGGTTCGCCCGGGGCAGCTCCGACGGCCTGCCCTCGGCCGCGCAGGCCCTGGTCGGCGGCGGCTGGGAGAACCCCGCGTTCCAGGACGCGCAGGCACGCACCCAGGCGACCGCGAAGAGCGGCGGCACCTGGCACGACCCCCGCGCGGACGGCCTGCTCCCGGACATCTACATCGGGATGGGCTACACCGCGGAGAACCTCGCCCAGATCAAGAACATCTCCCGCGCGGAGATGGACGAGTTCGGCGTACGCAGCCAGAACCTCGCCGAGAAGGCCATCGCGAACGGCTTCTGGGCCCGCGAGATCACCCCGGTGACGCTGCCCGACGGCACCGTCGTGTCGAAGGACGACGGCCCCCGCGCCGGCGTCAGCCTGGACGCGGTCTCCCAGCTCAAGCCGGTCTTCCGGGAGGACGGCCGGGTCACCGCCGGCAACTGCTGCCCGCTCAACGACGGCGCCGCCGCGCTGGTCATCATGAGCGACACCAAGGCCCGCGAGCTCGGCATCACCCCGCTCGCCCGGATCATCTCCACCGGCGTCACCGCGCTCTCCCCGGAGATCATGGGCCTCGGCCCGGTCGAGGCGTCCAAGCAGGCCCTCAAGCGGGCCGGCATGACCATCGACGACGTCGACCTGGTCGAGATCAACGAGGCGTTCGCGGCGCAGGTCATCCCGTCCTACCAGGATCTCGGGATCCCGATCGACAAGCTGAACGTGAACGGCGGCGCGATCGCGGTCGGCCACCCGTTCGGCATGACCGGCGCGCGGATCACCGGCACCCTGATCAACTCCCTCGACTGGCACGACAAGTCGATCGGCCTGGAGACCATGTGCGTCGGTGGTGGCCAGGGCATGGCGCTGGTCATCGAGCGCCTGCGCTGAGCCGTCCGCACTGCTGGGCCCGGCGCGGGAAAGCGCCGGGCCCGTTTCGTGCATCAAAATGGGTGAATGGCTTCGACGATCACCGACATCACCCCGGACCAGCCCGCTTTTGATCAGCTGGCCGACCTGTTCGACGAGTACCGGGTGCACTACGGCGAGACCACGGACCCCGGCGGCACCGCGCAGTGGCTACGGGAGCAGCTGACGGCCGGGCCGCTGCGGGCCGCCGTCGCCCTCCCCGACCTCGGTTTTGTCACCACCGTCGTGCTACCGGCCTCGCTGCGCCTGGCGACGTTCTGGCAGGTGCGTGACCTGTACGTCCGGCCCGATCGACGGCGCGGCGGCACCGCCCGGGCCCTGCTGAACCACGTCGTCGACCAGGCGCGAGCCGCCGGGGCGATCCGGGTGTCGCTGCAGACCGAACCGGACAACGTGCCGGCCCGAGCGCTCTACACCTCGGCCGGGTTCCGGCCGGTCGAAGGCCTGATCGGGCTCAGCCTGACACTCAGCGCGACCGCTCAGAGGGTGTAGCGGACCTCTTCCACCGCGGCGGTGGCACGGGCCAGCAGGTCGGCGGAGGGCTCGGCGGCGAGAAGGTCGTCGGCGACCACTCGCAGCTGGTCGGGCAGCACCAGGTCATGGGCGCGCGGCACCATCCGGGACGGCCGGCCCTCGGCCTCGGCGCCCAGGTCGGCCAGCTCCTGCACCAGCACGTACGCCAGGTCGCCCTTGGTGCCGGCACCTGCCGACGCGGCCCAGCGCGGCTCCTCCCAGTGGCGGACCTGGGTGAGCAGCCGCTCGGTCGACGTCGCGAAGTCGGACATCCGGCGAGCGTACCCGGCGGGCCGGCCCCGCCCGGAAACGGGACAACGCCCGGTCCGCCGGGTGGGGCGGGCCGAGCGTTGCCTCGGTGACGGACCGACGAACCGTCAGTCGTCGCCTTGCAGGTAACTGAGCAGGCGCAGCATCTCGATGTAGAGCCAGACCAGGCTGACCAGGATGCCGAAGGCCGCGGTCCACGAGTACTTCCGCGGGAGGCCCATCCGGACGCCCTCTTCGATCTCGTTGAAGCTGAGAATGAAGCTGAGCGCGGCCACCACGATGCAGACCAGGCTGAACACGTAACCGAGCGGGCCGTTGTCGCGCAGGCCGGTGTTCACGTCGAACATCGACAGCACGAAGTTGACCAGCATGACCATGAAGAGGCCACCCATGATCGCGATCATGCCGCGCTGGAACTTCGGGGTGGCCCGGATGACCCGGGCACGGTAGAGGATCGCCATCAGGAAGAAGACACCGAAGGTGGCGACCACGGCCTGCAGGACGATCCCGTCATAACCCAGGATGTTCTGGTAGGCCTTGCTCACCATGCCGACGAAGACACCCTCGACGACCGCGTAACCGACGACGAGCGCCGGGTTCGCGATGCGCATGAACGAGATGACCAGGCCGAGCACGAGGCCGACCATCGCGGCGCCGATCCAGGCGGCGACGGTCAGGTCGAGCGGAATGAGGTTCCACGCGGCGACCGCGGAGATGCCGGTGATGCCGAGCAGGGTGACGGTCTTGACGACGACGTCGTCGACGGTCATCGGCTGCACGGCGGGCGGGGCGGCGGGGTAGCCCTCAGCGGTCGGGTACGGCTGACCGTAACCCGGCTGACCGTAACCCGCGCCGGCCGGCCCGTATGGCCCGTACCCGGCGGTCCGCTCCCGCTCGGCCGCCTGGCCGAGGCGCGAGAGCACCGGGTTAGAAGTCTTCACTGTGTCCAGCCTCCCTTGAGGGTTCGGCACAACAATGCCTGTCGTTCCAGGGTAGACGCTATGCGCTCGAATCGCCGCTGTCCGAAGCTGTGAGCAGGCTGAAAATGACAGGTGTCATGGGTACGCTGCGACACTCGGTGGTAATCCCACGATCACAAACGCCCCAGAACAGCACATAAAAGCCGCAAAAGCAGAACGGCCGCGACGACATGTCGCGACCGCTTCGTTATGCGTGCCCGGGGCGGGTCTCGAACCCGCACGCCTGTTAGGGCAGCCGCTTTTAAGGCGGCCGTGTCTGCCATTCCACCACCCGGGCGGGCAAAGAACACCGTATCTGGTGCCGCCCGGGTGATGGGTAACGGCCTCAGGCTCAGCGCGAGCCGGAACCGACCTTGTCAGCGGGCTTGTCAGCCGGCTTCTCGGTCTCCTTGACCTTCGGCGTGACCGGCGGGGTGACCTCGAGGAACTCCTCGCGCGGGCGGTGCAGCTGACCCAGGGCCACGGTCTCCCGCTTGAGCAGGAAGGCCAGCACCCAGTCGGCGAGCACCCGCACCTTGCGGTTGAACGACGGGATCCGGCTCACGTGGTAGAAGCGGTGCATCAGCCAGGCCGGGTAGCCCTTGACCTTGATGCCGTAGACGTGCGCGACACCCTTGTTGAGGCCCAGGCCGGCGACGCCGCCGACGTGCTTGTGCCGGTACTCGGTCGGCGCGCCGCCCAGCACCACCTGGCGGATGTTGTCGGCGAGCACCTTGGCCTGCCGGACCGCGTGCTGCGCGCTCGGCGAGCACCAGCCACCCGGGTTGGTCAGGTCGGGGACCTGCGCGCAGTCGCCGGCCGACCAGGCGCCCTCGAGCACCTCGCCCTCCAGCGTGGCGACCTGCAGGGTGGGCTTGCAGTTGACGTGGCCACGCGGGCCGAGCGGCAGGTCGGTGTGCTGCAGCATCGGCGACGGCTTGACGCCGGCCGTCCAGACCAGGGTCTCGGCGCGGAACGAGTCACCGTCGGAGAGCTCGATCTGGCCGTCGACGCAGGAGTTCAGGAAGGTGTCCAGCCGCAGGTCGATGCCGCGGGCGGCGAGCTGACGGGCGGCGTACGAGCCCATCTCCGGGCCGACCTCGGGAAGGATCCGGTTGGTCGCCTCGACAAGGATGAAGTGGACCTCCTTGGGGTCCAGCTCCGGGTAGTACTTGAGCGCGTCGGAGACCACGTCCTGCATCTCGGCGAGCGCCTCGATGCCGGCGAAGCCGCCACCGACGAAAACGAAGTTGAGCGACGCCTTGCGCACCTCGGGGTCCGGCGTCACGGCAGCGACGTCGAGCCGGTCGAGGATGTGGTTGCGCAGGTAGATGGCCTCGCCGATGGTCTTGAGGCCGATGCCCAGGTCGCTCAGACCGGGGATCGGGAGAGTCCGCGAGACGGAACCGGGCGCCACGATGATGTGGTCGTATTCCATCTCGTACGCGGGGCCGTCGATCGGCTGAATGGTCACGGTCTTACGCGCGTGCTCGACCTTGGTGACCTCACCGGAGACGATGCGGCACTTCTTCAACTCACGGCGCAGCGGCACAACGGCGTGGCGCGGCGAGATGTTACCGGCCGCTGCCTCAGGCAGGAACGGCTGATAGGTCATGTGCGGCACGGGGTCGATGACAACGACCTCGGCGTGGTTCCGGTTCAGCTTCTTGGACAGGCGGAGGGCGGCGTAAAGCCCGACGTGACCTGCTCCTACGACGACTATGCGCGGCGGATTCACGCCCCTATTCTCGCGCGCTAATGGCCGTTCATGCGTCGTTCTGTGACCATCGCAACCTTGAAAGTCAAGTGTCTAAGGCCACATAAACTGCACGAAACTCAGGTCCTCCTGGTAAGGCGTGCCAAAAGGATCGTCACACCCGTCGCAGCAGCCAATCCCACCAATGTGGCCACCTGGAACGCCTCTCCGCCAAGATCCCTGGTCAGGCCCAGGGCCAGCACGGTCAGCACCGCGGAGATCAGCACGACGATCAGGGCCCGGCCCAGCCAGAGGCCGGGCACGTCCAGGTTGACCACCGCGTCGTACGGCAGGACCGCGGCCAGCGCGGTGAGCGTGTGACCGAGATAGAGCAGTGTGGCGATGGCGATCACCCGCCACAGCGCGACCCGGGAGTCGTACCCCGCGGTGTCCAGCAGCCAGCCGCCCACCACGACCAGCGCGGCGAACGTCGCGCCCCGGCCCCGCGGAGCGAACGCCGGCCAGAGCACGAACAGCACCAGCAACCCGACGAACTGGCTGGCCAGCAGCTCGCCCGGCCAGGACACCACGAGCGCGAGAATGCCGCACAGCGCGATGCCGCAGCGGACCAGGAACGGGACGACGGTGGCCCGCCGCACCACGGTGGGAATCCGGCTGAGCCGGCGGAGAAGCCTGGTCAGCACGTCATCGCCCCCTCGGCGCGGAGGCCATCCGGGCCACGTCGCGCAGCACCAGGTCCAGGCTGCCGGCGCCGGCCCAGGCGACCACCGGCACACCGTGCTCGCGGAGCCGGCCCAGCACGTTCTCCCGTTCGATCCGCCACAGCCGGGTGGCCAGCGGGGACCACTGGTTGCGGACCGGCGGGGCGGCGTCCTCCGGCAGGGTGTCCACCGCGACGGTGTACCGGCCGGCCTGGGTGAGCTTGGCGAGCATGTCGGCGGACCGCGGGTCGATCAGCGGGGTGAGCACCACGACCAGCGCGGACGTCGAGATGTGGTGCGCGCCGAGGACCGGCTCGTACTCCTCGTCGACCGGGTCGGCGCGCACGTCGAGCAGCCACTCCAGGACGGTCAGGTACTGCTTGCGGCCGGACCCGGCGCGCAGCCGGCGGCCGCCGGCGCCGTACTCCAGCACCGACACCCGGTCGCCTCGGTGCAGGTAGTGCTCGGCGATCGCGGCGGCGGCGCGGACCGTGGTGTCCAGCACCGAGGCGCTGCCCTCGACCCCGCCGGAGAGGCCCACCTCGCCGAGCAGGTCGAGCAGGATCAGCACTTCGGCGTCGCGGTCCGAGAGGGTGGACGCCACGTGCAGGTCACGGGTGCGCAGCGACACCCGCCAGTCGATGCGGCGCAGCCGGTCGCCGGGCGCGAACTGGCGTACGCCGGCCAGCTCACCGCCCTCGCCCAGCCGCCGCGAACGGTGCGCGCCGACCAGACCGGCCGCGGCCGGCATCGACTCGGTGGCCTTGAACGGCTCGGTGACCGGGTAGACCCGGACGCCGTGCGCCGGGGTGACCACCGGACGGCAGGTCAGCAGCCCGCCGCAGGCCGCGGCACGGGCGGCGGCCGGTCCGACGTCCTGCCGGCCCCAGCGGCGCGCCTCGCCGGGCAGGTCGATCGCGGCCCAGCCGTCGGACGGCACGGTGATCGCGAACGGCCGGTCGGCGTGCTCCAGACGCAGCCACGGTGAGGTCTTGGTCCGGACCACGACCAGGTCGTACCCGATCGCCTCGGGGTTGGCCACGGTCAGGCCGGCCTGCACCGCGCCGCCCTCGACCAGGTGCGCCGCGTCGGCCGTGATGGTCACCTCGGGCACCGACTGGGGTGTGCGGCGCAGGTTCAGCGCGGCGCCGATCGCGAACGGCGCCGCCAGCAGCACCAGGTCGACCCGGCCGAGCCCGACGCCGAGCAGCAGCAACAGCCCGGTGAGCAGCACCGAACGGCCGAGCGCGCGGGTCGGCGCCCAGCCCGGAGCGATCGGCTCAGTCATGCCGGGCGTACGTCGGAAGCGCCCCGCTGGCCGGGGCCGGCACCGCGCTGAGCACCTCCTGCACCACGAACGCCGGGTTCACCTGGCGCAGCCACATCTCCGGACGCAGCGTGATCCGGTGGGCCAGCGCCGGCACCGCGACGTCCTTGACGTCCTCCGGCACCACGTAGTCCCGGCCGGCCATCGCGGCCCGGGCCCGGGCCAGCAGCAGCAGGGCCAGCGAGCCACGCGGCGACGAGCCGACCAGCACCGCGCTGTGCTCGCGGGTGGCCGCGGCCAGCGACACGATGTACCGGCCGATCGAGTCCTCGACCGCCACCGACTCCAGGGCGGCCTGCATGACCTGCAGGGTCTGCGCGTTCACCACCGGGGCGAGCTGGGACTCCTCCTGCCGGCGGGACATCCGGCGGCGCATGACCTCCCACTCCTCCTCGGCGGTCGGGTACCCGAAGGACACCCGGAGCAGGAACCGGTCGAGCTGTGCCTCGGGCAGCGGGTAGGTGCCCTCGTACTCGATCGGGTTGGCGGTGGCCAGCACGTGGAACGGCGGGTCGAGCCGGTAGGTCACGCCCTCGACCGAGACCTGCTTCTCCTGCATCGCCTCGAGCAGGGCGGACTGGGTCTTCGGCGGTGTCCGGTTGATCTCGTCGGCCAGCAGCATGTTGGTGAAGACCGGGCCGGCCCGGAACGCGAAGTCACCCTTGCGCTGGTCGTACAGGAAGGAGCCGGTGACGTCGGCGGGCAGCAGGTCGGGGGTGAACTGCAGCCGCCGGAAGTCCAGCCCGAGCGCCTGGGCGAACGACCGCGCGGTGAGCGTCTTGCCCAGCCCCGGCAGGTCCTCCAGCAGGACGTGCCCGCCGGCCAGGATGCCGGCCAGCACCAGCTCGAGCGACTCCCGCTTGCCGACCACGACACTGTTCACCGAGTCGAGGATCGCGCCGGCCAGCCGGCCGACCTCGAACGGGGGAAGAGCCTGTACGCCTGTCTGCGTCACCGGCGCACCTTTCTCACAGTCGTTCCATCGCTTGTACGTACGTCTCCAGGTCCCGCGTCTTGAGCCCGTGCCGACCCGGATCGGCCAGCACCGCCCAGGCCTGTTCACCGAGCAACTCCCGGGCGCGACGCGGGTCGCTGGTCCGGGTCAGGCCGTGCCGTAGTCGCAGGCGCTCGTCGGCGAGTTCCCCGAGCACCGGCAAGACGTTACGCGCATAGGTGTCCGAGTCCGAGTGCGCCTTGTCGAGGGATCGCTCCCACCGGCGCACGGTGGCGCGCAGCGAGTCGGCGGTGCGGGCCGCGGCGTCACCGGCGCCGGCCCGGCTCTTCGGCTGCTTCGGTGGCCGCACCGCGGCTGCCGCGATCGTGACCAGGCGCAACCCGGCGACCAGTGCGATCACCAGCAGCAGCGGGGCCTCGACCGAGGCGGCGCGCAGGCCGGCCACGACCACCACGGTGGCCGCGGCCACCAGGATCAGATTGCCGACCACGCGCACGATCGGGGAGCGCCGGCGGCGGATCCGCGGCGACTTCTCCTGAGCGGGTCCGGCGGTCGCGCCGAAGAGCCCGTCCAGTCCACCCTCGCTCACGCCACCGCCCCCGCTCCGAGGTCGGCGCGCAGGCGTTCCAGGGCGTACCGGGCCTGCTGGCGCATCTGGTCGTCGACGGTGTGCGTGGCGTACCGGGCCTCCCGGTAGACCTCCATCAGGGCGGCCAGCACGGCCGCGTCGACCTGCTGCTCGGCGAGCAACCGGCCGATCAGGTCGGTGGGGGTGTCACCGGGGTGCCGCGGGGTGCCGGCCTCGGCGGCGGCCTGCTCCAGGCGCACCCAGCAGGCGATCACCGCGCGGCGCGGGTCGCGGTCGGCGTCGGAGAGCTCCTCGAGGCCGGCGTCGAGCGCGGCGACCAGGTCCTCCGCGGTCCGGCCGGCCCGGCGCGGGTCACGGCGGCCGGTGCGGCCCTTGCGGCGGCGGTTCGCGTCACGCAGCAACGCCATCGTGAGGATCACCACCATGGCCGCGACCACCAGGGCCAGGACCACCGTGGTCGCGGTGCCGAGCCAGTCCGGCAGGCCCCGGGCGGCCTCGACCGGCGTCTCGGTGGGCGGCGCGACGGACGGGCGCACGGTCGGCGGCAGCAGGGGTGGCGCGGTGGTGGTCGCGGTCGTCCGCGGGGTGACCCGGTCCAGCTGGGGCGCCGATCGGGTGGCGGCCACCGAGGTCACCAGGAGCAGCCCGATGACGGCGGCCAGGGGCCACCAGCGGCGCACGAAAGCGAGGTCCATACGGGCGGTTTTCTACATCCGTGACTCGAGGAGGGAACCGGACAGGACTCGCATCATGCCAGGCCCGCCAGAACCTTCGCACGGGTGAACACCTCGTCGAGCATGGCGGGGGTGAGCCGCCCGGTGAACGTGTTCTGCTGGCTGACGTGGAAACAGCCCAGCACCGGGGGCACGCCGGGCAGGTGGACCTCGGTGCCGTGGCCGAACTTGGGGCGGGGGACGGGCGGGCTCACGTCGTACGTGAGCTTCATCGCCGGCCACCAGGATGCCCAAGCGAAGGCACCCAGAGTGACCACCACCTTCAGGGTGGGTCTGATCAGTTCCAGCTCGCGGCGGAACCAGGGCGCGCAGGTGTCCCGCTCCCCCGGTGTCGGTTTGTTGTCCGGCGGCGCGCAGCGCACCGCCGCGAAGATCCGGGTGTGCCGCAGCGTCAGGCCGTCGTCGGCGGACACGCTCGTCGGCTGACTTGCCAGGCCGGCCCGGTGCATCGCGGCGAAGAGCACGTCGCCGGAGCGGTCCCCCGTGAAGATCCGGCCGGTGCGGTTGCCGCCGTGCGCGGCCGGCGCCAGGCCCAGGATCGCGATCGCGGCGTCCTCAGGTCCATACCCGGGCACCGGGCGGCCCCAGTAGTCCTGGTCGCGGAACGACGCGCGTTTGACGGCGGCGACGTCGGTGCGCCAGTCGACCAGGCGCGGGCAGGCGAAACAATCCGCGATGCGGGCGTCCAGCTCGGGCAGCGAGGCGGCCTCGGCCGCCCGTGCGACAACCCCTTCAGGGGTACGCGGGGAAGCCTCCGACGGGTGCACCGGACCAGAATGCCACCGGGGGCGGCGCGTCGTGTCGACGCACCGCCCCCGGTTCAGTTCGCCGGCTCGCCGGCCGTGGCTGTTGCTCGGCGGCCTTGACGGTTACTCGGCAGCCTTGACGGTTACTCGGCGGCCTTGACGGTTACTTGGCGGCCTTGACGCAGAGCAGGTACTTGTCGTCGCCCGAGCTGGTCAGGATGGCCGGGTCCTTGTCGGTCTCCTTGAAGAACGCGTCGCACTTGGTGCTGTTCACGTCGTCGGTGCCGTCGACCCGGCCGACCACGCTGAACTTGGCGTCCGACTTCGAGCAGTCGACGATCTCGGCCTTGGTCTCGGTGGCCTTGTCGGAGAGCTCCTCGCTCACCGAGATGCAGTCACCGACCTTGGCGTCCTTGGTCGGGTCCGAGGAGAGCGCGCTGGCCAGGCCGAACTTGAGGCCGAAGATGACCAGACCGATCACGATGGCGCCGACGATGCTCAGCCACTTCTTGGACTTCTTCGGCGACTCGAAGCCGGGGATGACGCCCGGGGCGCCACCGGGAGTGCCGGGGGCCGGCGGGTAACCCGGGGTGCCCGGGGCCGGCGGGTAACCGGGGGTGCCGCCCTGCTGGAAGCCGGGGGCCGGCGGGTAGCCGGGGGCGCCGGCGTTCGGCGGCGGGTAACCGGGAGCACCGGCGTTCGGCGGCGGGAAAGACTGCCCGCCGTTGGCCGGCGGGACATTCTGCGCGCCGTACGAGGGCGGCTCAACCGGGTTGGACATTGATGCTTCCTTTCACGAGCGATCGACGCCCGATCGCTTGGCAGGCGAGGATAGCGACACGCCGATGCCTAGCGCGACCCCACTTCACCTGCGGTTATCGACGCCGGCTCAGGAAGACCTGAGACTTTGCTGGGAAGATGACACTGCGTGCCCCCGCGACGACAACGGGGTGGCGAAATCCGGCCGAAACGCCAGTAACTGTCGGCCGTTCAGGCAGCGTCAGGCACCGGTACGGCCTAGCCGATACCGGACGTTGTTAACCGATTGATGGGGTTGTGGTCAGCCCGCGGCCAGGCCGAAGGCGATCCCGTCGAGGATGTCATGCTCGGAGGCGATCACCGAATCGTGCCCGGACCGCTCCATGATGACCCGCATGATCAAGGCACCGGCCCCGATCACGTCGGCCCGGCCCGGGTGCATCACCGGCAGCGCCAGCCGCTGCTCGACGGTCATCGCCAGCAGTTCCGCGGTGACCCGGGTGACCGCGTCCCGGCTGATCTCGCTGTGGTGGATGCGCTCCGAGTCGTACTCGGGCAGCTCGTGCGCCAGGGCCGCGACCGTGGTGACCGTGCCGGCCAGCCCGACGAGCGTGCGCGCCGCCCGGCCGGGCACCGCCGCCAGGGCGATGTCCACCGCCGCGGTGACGTCCTTTTCGGTCGCGGCGAGTTCGTCCGCGGTCGGCGGGTCGCTGTGCAGGTGACGCTCGGTCATCCGGACACAGCCGATGTCCATCGAGATCGCCTGCTCGACGGTGTCCGTGCCGGTGACGAACTCGGTCGAGCCGCCACCCAGATCGAAGACCAGGTAGGGCCCCGGGGCGGCGAGCCCCTTGACCGCGCCCAGGAAGGAGAGCGCGGCCTCCTGCTCCCCGGTGATCACCTCGGGGTCGACGCCGAGCACGCCGCGGACCATGTCCCGGAAGTCCTGCGCGTTCGAGGCGTCACGGGAGGCGGAGGTGGCACACATCCGTACGCTGACCGCTTTTGAATCTTTGATCAACGCGGCGTAGCGGACCAGCGCGGTGCGGGTGCGCTCCAGCGCCGCGGCGGACAGCATCCCGGTGCGGTCCACGCCCTCGCCCAGCCGGACGATCTCCATGGTCCGCACGACGTCGGTCAGCCGGTCGTCGACCACGTCGGCGATCAGCAGGCGGACCGCGTTGGTGCCGCAGTCGATCGCGGCGACTCTCATAGGTGCAACAGCATTCGCTTGTTCCCCAGGGTGTTCGGCTTGACTCGTTCCAGGTCCAGGAACTCCGCGACACCCTCGTCGTAGGAGCGCAGCAACTGCTCGTAGACCGGGTGCGGCACCGGGGCCCCGTCGATCTCGGTGAACCCGAACGAGCCGAAGAAGTGGGTCTCGAAGGTGAGGCAGAAGACCCGGCGGACGCCCAGTTCACGGGCCTGCTCGAGGAGCACCTCGACGATCTTGTGGCCGATCTTGCGGCCGCGCCGGTCCGGGTGGACCGCGACCGTACGGATCTCGGCCAGGTCCTCCCACATCACGTGCAGCGCGCCGCAGCCGGCCACCGCGTCGTCCTCGTCGACCGCGACCCAGAACTCCTGGACCGACTCGTAGAGGGTGACGGTGGCCTTACTGAGCAGCCGCCGATCAGTGGTGTACGTGTCGACCAGGGACCGGATCGCCTTGACGTCACCGGTCCGGGCGCGGCGGATCAGCACTGGGCCGGGTCTTCCGGGTCTTTTTTGATACACGGGCCGCCGGACCACCACGGCTCGATCGCGTCACGGACCTCGTCGCCGAACGGGTTCACCCCGCGGCCCGCGGCGAGCGCGTGCCCGAGGTGGACGTGCAGGCACTTCACCCGGTCCGGCATGCCACCCGCGGAGAAGTTCTTGATCTCCGGGACTTCCTCGATGGCGTTGCGGCGGTCCAGATAGTCCTGATGCGATCGCGCATAGTGTGCGGCGAGCTCCGGGTCGGTGCTCAGCCGCTCCTGCATGTCGCGCATCACGCCGGCCGACTCCAGCCGGCTGCACGCGGCGGTGGCATGCGGACACGTCAGGTAGTAGGTCGTGGGAAACGGTGTGCCGTCGTCGAGACGGGGTGCGGTCTCCACCACGTCCGGGTTGCCGCACGGGCAGCGGTGCGCGATCGCCCGGGTGCCACGGGGACGGCGGCCGAGCTGGGCCGCCACGATGTCGAGGTCGGCGGGGTCTGGTGCTTGCATCAGTTCGAAGGCTCCGCGTTGGCGGCTTGGACGCTGTGCCACAGCGTGTCGTACCAGCGGGCCGGGGCGGCCGCCGGGGCTTTCTGATCGGCGTCGCGGGCGGCGCCCTCCGGGTCGTTGATCACCAGGAGCGGAGTCTCACCGGGGCGCACGTAATACAGGTCCTTGCGCGCCTGGATCCGGATGTACTCCTTGTCCTTCCACTTCTCCAGCTCTTTCGCCGTCGCGGCGATGTCGGCCCGCTGCTCGGTCTGCTCCCGCTCCATCTGCGCGATCTGCGACTCCTGCTGCAGATACACCCGGATCGGATAGGTGTAGGCCAGGGCCAGCACCACGAAGACCGCCAGGAGGACGGTGGCCCGGCTGGTCAGCGCGCGCGGACGCGGCGCCGCGGTGCGTTTGGCGGCCGGGCCGCCGGACTGCGACGTACGCCGGGAGCCGGTCGGGCGGGCCGTGCGGGACGTGGGCACCCGGACCGTCGGGCGGGCCTCGACCCGGACCGGGCTGGTGCCACGGGTGCGGGATGTGCTGGGACGACCACTCGCGCCGGAACGGCGGGCCGGGCCCTGACCGCTCGGCATGCGACGCTGTGTCATCTCAGCCCCTTCCCGCTCGTGGCTTTATGGAGGCCGGCCACTTCCCACTCGTGAAGGCCTGCCACTTCCACTCGTGGAGGCCTGCCACTTCCCACTCGTGGAGGCCTGCCACTTCCCACTCGTGGGGGCCTGCCACGGATTGTGGCACCCGTTCGTGTCCGGATGCCACAATCCATGATCTGCCGGGCTGGTGTTACGCGACGCGGTAACGCGGGAACGCGCCCGCACCGGCGTACCGGGCGGCGCCTTCCAGCTGCTCCTCGATGCGCAGCAGCTGGTTGTACTTGGCGACCCGGTCCGAGCGGGCCGGCGCGCCGGTCTTGATCTGGCCGGAGCCGACCGCCACCGCCAGGTCGGCGATGGTGACGTCCTCGGTCTCACCGGAACGGTGCGACATCATCGTCTTGAAACCGGCCCGGTGGGCCAGGTCCACGGCGTCCAGGGTCTCGGTCAGCGAACCGATCTGGTTCACCTTGACCAGGACCGCGTTGCCGGCCGACTCGGCGATGCCGCGGGCGATGCGCTGCGGGTTCGTGACGAACAGGTCGTCACCGACGATCTGGATCTTGCTGCCGAGCTGCGCGGTCATCTCGCTCCAGCCGGCCCAGTCGTCCTCGGCCAGCGGGTCCTCGATGGAGACGATCGGGTAGTCGGCGGCGAGCTTCGCGTAGTACGCGATCATCTCGTCGGTCGACTTCGGCGAACCCTCGAACAGGTACGACCCGTCCTTGTAGAACTCGGTCGCGGCGACGTCCATGGCCAGCACGATGTCGCTGCCCAGGGTGAAGCCGGCCGCCTCGACGGCCTCCGCGATCAGGTCCAGCGCGGCCGCGTTGGCCGGCAGGTTCGGGGCGAAGCCGCCCTCGTCACCGAGGCCGGTGGAGAGGCCCTTCTTCTTCAGTACGGACTTGAGGGCGTGGTAGACCTCGGCGCCGGTGCGCAGCGCCTCACGGAAGGTCGGGGCGCCGATCGGGGCGATCATGAATTCCTGCACGTCGACGTTGGAGTCGGCGTGCGCGCCACCGTTCACGATGTTCATCATCGGGACCGGCAGGACGGCGGCGTTCGGGCCACCGAGGTAACGGAACAGCGGGAGCTCGGCGGAGAGCGCGGCAGCCTTGGCGACGGCCAGCGAGACACCCAGGATCGCGTTGGCGCCCAGCTCCGACTTGGTGTCGGTGCCGTCCAGGTCGAGCATCTTCTGGTCGATCAGGCGCTGCTCGCTCGCCTCGTACCCGATCAGCTCGTCGGCGATCTTGTCTTCGATGTTGGCGACCGCCTTCTCGACACCCTTGCCGAGGTAGCGGCCCTTGTCGCCGTCACGGAGCTCGAGCGCTTCGAACGCACCGGTGGAGGCGCCGGAGGGAACCGCCGCGCGGCCGACCGTGCCGTCGTCCAGGCCGACCTCGACCTCGACGGTCGGGTTGCCCCGGGAATCCAGGATCTCGCGGGCGACGATTGCTTCGATGGTGGCCATTTGTGGTGTCGCTCCCTAACGGTTGTACGGATACAGTTTCGGTCCGCGACCCTGCGGGCCGACCACACTCGAAGAGCGTATCGAGCCCGCCTGCCGCTCGTTCGCCCGGCCGGTCAACTTCACCGCCCGGTATGCCTCACAACCGGGGCCCGCCTGCCGAAACAGGGGGCACTATGAGCAGCAGCCTGTTTCCCGAGGACGGCGCACGCGTCGAGCTGGAGGCCGGGGGCGAAAGCCACACCGGCGTCCGTGTCGTGGCCGCCTCCCCCGCGGCCGTGACGGTCTCGCTCGCCCGCGCCCAGATGCCGCTGATCGGTAGCACCGTGGTCCTGCGCTGGTCCGCCGCGCCCCGTGGCCGCTACCTGGCGACCGCCACGGTGAGCTCGGCCGAGGAGAACCGGGCCGAGCTGCACCTGATCGGCGAGCCGCAGATCACCCAGAACCGCCTGTACGTGCGCGGCGGCGGCGGCGAGCCGATCGTGATGACCCGGTCCGAGCACCCGGACGTGATCGGCTGGGTGCACGACATCAGCGAGCGGTCGGTGCGGGCCCACTTCACCGACGTCGAGGTGCGGCCTGGTCACGACGTGCATCTGCAGGTCCAGCTCGGCCCGGACCTGGTCGAGCTGGCCGGAACGGTGACGAAGGCCAGCGCGATGCGCCAGCAGGTGCCGGTCCGGGGGCCGCTGTCGGTGGAGATGGTCGCCCTGTACGACCCGGACGAGACAGCCGCAAAGATCATTAGGCGTTATGTCATGCGATACCAGCTCCTGATGCGCACCAAAGCCGCAGAGTCCGCCTGAATTCAGAATTCCCGTCGCCGGCGGCCGACTAATCGGCGGTTGTCGTTTTTTGGGCGCTCATTTCGTGAATATCATCGGGCGTTCTCCGGCCAGCTTTCCACCTCGGGGCGGGGCGCGGTCAGCGCCATAAGCCCCGGTCCGGTGTTACGAAGTCCCCGCCTCGCGCCTTCCCGCCCACGCGGCGCGGGCGGCGCGGGCGGCACGGGGCGGCGCGGGGCGGCGCGGCGCGGGGCGGCGCGGGGCGGCGCGGGGCGGGGCGGCGCGGACCGCGCGGGCGGGCGGCGCGGGCGGCCGCTCCGGCGGCTGGGCAGGTGCGCAACGATGCGGGGCTGTTCGCTGGGCGCTTGTGGCGCTGCCGGGGCTGGAGCCTGCCCGCTCGCAGTTGCCTGGTGGCTGCAGGGCGCGACACGGGCCCGGTCTGCCTGGTCGCAGCTGGCGCCGACCGAAAGCGGGCGACCCGGCAAACGTCGCGGATGGCGGGTGACGGGTGGCTGGTGGCTAGGGTTGGCAGCCAGGCGGGGATGGCGGTTGGTCGTGGTCCGCGACGCCGCTCACTGCCCAGCGGGGCCAGGTCGTCCTGGGATGTGGGTGTTCGATCCGGGCCGGTGGTCCGCTCCGGGTTGCCGGGGTCGGTGGTGCGCGTGCCCGGCACGTCCGCGGCCACGCGAGTCCCGCGCTCCCAGGGCGGCAGCAGCACGCTCCCGCCCGGCGAGCTGGCCCTGGCGGCCCTTATCAGGCCGCCATAACGGCCCTCACAACCAGCCGGGCACGGCGAGCTGGCCCTGGCGGCCCTTAAACGACCGCCACAACGGCCCCCAGCACCAGCCGGGCACGGCGAGCTGGTCGTGGCGGCCCCGTGAAACCGCCGCCGCCATAACGGCCCTCACAACCAGCCGAGCACGGCCAGCTGGGCGCGGCAGCCCATAAACGACCGCCATAACGGCCGTCACCACCAGCCGAGCACGGCCAGCTGGGCGTGGCGGCCCTTAAACGACCGCCATAACGGCCGCCAGCACCAGCCGAGCACGGCCAGCTGGGCGTAGCAGCCCATAAACGACCGCCATAACCCGCCATAACGGCCGCCAGCACCAGCCGAGCACGGCCAGCTGGGCGCAGCAGCCCATAAACGACCGCCATAACGGCCGCCAGCACCAGCCGAGCACGGCGAGCTGGGCGTGGCAGCCCTGAACCGGCCGCCATTACGGGCCTCACGACCAGCCGAGCACGGTCAGCTGGGCGTGGCGGCCCATAAATGGCTGCTGTGACGGCCGTCAGCGCCAGTCGGGCATGGTGAGCTGGGCTTGGTGGTCCTTGAGGCGGCTGTGTGACGGTCGTCGGCCTCGCGGTGGGCTGCAGTGGTGCCGGCTGTGGAAGCGGGGTCAGACGCCGAGGAGGGTGCGGAGGTGGCGTGGGGGCGGTGAGCCGTGCGCGAGCATCGCGTCGTGCCAGGCTTTCGGGGTGGCGCCGAACGGGCGGGCCGCGGCCAGGCCCGCCACCTCGGTGTAACCGACGAAATACGTCGAGAGCTGGGTCGAGGTGAGCAGGGCGCGCCGCCACTTGCCGGCCGCCTCGCCCTCCTCCTGGAAGCCGCGGCCGGTCATCAGGGCCATCGCCTCGGACTCCGGCAGGTCCTCGCAGTGCACCAGCTGGTCGATGATCGCGTTGAGGCTCATCCGCAGCTGCATCTTGAGCTGCTGGAGCTTGACCGCGGGGCCGCCGAAGCCGAGACCGGCCATCATCTCCTCGGCGTAGACCGCCCAGCCCTCGACGAACGGGCCGGACCAGCCGAGCGCGCGGACCGGGCTGCTGCCGCGGAACCGCCGCGCGTGCGCGAGCTGCAGGAAGTGACCCGGCATCGCCTCGTGGACGGTGAGGTTGCGGATCATCTCGTTGTTGTACTCACGGTAGAAACTGCGGATCCGCTCGGGGGACCAGCCGGACGGGGCCGGTGCGATGCAGTAGAACGTGGGCACGTCGGCGGTCTCGAGCGGGCCGGGCGGGTCGCAATAGGCCACCGCGACGCCTCGCGCGAACTCCGGCATCTCCTCGATCACGCACGGGTCGTCCACCAGCGACACCATGTCGTGCCGCCGGACGAACGCGGTCGCCTCCTCCATCGTCGCCCGGGCCAGGCCGACGATGGTGGTGTTGTCGGGGTGCTGCTCGGCGATGGTGTCCAGGGCGCGGCGCACGGTCTCGTCATCGGCCTTGCCACCGACCAGGTCGGCGGCGAGGGTGCGCAGCTCGTCGGAGACGCGGTCGACATTCGCCCGGGCGCGGGTGAGCACCTCGGAAGCGGAGAGCTCGGTGTCCAGGGTGTGCCAGAGGCGCGCCTCCCACAGACGGCGGCCGAGCCGGGGGTCACGGCCCGGCTCGCCGCTCTCCAGCACACCGCCCAGCCAGCCGTCGAACTCACCGAGCGCCGCCAGCGCGGCAGCGGCGGCCGGCTCGACCGTCGCGCGCAGGCCGGGCTCCTGTGCCAGCAGCCGGGGCAGCTCGTCGCGGATCAGCGCGGCCGTGCCGGTGAACTGGCCGGCCGCGGTCTCGGCGTGGATCCGTGGCACGTCCCGCAGCACGGCGCGGGCGGTGGCCAGTGCGTCCGGCAGCGCGGCGAGCCGGCCGCGCAGGCTCTCCAGCCGCTCGGCGGCCGGCGCGAACGGGCGGGACAGCAGGGCGTGCAGCAGCGGGCCGGGGTTGTGCGCCAGCGGGTTCCACTCGTGCTCGCGGATCTCGGCGAACTCGAACAGCCGGCGATCGACCTGCGCCGACAGGATCGCGTGGTCGACCTGCTCCTGGGAGTCGAGCCCCTCGGCGTCGATGCCGCTGAGCGCGTCGGCCGCGTCGCGCAGCATGGCGGCCCGGCTCGCGGTGGCCGCGGCGGAGAGGTCGGGCAGGCGATTGTCGAAACGGTGGTCACCCGCGTGGAGGGCGGTCACGGGGTCGCTCTCCAGCAGAGCGTCGGCGATGCGCTCGGCGAGCGGTACGAACTCCGGCATGCCGAGAAAACTACTCGGCGGGTCCGACAATTTCCGCCGCTCGCACCGCTTCGGCGTACGCCAAAGTGGCCCGCCGCAGCTCAGCCTCCGGATCCAGGCCCGCCGCACGGGCGTCGGCGACCAGCCGGAACAGCGCCGGGCCGAGCTCGTCACCGGGCGGCAGGGGCACGTCCACCGCGCCCCGCTCGACCCGGTGCAGCACCTTGGCGGCCAGCGCGAGCGCCGGCTGGCTCAGCGCCACCCCGTCCAGTACGGACTCGCGCTCCTTCTCCTCGCGCTTGATCCGCTCCCAGTTGGCGGTGATCTCCTCGATGTCCTCGACGCGCTCACCGGCGAAGACGTGCGGGTTGCGCCGCACCATCTTCTCCACCAGGGTCCCGGCCACGTCGTCGACGTTCCAGGCCCGGCCGTCCGGCAGCTCCTCGGCGAGCCGGGCGTGCAGCACGATCTGCAGCAGCACGTCGCCGAGCTCCTCGCGCAGCTCGTCCAGGTCGTCCCGGTCGATCGCGTCGTACGCCTCGTAGCTCTCCTCGAGCAGATACGGCGCGAGCGTGCGGTGGGTCTGCGCCCGCTTCCACGGGTCACCGCCGGGCGAGACCAGCCGGTCCATCACCGCGACCGCGTCCAGCAGACGGGCGCCGGGCGGGTCCCAGGAGCCGTACATCAGCTCGAGCTCGGCGAGCCCGGGCTCGCGGGCCAGCCGCAGGCCGAGCTGCCGGGCGAACGGCTGGTCACCCTGCGGACCGGCCAGCCAGACCGCCACCGGGGCAGCGCCGATCGCGTCGAGCAGGCCCTGCGCGTCGGTGTCCAGCACGGTGACCGGGATGCCGGCCACCCGCAGCGCCGTCGCCTGCTCGGACTCGGCGGCGGCGAAGACCGGGCCGGACCGGACGGTGTCCCAGGCCTCAGCGGTCAGCAGCCCGGCCGGCAGCCGGGGCGACGTGACCAGCAGGACGATCCGGTTGCTCAAGGTGTGCTCGCTCAAGAAAAGTCGGCGACCGGTACGGCCGTGTCGTCGCCCACCGGCACGCTGACCAGCGGGAAGTACGGCGAGGTCTGGTCGTTCTGGTAGTCGAACGTGCTGATCTCCAGCGGCTGGTACCGCGGGCTGACCGAGATGTCCAGCGGCACGGCGGCCTTGCTCATCTGGTCGCGCAGCGCGACGCCGAGCTGGACCGCCTGGGTCAGCTGGGCCGGCATCTTGGTCCGGAGCACCGCCACCGTGGTATCCGGGGGGACGGTCCCGTTGGCGGTGAACCGCTGCAGGACACCGGTCAGCTGCTCGTCGCTGAGCTCGGGCACCCCGGTCATCGCGCCCTCGACCTGGTACTGCAGGGCCAGGTTCTGGCCGAAGAGGTGGACGTACTCCGCCTTCTCCGACATCCCGACGATCGTGGCGACCTTGTCGTACGCGATGCCGGAGGGCACCGTCACGTTCTGCTCGGCCGCGACCCGATCGAGCAGCTCCCGCCCGACCAGCACCTCGACGACGTCGGCCCGGGTGATCGGCAGAGTCGCCTTCTTCTCTGCGCCGGTCACCGGGTCGACCACCGGCGGGCTGGCGGCCACCACGGCCCGCGCGTCGGCCCAGATCTGCTCGACCCGGTCCTCGGTGATCCGGGTGTCGCCGACGTAGGCGGCCACGGCCGGGCCGGACCGGCAGGCGGAGAGGCCGGCGAGAGCCAGGGACGCGACGACAGCCATGGATGCGAAACGGCGGGCACGCTGCATGGTCCACACTCTCTCACGAGTAAATGTGACTTACGTCGCCACCCCGCCCGGCGGGACGGGGTGGCGTCGGACGTCAGACCTTGACCGGGGCCGGCACCTCGCCCAGCACGTCCTTGAGCAGCTGGCCGCACCACTCGAGCAGGGCCTGGTCGCGCAGCGGCTCGCCGCCGACCCGGCGGGTGGACGGGCGCGGGACGCTCACCTGATCGTTCACCGTCTTGTAGACCGAGTCGGGGTGGTAGCGCTTGAGCCGCATCTGCTTCGAGTCGAGCAGGCTGAGCGGGGAGAAGCGGATGTGCTTGCCCTGCATCGACACGTCGGTCAGCCCGTACGCCCGGGCCAGCTGCCGGAACCGGGCCACCGCGATCAGGTTGACCACCGGGGCGGTCGGATCGCCGTACCGGTCGGTCATCTCGGCGATGACCTCCTCCAGCCGCGCATCGTCGCGGGCCTCGGCGAGCTTGCGGTACATCTCCAGGCGCAGCCGCTCGACCGAGATGTAGTCGGTGGGCAGGTGCGCGTCGATCGGGAGGTCGATCTTGACTTCGGGCGCCTCCTCGTCGGGGCGCTCGCCCTTGAACGCGCTGACCGCCTCGCCGACCATCCGCACGTAGAGGTCGAAGCCGACGCCCTCGATGTGCCCGGACTGCTCGCCGCCGAGCAGGTTGCCGGCGCCGCGGATCTCCAGGTCCTTCATCGCGACGTACATGCCGGCGCCGAGCTCGGTGTGCTGGGCGATGGTGGCCAGCCGCTCGTGGGCGTGCTCGGTGAGCGGCTTCTCCCGCGGGTACAGGAAGTACGCGTACGCCCGCTCCCGGCCCCGGCCGACCCGGCCGCGGATCTGGTGCAGCTGGGACAGGCCGAGCAGGTCGGCCCGCTCGACGATCAGGGTGTTGGCGTTCGGGATGTCGATGCCGGACTCGACGATCGTGGTGCAGACCAGGACGTCGAACTCCTTCTCCCAGAAGCCGACCATCACCTTCTCCAGCTGCTCCTCGCTCATCTGGCCGTGCGCCACCGCGATCCGCGCCTCGGGCACCAGCTCGCGCAGCCGGCGCGCCGCCCGGTCGATCGACTCGACCCGGTTGTGCAGGTAGAACACCTGGCCGTCGCGGAGCAGCTCGCGGTGGATGGACGCGGCCACCTGCTTGTCGTCCTGGGCACCGACATACGTCAGGACCGGGTGCCGCTCCTCCGGCGGGGTGGCGATCGTGGACATCTCCCGGATGCCGGTGATCGCCATCTCCAGGGTCCGCGGGATCGGGGTGGCCGACATGGTCAGCACGTCCACCGACGCGCGCAGCGCCTTGAGCTGCTCCTTGTGCTCGACGCCGAACCGCTGCTCCTCGTCCACGATGATCAGGCCGAGGTTCTTGAACTTGGTGGACTTGGCCAGCAGCCGGTGCGTGCCGATCACGATGTCCGCGGTGCCCTCGGCGGCCTGCTGCAGCGCGAGCGTGGCCTCCTTCGGCGTCTGGAACCGGGACAGCTGCTTGATCTGCACCGGGAACTGGCTCATCCGCTCGGTGAACGTGTTGAAGTGCTGCTGGGCGAGCAGCGTGGTGGGCACCAGCACGGCCACCTGCTTGCCGTCCTGCACCGCCTTGAACGCGGCACGCACCGCGATCTCGGTCTTGCCGTACCCGACGTCGCCGCAGATCAGCCTGTCCATCGGGACCTGCAGCTCCATGTCGTGCTTGACCTCGATGATCGCGGCCATCTGGTCGGGCGTCTCGGTGTACGGGAACGCGTCCTCCAGCTCGCGCTGCCACGGCGTGTCCGGCCCGAACGAGTGGCCCTGGGAGGCCTGCCGGGCGGCGTACAGCTGGATCAGCTGCGCGGCGATCTCGCGGACCGCCTTCTTGGCCCGCGCCTTGCTCTTCTGCCAGTCGGCCCCGCCCATCTTGTGCAGCGTGGGCGACTCGCCGCCGACGTAGCGGGACAGCTGGTCGAGCTGGTCGGTGGGCACGTAGAGCCGGTCGCCGGGCTGGCCGCGCTTGGAGGCGGCGTACTCCAGCACCAGGTATTCGCGCTCGGCGCCGTTGACCGCGCGCTGGACCAGCTCGACGTACCGTCCGATGCCGTGCTGCTCGTGCACCACGAAGTCGCCGGTCTTGAGCTCCAGCGGGTCGATGGTGTTGCGCCGCCGGGCCGGCATCTTGCGCATGTCCTTGGTGGACGCGCCACGGCCGCCGGAGATGTCGTTGCCGGTGATCACCGCGAGCCGGGAGGCCTCGTCGACGAAGCCGTGGTTCAGCCCGCCGCAGGTGATCAGGAGCTGACCGCCGGCGATCGGCTTCTCGATCGCGTCGACCGGGGTGACGCCGAGGCCCGCGTCGCGCAGCAGCTCGGCGGCGCGCTGCGCGGTCCCCTTGCCCTCGAAGATCAGGGCGATGGCCCAGCCGTCGGCGGCCCAGCCGGCCAGGTCGCCGGCCAGCTTGGCGGTGTCACCGTGATAGAGCGGCACCGGCTGGGCGGCCAGCGCGACGGCGTCACCGGCGTCCGGCGCGACCTCCACCTCCGGCTCGGCGAGCCACGGGGTGTCCGACGCGGCCGGCTCCGGCGCGGCCAGGCCGAACGGCGACACCGTCCACCACGGCTGCTTGAGGACGGCGGCGTGCGCGCGGATGTCGGCGAGGCTGTGGAAGGCGGCGGCGCCCACGTCGATCGGCGCCTGACCGCCGACGGCGGCCGCGGCCCAGGACGCCTCGAGGAACTCATCCGACGTACGGGTGAGGTCGTGCGCCCGGGTCCGGATCCGCTCCGGGTCGCAGAGCAGCACGTGGGTGCCGGCCGGCATGCAGTCCAGCAGCAGTTCCATGCTGTCGGTGCCGTCGAGCAGCGCCGGCGCGAGCGACTCCATCCCCTCGACCGGGATGCCCTCGGCCAGCTTGTCCAGGATCTCGCCGATCTCCGGGTGCTCGGCGGCCAGCTGGGCGGCCCGGGCCCGGACCTCCGGCGTCAGCAGCAGCTCCCGGCACGGCGGCGCCCACAGCCGCTCGACCTGCTCGATGGTCCGCTGGTCGGCGACCGCGAAGGTGCGGATCTCCTCCACCTCGTCGCCCCAGAACTCGACCCGGGACGGGTGCTCGTCGGTGGGCGGGAACACATCCAGGATGCCGCCGCGGACCGCGAACTCACCGCGCTTGGTGACCAGGTCGACCCGGGCGTACGCCATGTCGGACAGTCGCCGCGCGACCGTCTCGAGCTCGGCCTCCCGCTTGGTGACCAGCTCCACCGGCTCCAGGTCGCCGAGGCCCTTGAGCTGCGGCTGCAGCAGCGACCGCACCGGCGCGACGACCACCTGCAGCGGCTGCTCACCGGGGTGGGCCAGCCGGCGCAGCACGGCCAGCCGGCGCCCGACGGTGTCCGAGCGGGGGGACAGCCGCTCGTGCGGCAGCGTCTCCCAGGACGGGTAGACCGTCACCCGGTCCGGCTCGATCAGGCAGCCGAGCGCGTCGGCCAGGTCGTCCGCCTCGCGGGACGTCGCGGTGACCGCGAGCACCGGGCGCTGGGCGCCACCGTTCTCGGCACGCCCGGCGACGGCCGCGACCACGAACGGACGCAGCGAGACCGGCGCGGTGAGATCGAGCGAGTCCGAGTCGACGAAGCCCTTCAAGGCCAGATCACGGGCTCGGGCGAGGCCACGGTCGCGCAGGGCGGCCGGGATCAGTCCGGCGAGTTGCATGGTGGATTTCCCCCAGAGGGCACGACGAACGACCCCGGTCGCCTGAAGGGGCGGGGGTGTACCGCACAGCTTAGTCCGACCCGCTGACACATCCGGGCCGCGTGCGCCTTATCGGACCGCATGTCCGACATGCCGTGCGGGGCGGCGGGCAGAGTGCCCCGGGCATACGCCCAGCAAGGCCGGGGAGGGCACAACTTGCGAATCCTGCTGCTCGTCAGCGCGTTCAACGGCGTGAGCCAGCGGCTCTGGTGCGCCCTGCGGGACGCCGGTCACCAGGTCGGCGTCCTGCTGGCGGGTGACGATCGGAGCGTCGTCGACGGGGTGCGCGCCGCCGACCCCGAGCTGATCCTCTGCCCGTACCTCACCCACCGGGTGCCGGCCGCTGTCTGGCAGCGGGTGCGCACCGTGATCCTGCACCCCGGGCCGGTCGGCGACCACGGGCCGTCCGCCCTCGACCGGGCCATCCAGGACGGTGCGCGGGTCTGGGGCGTCACCGCGCTGCAGGCGGTCGAGGAGTTCGACGCCGGGCCGATCTGGGCCACCCGCACGTTCCCGCTGCCGGCCGCGCCGCCGCGCAAGTCGTCGCTCTACGCCGGCCCGGTCTCGGACGCCGCGCTGGAGTGCGCGCTCGAGGTGGTGGGCAAGGCCGCCGACCCGGCGTTCACCCCGGAACCGGCCGAGACCACGCCCGCGCGGCCGCTGCTGCGGCAGACCGAGCGGGCCTTCGACTGGAGCGCGCCGACCGAGGTGATCGTGCGGCGGGTCCGGGCCGCGGACGGCTCACCGGGAGTCCGCACCGAGGTCGGCGGCCTTCCCTCGTACGCCTACGACGCCCATCCGGCGCCCGCCCGTGGCGCCCGCCCCGGCACGCTGCTCGGCCGCCGTCAGGGCGCCGTGCTCGTCGCCACCGGGGACGGCAGCGTGTGGCTGGGTCACCTGCGGCCGGCCACCGAGGGCGGGATCAAGGCGCCGGCCACCACGGCGCTCGGCGAGCGGCTGCGTGGTGTGCCGAACTCGCCGGTCGACGCGCACCTGGACCCGGAGTCGCCGCACGCGTACCGGCAGGTCCGGTACCGGCGCACCGGCGCGATCGGCTGGCTGCACTTCGACTTCTACAACGGCGCGATGGCGCCCGGGCACTGCCGGCGGCTGCTGACCGCGCTGCGGCACGCGACCGCCCAGGACACCCGGGTGCTGGTGCTGCGCGGCGGGATCGACGCGTTCAGCAACGGCATCCACCTCAACGTGATCGAGAGCGCGCCGGACCCGGCCGGCACCGCCTGGGCGAACCTCCGAGCGATCAACGCGCTCTGCCGGGAGATCATCACCTGTACGAAGCAGCTGGTGGTGGCCGCGTACACCGGCAACGCCGGCGCCGGCGGGGTGATGCTCGGGCTGGGCGCGGACGTGGTCGCGGCCCGGGACGGGATCGTGCTGAACCCGTACTACGACGTCGGCCTGTACGGCTCCGAGCTGCACACGTTCACGCTGCCCCGGCGGGTCGGCGCGGACCGCGCCCAGCGGCTGATCGAGGACAAGCTGCCGGTGAGCACCGCGCAGGCGGTCCGGATCGGCCTGGTCGACGAGGTCGGCCCGCGGCATCCCGAGGCGTACGCACGGTGGTTGACCCTGCTCGCCGAGCGGCACGCCGACGCGCGGACCGGGCGGAAGCGACGGGCCGCGAAGGCCCGGCGGCTCGCCGCCGAACGCATTCCGCTCGATGTGTACGAGACCCGCGAGCTCGCCGAGATGAGCCGGGACCTCTACGCCGACCGGTCCGGTTTCGCCGCCGCCCGGCGCGCGTTCGTCCACAAGGCCGCGCCGGTCGGCACACCCCGGCGTCTGCTGCTGGCCGGCAACAGCGGGCCGGCACCGGTCGCCCGGGCCTCCCGCCCGGTCAACGCCGCCCCGGCCGCCGGCGGCCCGATCACTTCCGGTCCGATCAGTGTCGCGCCAGCCGCCGGAGGGCCGATCAGTCCCGGTCCGGAACACCCGTCGGTCCGCCCAGCGGTGCCCACCGCCGTCTGATGAGCCTCCTGCACACCCCGGATCCCGGGGCATCCCAGCCTGCCCACGACACGTCCGACATCCCCGGCCAGCGGACCCGGCCCGGGCGTGCGCCGATGAACGCCGCCGCGGCCGGTTCGACGCTCGTCATGTCCCGGTACAACTACAGCGCCTACAGCGTGCTGGCCGGTCCCGCCGACCCGCCGCCGGAGGGCGACGAGCCGTACCGGGTCCGGATGCACCGGATGTCACCGCGCCGGCCGGTACGCACCCTGCTGATCACCCTGTTCGCGTTCGCCTTCGAGAGCTCGTTCCTCGGCTGGCTGGTCGCCTCGATCGCGATCCCCGACCCTCGGCTGCGCCCGGTGCTCTTCGCGGCCACCTGCACCATGATCGCGGCGACCACCGTGATCGAGTTGTTCCGGCTGGTCAACGTCGTGACGCTGTGCCTGGCCACGCTCTGGGCCCGTGATCCGCAACCGGTCGTGCCGGACACCGGCATGCGGGTCGCGTTCCTGACCACCATCGTGCCCGGCAAGGAGCCGATCGAGATGGTGGAGAAGACCCTGCGCGCGGCCCGGAAGATCCGCTACGACGGCCCCTACGAGGTCTGGCTGCTCGACGAGGGCGACGACCCGCGGGTCAAGCTGATGTGCCAGCGGCGGGGCATTCGCCACTTCAGCCGCAAGGGCGTGGAGCGGTGGAACACCGGGAGCGGCGCGTTCAAGGCCAAGACCAAGCACGGCAACTACAACTCGTGGCTGGACGCGCACGGCGACGCGTACGACGTGTTCGTCTCGGTGGACCCGGACCACGTGCCGCTGCCGAACTTCTGCGAGCGGCTGCTCGGCTACTTCCGCGACCCGGACGTGGCGTTCGTGGTCGGCCCGCAGGTGTACGGCAACTACGACAACCGGATCACCCGCTGGGCCGAGTCGCAGCAGTACCTGTTCCACTCGCTGCTGCAGCGGGCCGGCAACCGGCGCGGCATCGCCATGCTGGTCGGCACGAACAACGCGGTACGGATCGCGGCGCTCAAGAGCATCGGCGGGCTGCAGGACTCGATCACCGAGGACATGGCGACGAGCCTGGCCGTGCACGCCGCGAAGAACGCCGCGACCGGGCAGCGCTGGCGCTCGGTCTACACACCGGACGTCCTCGCGGTCGGCGAGGGGCCGTCCTCGTGGACCGACTTCTTCACCCAGCAGCACCGCTGGTCGCGGGGCACCGACGAGGTGGTGGCCCGCCGGTTCCTCGGCCTGATCCGGCGCCTCGGTGCGGGCCGGGCGATGCACTACGCGCTGCTGATGTCGTACTACCCGCTGACCGCGGTGGCCTGGCTGCTGGGCGCGGTCAACGCCACCTGCTTCCTGCTGCTCGGCGCCAAGGGTGTGCCGGTGCCCCAGCAGGTCTGGCTGATGCTCTACGTGGACGCCGCGCTCTTCCAGGTCGGGCTCTACCTGTTCAACCGACGGCACAACGTCAGCCCGCACGAGGAGTCCGGCTCGACCGGCCTGCGCGGGATGCTGGCGTCCACGCTGTGCACCCCGGTCTACGTCTCCTCGATGATCGGCGCGCTGCTGCGTCGCGGCGCCGGTTTTGTGGTCACCCCGAAGGGCGACTCGACGAGCCCGGACCGGCTCGCCACGTTCGGTCCCGGGCTGCGCTGGGCCGCGTTCTACACCGCCCTGCTGGTGATCTCGCCGTTCGTCGACCACGTCGACCCGGCCATGTACCTCTGGCCCGCCCTCAACCTGCTGATCTGTCTCACCCCCGTCGTGCTCTGGCTGACCGGCCGGGCCCGCTCCCGGAAGGAAACCGGCGCATGAAGCCGCGCAGTCGTCCCACGCTCGTCCGCCGGTTACTGAGCGTCCTGGCCGCGTTGCTGGTCACCGCGGGCGTGGCGCTGGCCAACCGCCCGATGGTGGCGGCCGGCGCGCACGCCGTGCACGAGTTCCAGATCAACCGGCAGTCGTACAAAGAGGACTACGGGCACTGGTCGCGTCTGCCGGTCCCCCGCGACTTCCGGGTCAACGCGATCCACGCGGCCCTGCTGCACACCGGCAAGGTGCTGATCGTCGCGGGCAGCGGGAACAACCGGGACGAGTTCGAGGCCAAGTCGTTCCGGACCGTGCTCTACGACCCGGCCACCGACGAGTTCACCGAGGTGCACACGCCGACCGACGTGTTCTGCGCCGGGCACACCTTCCTGCCCGACGGCAAGCTGCTGATCGCCGGCGGCACCAAGTCGTACGAGGTGCTGGAGAAGGACGTCGAGCACGCCGCCGGAGTCATGAAGATCAAGAACGAGTCACCGGACGGCGGCCCCCGGGTCCTGGCCAAGGGCACCAAGCTGCTCTCGGCGGCCGGCCTCGAATACCGCACCCGCAGCAAGCTGATCGTCCCGGCCGCCCGCAAGGTCACGCACGGGCAGCACGTCGCGGTGTTCGCCGGCGCGGCCGAGGTCTGGGTGGATGCCGTCCGCAAGGGCGACGGCGCGGTCGTCAAGGCGCCGGCCCAGTACACGGTGGCCGGCCTGTCCGGCCCGGACGCCCGCAACCTGTACGGCGTCTCCGACAAGATCACCCGGGAGAAGCAGGAGTACGGCGGCGACCGCACCTCGTACGAGTTCGACCCGGTCACCGAGAAGTACGTGCGTACCGGCGACCTGACCGACCACCGCTGGTACCCGACCCTGGTCGGGCTGCCCGACGGTGACGTGCTCGCGGTCTCCGGCCTGGACCAGTTCGGCCGGGTGCTGCCCGGCCGCAACGAGCGGTACCACCACCAGCAGAAGAAGTGGACCGCCGAGCCGCGCTGGAAGCGCTACTTCCCCACCTACCCGGGCCTGCACCTGATGGCCGACGGCCGGATCTTCTACTCCGGCTCGAACGCGGGCTACGGCTCGGACACCGAGGGGCGTACCCCGGGCGTCTGGGACCTGGGCCGCAACGCGTTCCGCCCGGTGCCCGGGCTGCGCGACCCGCAGCTCAACGAGACCAGCTCGTCGGTGCTGCTCCCGCCGGCACAGGACCAGAAGGTGATGATCCTCGGCGGTGGCGGCGTCGGCGAGTCGGAGGTGTCCACGGCGCGCACCGACGTGGTCGACTTGTCCGCCGCGAAGCCCGAGTACCGGCCCGGGCCGGACCTGCCGAAGCCGGCCCGCTACCTGTCCACAGTGGTGATGCCGGACGACACGGTCTTCACCACCGGTGGCTCGTCCGGCTACCGGGGCGGCGAGTACCACGGCGAGCACCGCAGCGACCTGTACAACGCGCAGTTCTACGACCCGCGGCGCAACGCGTTCACCACCGCCGCCGAGTCGACGGTCGGCCGCAACTACCACTCCGAGGGCATCCTGCTCCCGGACGGCCGGGTGATCACCCTGGGCAGCGACCCGCTCTACGACGAGACCGGGAAGAACGCCGGCACGTTCGAGCAGCGGATCGAGATCTACAGCCCGCCGTACCTGTTCCGCGGCGCCCGCCCGGCGATCACCGGCGGGCCGGCCGAGGTGTCCCGGGGCGCCACCGCCCGGTTCACCACCCCGGACGCTGCCCGGATCACCTCGGCCCGGCTGCTGCGCCCCAGCTCGGTCACCCACGTGACCGACACCGATCAGCGTTCGGTCGCGCTGACCGTGCGGCCGGCGGACGGTGGCGTCGACGTCGGCGTGCCCGACGGCACCGGGCTGGTGCCCTCCGGCTGGTACATGCTCTTCCTGGTCGACGCCGCGGGCGTGCCGTCGGCCGGCCGCTGGGTCCGGGTGCGCTGAGCCGATGGCCCGGCACCTCTACAAGACCGGCCGGCTGCGCAACTGCACGCTGGTCACCGCGGTGGTGCTTGCCACGGCCGCGGTGACCCTGCTGCGCGACCGCGATCCGATGCCGCCGGTCCGGGTTCCGGAGGCCGCGCCGCTGGACGCATCGGTGCTCTACGTCGACCCGACCGGCGCGGCCGCTGATCACCTGCGGACACTGCGGCGGGCCGGGCGCACCGTGGAGGCGGCCCTGGTGCGCCGGATCGCCGCACGGCCGGTGGCGAGTTGGTTCACCGACTCCCGGGCGGCCACCGTCGGCCGGGCGCGACAGCTGGTCACCGCGGCGGCCCGGGCACGGCGGCTGCCCGTGCTGGTGCTCTACAACATCCCGCACCGGGATTGTGCCGGGCACTCGGCGGGCGGCGCCGCGGACGCTCCGTCGTACCGGAAATGGGTCTCCTCGATGGCCGCGGCCCTGCGTGGGCACCACGCCCTGGTGATCCTCGAACCGGACGCCGTGGCGCACGCGCTGACCGGGTGCCTCGGGCCGCAGCGGGCCGCCGAACGCCTGACCCTGCTGGCCGGCGCGATCGACACGCTGCGCGCGCTGCCCGGCGTACGGATCTACCTAGACGCCGGCAACCCGACCTGGGTCCCGGCCGCCCGGATGGCGCCGGCACTGCGGCGCGCAGGCGCGACCCGGGCGCGAGGTTTTGCGCTCAACGTCGCCAATTTCGAGACGACGACCGACAACATGGGGTACGGGATGGAGCTCTCGAAGCTGCTCGACGGAGCGCACTTCGTGATCGATACCAGTCGCAACGGCAACGGACCGGCCCGCCGTGGCGCCGGTGACCGGCACTGGTGCAACCCGCCCGGCCGACGGCTCGGCCACCCGCCCACGATGCGGACCGGAAATACGCTGGCCGATGCGTACCTATGGGTGAAACGTCCCGGGGAATCCGACGGCGCCTGCGGCGGCGGAGCTCCCCCCGCAGGTCAGTGGTACCCGAGCTACGCACTCGGTCTGGCCAGGTGACCGGCGGTCGCCTGAACGACCGTGAGACTCTTGACTCAATTCACCCCCGCGCCGGGGGACGCCGATACGATCGGCGAAGTCGGGACAGCGCCGTCCTGGAGCCATCCGAGTGAAGGAGCGCCCCGATGACAGAGCAGGCTGCCCATCTCGACGAGCGGGATGGGCCCGACGCTGAGCTACGTGCCGATATCCGTCGGATCGGCACATTGCTCGGCCAGACGCTGGCCCGTCAAGAGGGCCGGCCGCTGCTCGACCTGGTCGAGGAGATCCGCGCGCTGGTCCGACAGGATGTCCCGGCTGCCGCCGCACGGCTCGGCGCCATGGACATCACCACCGGGACCAAGCTGGCCCGAGCATTCTCCACCTACTTCCACCTGGCCAACATCACCGAGCAGGTGCACCGCGCCCGCGATCTGCGGCGCCGTCGCGCCAAAGAGGGTGGCTGGCTGGACCAGGCCGCCAAGCGGATCGCCGAGCAGGGTGTGCCGGCCGACGAGATCGCCTCGGCCGCCCGCCGGCTCGCGGTCCGTCCGGTCTTCACCGCGCACCCGACCGAGGCCGCCCGCCGGTCGATCCTGTCGAAGCTGCGTCAGGTCGCCGACTCGCTGGACGCCGAGTCGGCCGCCGCCGCGCTGTTCGGCGACACCGACACCACGGTCTCCACCAAGCGCCTGGCCGAGCTGATCGACCTGCTCTGGCAGACCGACGAGCTGCGCCTGGACCGGCCGGACCCGACCGACGAGGCCCGCAACGCGGTCTACTACCTCAAGGACCTGTACGCCGAGGCCGCACCGCAGGTGCTCGACGACCTGGCCGAGACGCTGCGCCGGCTGGGCGTGGAGACCGCGCCGACGTTCCGCCCGCTCACGTTCGGCACCTGGATCGGCGGCGACCGGGACGGCAACCCGTTCGTCACCCCGAAGGTCACCCGCGACGTGCTGCTGATCCAGCACGAGCACGGCATCCAGTCCGCCGAGAAGGCGATGGACAAGCTGATCGACGAGCTGTCCGTCTCCCGCCGGCTGCGCGGGGTGTCCCTCGACCTCTCCGCCAGCCTCGCGCAGGACCTGGACAGCCTGCCCGAGGTCGCCGACCGGTTCCGCCGGGTCAACGCCGAGGAGCCGTACCGCCTGAAGGTCCGGGCGATCAAGGCGAAGCTGACGAACACCCGGACCCGGCTGCAGCGCGACACCCCGCACGTGGCCGGCCGCGACTACCTGGGCAGCGAAGAGCTGATCGCCGACCTGGAGCTGATGCGTGCCTCGCTGGCCCGTAACTCCGGTCAGCTGTCCGCGCTCGGCGTGGTGTCCACCGCGATCCGGCAGGCGTCCGCGTTCGGCCTGCAGCTGGCCACGCTCGACGTGCGCGAGCACGCCGAGAAGCACCACGAGGTGCTCCAGCAGATGTACGCCCAGGTCGGCGAGATCGACGACTACGACTCCCTGGACCGGACCGAGCGCACCAAGCTGCTCGCCACCGAGTTGACCGGCCGGCGGCCGCTGTCCAGCGCGGACACCCCGCTGACCGACTCGGCGCGCAAGACGTTCGACGTGTTCCACACGATCCGGGAGTCACAGGACCGGTTCGGGGCGGACGTCATCGAGTCGTACATCATCTCGATGACCCTCGGCGTCGACGACGTGCTCGCCGCGGCCGTGCTGGCCCGCGAGGCCGGCCTGATCGACATCCAGACCGGGCGGGCCCGGGTCGGCATCGTGCCGCTCCTGGAGACCCCGGCCGAGCTGGACGCCGGTGGTGACCTGCTCGACGAGATGCTGTCCCTGCCGGCCTACCGGGAGATCGTCCGGGCCCGCGGCGACCTGCAGGAAGTCATGCTCGGATATTCGGACTCCAACAAGGAGGCCGGTATCACCACCAGCCAGTGGCGGATCCACAAGGCGCAGCGCTCGCTGCGTGACGTGGCCGCGCGGCACGGTGTGCGGCTGCGGCTGTTCCACGGCCGGGGCGGCACCGTCGGGCGCGGTGGCGGCCCCACCCACGAGGCGATCCTGGCCCAGCCGTACGGCACGCTGGACGGCGCGATCAAGGTGACCGAGCAGGGCGAGGTCATCTCGGACAAGTACACCGTGCCGGCCCTGGCCCGGGAGAACCTGGAACTGACCGTCGCCGCGGTGCTGCAGGCCACCCTGCTGCACACCACGCTCTCGGTCGACCCGGTCCGGCTCGAGGTCTGGGACGCCACCATGGACACCGCCTCGGACGCGGCGTTCACGGCGTACCGGCAGCTGGTCGAGAACCCGGACCTGCCCGCGTACTTCTGGGCGGCCACCCCAACCGAGCTGCTCGGCGCCCTGAACATCGGCTCCCGGCCGGCCAAGCGGCCGAACGCGGACGCCGGGCTGGGCGGCCTGCGGGCCATCCCGTGGGTGTTCGGCTGGACGCAGACCCGGCAGATCGTGCCCGGCTGGTTCGGCGTCGGCACCGGCCTGGCCGCGGTCCGCGAGGCCGGTCTCGGCTCCGAGCTGGACGCCATGCACGAGCACTGGCAGTTCTTCCGCACGTTCCTCTCGAACGTCGAGATGATGCTGGCCAAGACCGACCTGTCGATCGCCCGGCGCTACGTCGAGACACTCGTGCCGGAGAACCTCCACCCGATCTTCGCCACCATCGAGGCGGAGTACGACCGGACCGTCCGCGAGGTCCTGGCCATCACCGGCGGGACGGCACTGCTCTCCAACCAGCCCGAGCTGTCCCGCACGCTGGGCGTCCGGGACACGTACCTGGAGCCGCTGCACCACCTGCAGGTGGCGCTGCTGCGCCAGTACCGGGATCTGGGCGAGACGGCCCGCCAGCTACCGACCGCGCCCGGCGTGCGGCGCGGCCCGTCGGATTCGACGGCGCTGGAGCGCGCCCTGCTGACCACGGTCAACGGCATCGCCGCCGGCATGCGCAACACCGGCTGATCAGACACCGCCGAACGAGCCCGGAAACCTCACGGTTTCCGGGCTCGTTCGTTTCCGCGCGAGATGATGCCCCAGAGGGCCGTGCGTGACCTCGGCTTGCCCAGCAGTGCGACAGCCCCTTTCTGCCGCAGGGTCTGAAGTCCGTGCTGAACCTGGTCCTTGCTGAGACCGGTAGCTTGTTCGAGATCTGCTCGGGACAGCGGGGCCTCCCGGAGTGCGGTCAGGATCCGTTCCTCGTTCGCGGTCAGAACCACGGGCGCCTGGACCGGACGCGCGACCTGATACGTCGTCGAACCCCGTGTCCCCTCCTGCTCCACCACGCCCGCATCAACGAGTTCCTTCAGTTCGCGAGCCGCCGAACGGCTGTCCCGGACTCCGGTCGAGGCGCGGTAACCGCTGTTGGTCAGGACCGCGCCGTTACGCATCATGACGAGCGCCGTCATCTGCGATCTCGACAACGGGCGCAGCCCGAGAGACGCCAGCCAGCCGAGCGCCTCCTCGTCGAGAAGAGTGTGGTTGGGGAACTCGACGGTGAAGGACGAGATGTCGTCGCTGAATCGGGGTGGTTCCATCCCGGCTTCACCCAGCACGACCAGCATCCGGGCGATTCCCGTGCCTCGGTTCTCGCAGACCATCTGCCCGTCGCCGTACGGAGTGTCCTCAAGGATCTTGAGAAGCGCACGGTTGCGCGAGGAGGTGACCGTGCTCGTACCGAGCGAACCCACCTCGACCGGCCCGTAGAGGCCGCCTGGATTCCGGATCACCAACCTGTCCGGATACATCTCGACCTGCACCTGCATGCCCCGCGCGTTCTCTGAGTAGTCGCGGTGGACGAGCGCGTTGACCAACGCTTCCCGGAGCACCTCCTCGGGGTACTCCCACTCGTCGACCCGGAAGATCCCGGAGACGATGCTCCGCCGGCGCATGTTCCGCTTCAGCACCCGGATGCACTCGGCGACCATCAGCGGGATGGGGCCGTCGATGGAGCGGTTCTCGATGAAACGCTCGCCGGATGTGCCCAGCACTCCCGGCTCCGTCGCAGGATAGGCGACGACGGTCAGATCAAGCTGCGGCTCGGCGGTCTGCGGGTAGAACCCGAAGACCAACAGCCCGGCGAGCGTCGGCACGAGCCGATCGCCGTCATGGGTGAGTACGTTGAGCATCGTGAGCGCACGCTGGTCGTCGACGCGGCGGAAGATGTCGCCCTTGGTCTCCCGGATCCGCCGGAGGAAGACGGCCAGCAGATCGGGGTCGAGATCGTCGAGGGCTGCCGCCGGCACCGGAGCGACGTCGTATCTCGGCTCCCTGCGGTTCGCGAGAAGCACGGCGACCTCGTAGTCGGTCAGTTTCCGGTCTCCGTCCGCGACCCGGATACGCGATCCGGCGTGGGGACCCAGGGCACGTCGGTGCAGCGGCCGCTGATCGCGTGGTATCGGCGGAACGGTACAGAGCACGACAGCACCGCCGTCAACGCGAACGGTCCGGATCTCGGCCCGCACCGGCGGCTCCATCTCGCCGCAGATCGCGCCGACCTGCGCTTCCATGGCGGCGGGGTCGTCGACACCGGTGACCACGAAGCCGCTCTTCTCGTCGACTCCCAGAACGATCTGACCGCCTGCGGCATTCGAGAACGCGCTGATCGATTCCCACAGAGTCGCCGGCATTCCGCCCTTCGCCCGCTTCACCTCGCAGGTGAAGTGGTCAGCGCCGTGAGCGCGGAGACCGTCCAGCAGCTCGCCGAATGACCGCTCGTCCATCCGCCCTCCCCGAGGCTTTCCAGAGGTTCTGCACAGAGCTCATGAGTACCACACAGCCGAGATTGCGTGCCACACAGAGAGTACGGTGTGCCCCACAGAAATGCCCCGCACCAACAGCTTTCACTGTTGGTGCGGGGCATCGTCGAACCTGGGTCAGCTGGTTTCGCCGGCCAGGCTGAAGGAGCCCAGGCGGTTGATGGCGACCACCGTGCACACCACCACGAACAGCACGCTCATCACCACCGCGGTCATGACGCCGACCTTGGGGTCGAGCAGGGTGGTGGGTTCGAGCTTGGCGGCGATCGAGATGACGTACTGCTCGATGGAGAGCACCCGGGTGCCGCTCACCCAGCGGCCCAGCAGGCCCTCCCAGATCAGGATGTAGACCAGGCCGAGCAGCACCGGGCGACGGGTGAGCAGGCTCAGCATCAGGAAGAACGCGGTGTAGGCGAACGAGCCGGCCACCGCGGCGAGCGCCAGGGCGACACCGAGCTTCGCCGAGCCGGCCAGCAGGCCGGCCACGAAGAGCGGGATCGACGTGGTGACGGCGGTGGCGACCACGGCGACCACGAACTTCGCCAGGATGATGTCGCGGCGGGCCAGCGGCTTGGTCAGGATGTGCACCAGCGTGCCGTCGTCGATCTCGGAGCCGAGCACCCCGGTGCCGACGATCAGGGCGATCACCGGCAGCACCACGGCGAAGCCGAGGCCGGTGATGACCGCGGTGCCCCACTGGGAGGGGTCCAGGTCGTACGCCCGGCAGATCGCCGCCAGACCGATCAGCAGCAGGGGTAGCGGCAGGAGCATGAGCGCCCGGCGCCGGCCGAAGAGGCCGCGCGCCGTGATCATGGCGACGGTCGACATCTCAGGCCTCCAGCAGGTAGGAGAAGACGCTCTCCAGGGACTCGTCCGACGGCACCAGCTGGTGCAGGCGGATTCCCTGGTCGAGGGCGATACGGGGCAGAGCGCGGGTGAAGTCGCCGTAGTCCGAGGCGCGGACCGTGAGCCCGCCGTTCTCGATCTCGATGCCGGCCACCGACGACTCGGCGATCAGCGCAACCGCCAGGCGCCGGTCGTCGGAGCTGCGCACCGCGAACACGTGCGGCCGGGTGGTCATCAGCCGGCGGATCTTGCGGAAGTCGCCGGAGGCGGCGAGGCGGCCCGCGACGATCACCTGGACCAGACCGGAGACCTGCTCGACCTCCTCCAGGATGTGCGAGCTGAACAGGATGGTGTGCCCGTTGTCGCCGAGCGAGTGGAGCAGCTCCATCATGTGCATCCGCTGACGCGGGTCCATGCCGTTGAACGGCTCGTCGAGCAGCAGCACCCGCGGCTCGTGCACCAGCGCGGCGGCGACCCGGGTGCGCTGCCGCATGCCCTTGGAGAACGTGCCGATCCGGCGGTGCGCGGCGTCGGTCATCTCGACCATCTCCAGCGCGCGGCGGGTGGCGCCGGCCGGGTCCTTCAGCTTCTGCATCTTCGCGCAGGCCAGCACGAACTGCTCGGCGGTGAGGAAGGCGTGCACCGCCTCGCGCTCGGTGACCAGGCCGAGGTCACGGTAGACGGCCGGGTTGCGCCAGGTGGGCTTGCCGTCGATGGTGACCGCGCCCTTGGACGGGGCGAGGAAGCCGGCCATCATGTGCAGCACCGTGGTCTTGCCGGCGCCGTTCGGGCCGAGCAGGCCGGTCACCCCGGCGCCCAGCGACATCGAGATGTCGTTGACCGCGACGACGTTGCCGTACCAGCGGGAGACGTTCTGCAGCTCGACCACGCCGGGCGCGGTATCGGCCGGCAGGGCGGGCGCGGTGGGCTGGGTCTGTGTCGTCACAGCGAGGCCACCTTCCGGTAACGGGCGAGCAGGAGCAGGAGGGAAGCGGCGATCAGGCAGAACGCCTCGATGCCGTAGATCGGTCCGTACCGGCCGAGGTCGAGGCCGATCTGACTGCCCAGGGCCCAGGAGCCGACCCCGCTGATCAGCGTCATCGGGCTGGCCAGGCCGGCCATGTGGTTGGCGGCGCTGGACGGCAGCACGCTGAGCACACCGACGACCGGCGCGGTCATCAGGAAGATCGCCACGATGCCACCGGCGGCGAACGCCTGCTTGCCGGTCAGTGACGCGACGAGCAGGCCGATGCTGGTGAACAGCAGCGCCCAGAGCAGGCTGTACGCCCAGCCGGGCGCCAGGTCCTGCACCTCGTCCCAGACACCGGAGAAGCCGTCCTTGGTGGTGAACGCGGCGCCCAGGAACATGATGAACTGCGGCACCCCGAGCAGCAGCCAGACCGCGGTGACCATGGCCAGGAACTTGGCGACCACGTAGTCGGCGGCGCGCAGCGGGCGGCTGAAGTAGAGCGGCAGCACGCCGGAGCGGATGTCCCGGGAGACCAGGGCCGGTGCCAGGATCGCCACGAAGAAGATGATCAGCCAGCTCATGTTGTCGTCGAAGTCGACGTAGCCGAACGTGAAGTCCGGGATCTGCGACTTCACCGCCGCGATGATCACCGCGACCAGCACGGTGATCCCGGCGACCAGCCAGGGGAAGATCTTGGCTTTGGCGGACCGGCCCAGGCCGAACGCGGCGCGCAGGCCGTGCACGTAGAGCGCGTTGATCGCGGCGGCGCGGCCCAGGCGGGGGCCCTCGTACCGCTGGTAGCCGATGTCATGGATGACGCCGGTCTCAGACATCGACGGTCTCCTTCGCGGTGAAGAGCTCGGCGACACGGTGCCGGCGCTGGTCCAGGCGGTGCAGGTTGAGTTCGAGGTCGGTGACCGCGCGCAGGATCTGGTCGTACGCCAGATCGGACTCCATCGGGACCAGCAGCATCCGGCCCTCCCGGGTCACCGGCAGGCCCAACTCGCCGAGGCGGGTGGCCAGCTCGTCGGTCCGCTCGGTGACCTCGACCGCGAGCACGTCGGAGGCGGCCGTCATCGAGGAGATCCGGTCGGCGCGCAGCAGCCGGCCGCCCTGGATCGCGATCAGCGAGTCACAGATCCGCTCGACCTCGCCGAGCAGGTGCGAGCAGACCACGACGGAGATGCCGAACTCGGTGCCGATCCGGTGGATCAGGGCGAGCATGGCGTCCCGGCCGGCCGGGTCGAGGCCGTTCGTGGGCTCGTCGAGCAGCAGCAGGTCGGGGTCGTGCACCAGCGCCTGTGCCAGCTTGACCCGCTGTTTCATACCGGTGGAGTAGCCGCCGATCTGGCGGTACCGCTCCTCGTAGAGACCGACGTGGCGGAGCGCCTCGGAGGCGCGCTCGCGGGCCGCGGTGCGCGGCAGGCCGCTCATCCGGGCCAGGTGGGTGACGAACTCGGCGGCCGAGACGTCCGGCGGCAGGCAGTCGTTCTCCGGCATGTATCCGACCCGCGCCCGCACCTTGTCGGTCTCGGTGACCGGGTCGAGGTCGAAGACCCGGACCGAGCCGCCGCTGGGGGCGATCAGGCCGAGCATGATTTTGATGAACGTGCTCTTGCCGGCGCCGTTCGCGCCGACGAGCCCGATGACGCCGGGTTCGACCGCGACGGTGAGGTCGGACAAGGCGGTCACCCCGCCCCCGTACGTCTTGGTGAGCGCCTGAGTAGCGATGATGTTCACGGCCTCAGCCTAGGAAGTCGTCGCACCCCGATGAATAGGGAAGGACCCTGAGGCAGTCTCAGGGTCCCTCAGCGTTCTCACAGGTTTGGCCGCGGGTCAGCCCACCGCGACCTGGAAGACCGGGAGTTTGCCCAGCCGGCGGTACTCGCGCAGGGCGGCCGGCGTGGAGTCCACCGACGAGTCCTGGCCCTTCTTGTTGGACGGCGTCTCGAAGTGCACCATCGCCTTGATCGCCGGGAACCGGCCGATCTGCTGTCCCACTTCGCGGTAGAACTCGGCCATGTGTCCGGGGTTGCGCTTGCTGAACCACACCCCCCACTCGGCGACCATCACCGGTTTCCGCGGATGGTGCGCGCGCACCCAGTTGTAGAAACCGGGCCACCGCGGCTTCATCGCCGACCGCCGGTTGAGCAGCTCGGCGAAGTCGCCGTGGCCGTATCCCGGGTCGCTGTACGAGTACGTGTCGAACCCGACCCAGTCGACCACGTCGTCACCCGGGTACATGTCGACGAACCAGCTCTTCGTGGTGTGCGGGACGTACGCCATGTGCACCAGCACGGTCACCATGTTGTTCGCGCCGCGCGCCCGCAGCCGCTTCACCACGTGCCGGAACATCGCCGCGTAGTCCTTGGCCGTGTACCCCGAGCCGCGCCGCTCGCGCACCTGGTCCTCGGCCTCGTGGTGGATCGCGAAGAAGAACGGCTCCCGGTAGTCACGGCGCAGGTGATCGGCCATCCGGTCGAGGAACGCGTCGGTCCGCCGGTCGCCCCGGGCGATCCGCGCCCAGGAGACGCTCTCCGGCTTCCAGTTGAGCAGCAGGATCCGCTTGCGGCCGGGCTGCCGGGCGATCGCGATCTCCTGCTCGGTCGGGAAGACCTGCCGGATCCCGTGGTGGTACGCGTGGAAGACGGCCTGGTGGCGGCCGGTCTTGCGCTCGAAGTCGGCGAGCGCCGAGGGGCCGCGCTCGTCGGTCAGCGCGCCGGGCGCCACGCCCCAGAGGATGCCGCAGGTCGGCACCAGCTTGCGCCCGGTGCGGCAGGGGCGGGGCGCGGCGGCCTGGGCCGGCGCTCCGGTGGCCAGTGCTCCGCTGAGCACCGTCTGAGGCATCCTTTCCGGCTGTTCGCGCTGGTCAGCGCGTTCTGTGCCGGTCAAGGTCAGGGCGGTTGCCAGGACCATCATGAGGGCCGTGCCGAGGGCGGTTAAACGCGGGATCCGTCTCACAATCGCCCAGTATCAAGAAATCATCCAGTTTTGTCCAGAAAAATAGGATTTGAAGCCAGTGTCCGGGGAACGGCCGAATTCGTCCTCGGCGCGCCGAGATCGTGATCCCGCCTCGACCGACTTGGACTGGGCTGCGAAACTGTCACCCAAGTCGGCGGCAAGGGGATAGCAAGTGAGTGGCTCGGTATTGCCCGAAGACGTCCTGCGGGACGCACCGTCGTTCGCTCCGCGCCCCTATGAGCTGGCAGATCTCGAGCTGCTGCTCTCCGGGGCCTACGCGCCGCTGACCGGATTCCTGGTCCGGGCCGACCTGGCCGCGCTCAAGCGCACCGGTCGCCTGGCCGACGGCACCCCGTGGCCGGTGGCGGTGACGCTGGAGATCCCCGGTGAGCTGGCCGAGCGGATCGACCCGGCCGACCCCGGCCGTCGTCACGTGGTGCTCACCGACCTGGAGGGCGCCCCGATCGCGGCGATCGAGGCCACCGATGTCTGGCGGATCGCCGACAACCGGTTCGGCCTGGGCGGCCCGGTCCGCCCGATGGGCGACGGGGGGCACGGTCCGTTCCAGCGACTTCGGCGTACGCCGGAAGAGGTCCGGTCGCTGCTCCCACCCGGCCGGGTGCTCGGCGTGATCGCCGATCGGCCGCTGCACCGCCCGCAGCTGGCGCAGATCGCGCACGCCGCCCGTACACTCGCCGCACACCTGCTGATCCTGATCCCGGTGAGCGGACACGGTCCGGACGGCCTGCCGCCGGAGGCGCTCGTCCGGGCGGTCTTCGCGGCCCGTGACCGGATGCCCCCGGCCACCGTGGTCGCCGTGCCGCTGCTGCCCCGTGGCGACGAGATGCGCGACGCGCTGCTGCGCTCCCGGGTGGCCGCCGCCTACGGCGTGACCCACGTGCTCTCCACCGGCGAGGCGCTCTCCGGCGCGGGCCTGCGGGTGCTGGTGCCGCGCGAGCTGGCCTACGACAACCGGGACGGCCAGTGGCGCTGGCGCGACGACATCCCGCCCCGCAACCGCCGCCTGGCGATGACCGCGGCCGAGATCGACGACCTGCTGGACCGGGGCTTCCCGCTGCCCGAGTGGCACACCCCGCCGGCCGTCGCCAAGGAGCTGTCCCGGGTCCGGCCGCCGCGCCGGCACCGCGGCCTGGTGCTCTTCTTCACCGGCCTGTCCGGCTCGGGCAAGTCGACGGTGGCCCGCAACCTGGCCGACGCGCTGCGCGAGACCGGTGAGCGCACGGTCACCCTGCTCGACGGCGACGTGGTGCGCCGGGAGCTGACCGCCGGGCTGGGCTTCAGCAAGGCCGACCGGGACAAGAACGTCCGCCGGATCGGCTGGGTCGCCGCCGAGGTCGGCCGGCACCGGGGCATGGCGGTGGCGTGCCCGATCGCCCCGTACGAGAACGCCCGTGCCGCGGTGCGCCGGATGGCCGTGGAGGCCGGCGCCGGGTTCGTCCTGGTGCACGTGGCGACCCCGCTGGAGGTCTGCGAGCGCCGCGACCGCAAGGGCCTGTACGCCCGGGCCCGGGCCGGTCAGCTGCGCGGGATGACCGGCATCGACGACCCGTACGAGGAGCCCCTGGACGCCGAGCTGACCCTGGACACCACCACGATGTCGGTGGCCGAAGCGGTCGAACAGGTGCTCGGCTACCTGGTCGAGAACGGCTGGGTGGAGCCCAAACTGAGCTGACCCCATCACCGGCGGTAGGAGTGGGGCGTTTAGCCCCTTGGGGCGAAACGCCCAAAGCTGACACTCCTCCGAAAGGCCGCGGACACCGATGGAAGCGTCTCGCCCACCGTCCTCCGATATCGCGCACTACCTCGGCGCGGTCCGCCGGCACTGGTGGATCGCCCTGGTCGCGACGGCCGCGGGCCTGGGCGTCGGCACCGCGGTCACCCAGGCCCTGCCCCGCACGTACGAGTCGTCCTCGTCGGTGCTGGTCCAGTCGGTCGACCAGGACGTCAACGCGCAGGGCGGCCGGACCAAGGGCGCCGTCAACCTCGACACCGAGGCCCAGCTGATCGGTTCCGGCGCGGTCGCCACGAAGGCCGCCGCGCTGCTGCGCACCGACGTGTCGCCGGTCGAGCTGGCGCACTCGGTGTCGGTGCAGGTCCCGGCGAACACCACGGTTCTGGTGATCACCTTCAAGGCCGACGCGCCGATGAAGGCGCAGGCCGGGTCGCACGCGTTCGCCGAGGCGTACCTGCGGAACCGGGAGGAGACCGCGCGGGCCCAGCTGGACAAGCAGATCGCCTCGCTGAATCTGAAGGTCAAGCAGCTCACCGGCGCACTCACCGGGATCAACGCGCGGCTGGCGATCGCCCAGCGGGGCAGCTCCACCGAGAGCAACCTGCAGAGCCTGCGGAGCAACTCGCAGAACCAGCTGAACAACCTGACCGGCAAGCTGAACGAGCTGACCACCACCACGGTCGGCGGCGGCAGCATCATCAGCGACGCCCGGGTGCCGGAGAAGCCGTCCAGCCCGAACACGCTGCTGGACATCGCCACCGGCGGGATGATCGGGCTGCTGGTCGGGCTGGCGCTGGCGTACCTGCGGGAACGGTTCGACCGGCGGCTGGTCACCGCGGTGGACGTCCGGGATCGGGGCCGGGTGCCGGTGCTGGCCGCCCTGGACGAGCGGACCACCCCGCACTTCGACGACGTGCTGCAGCCCTACGGACCGGGCGGCCGGGTCTTCAACCGGCTGCGCAACGAGGTGCTGGCCAGCCTGGAGCCCACCGACCGGATCATCGTGGTGACCGGGACCAGCCGGGGCTCGGCGAGCACCCTGGTCGCGGCGAACCTGGCGGCGGCGCTCGCCCGTACCGGCAGTGACGTCGTCCTGATCGGCGCGCACCTGCCGGACAGCGTGGTCGACGCCGCGCCGCTGGCCCGGATGCTCGGCGTCGCCGCCGTGCCGGGTCTCTCCGAGCTGCTGGCCGGCCGGGTCGGCCTGGTCCGCGCGCTGCAGCGCACCCCGCGGATCCCGTCGCTGCGGGTGATCACCACGGGTGGCTCGGCGACCGCGGCCGGTCTGATGCAGTCGCAGCGGCTGCGCGACACCCTGGAGGCGCTCAGCCGGCAGGGCGGTTACGTGGTCATCGAGGCACCGTCGACGAGCAGCAGCGCCGACGCGCAGAGCCTGGCCAGCTTCGCCGACGCGGCGATCCTCGCGGTCGAGCTGCGCCGCACCCGCCGCCCGGCCCTGCTGGACGCGACCGAGCAGCTGCAGCGGGTGGGCACCCGGCTGCTCGGCGCCGTGGTGCTGCCGCGGCTCACCACCCGGCGGGCCGGCGTGCCGTCCGCGCCGGCCGTGACCCTGCCGCCGCCGTACGTCGAGCCGCTGATCGACGAGCCGACGCAGCAACTCTCGTCACTGTCCGAGCGCGGCGAGCCGGTCTCGGCGAAGGTCAGGCCGCGACCGGTGGAGAGCGAGCCGGACGACATCGACGAGACCTCGATCATCGGCGTGGCCGGCCCGGGTGCCACGGACGGCGACGAGAAGTGACAACGGTCGTCCCGGCGATCACGATCGCCGGTCCGGCCCAGCACCGCGCCAGCCGCGACCTCTCGCTGCCGTCCTGGCCGGTGGCCGGGATCCTGCTGCTCTACCCGCTCTGGTGGGCGCTCGGGCTGGGCGTGCTGATCTTCCCGCTGATGGCCGTACCGATGCTGTTCCTGTTGGTCCGGCGGCGGACCGCGGGCCGTCCGCTGCACCTGCCACCAGGCTTCGCCTGGTGGATCATCTTCCTGGTCGCGGCGGTGGTCAGCATCGCCGCGCTGGGGGCGGACCCGGCGCAGACGGTGGTCGAGAGAGCGGCGGGCCGACTGCCCGCCGTGCTTTACAAGCTTTCCATGTACGGGTCGCTGACCGTGTTGTTGCTCTACGCCGGGAACCTGACCGAGCAGGAGTTGTCCCGTCGCCGGCTGGTCCGGTTGCTGGCCGGCATGTTCGTGCTGACCGTGCTCGGCGGGCTGCTCGGCATGGTCGCCGGGAACTTCGAGTTCACCTCGCCGGTGGAGTGGCTGCTGCCGCCGGGGATCCGCAACAAGGGGTTCATCCGGTCGCTGGTGCACCCCTACGCGGCGCAGATCATGGACATCGTCGGTGGCGAGAAACCGCGCCCGGCCGCGCCCTGGGGCTACACCAACACCTGGGGCAACAACTTCTGCCTGCTGGTCAGCTGGCTGCTGGTGGCCGCGGCGGCCACGCGCAGCCGGGCGAAGAAGAACCTGGCCTGGCTCTGCCTGCTGGCCTCGATCGCGCCGGCCGTGGTCTCGCTGAACCGGGGCCTGTGGATCGGCCTCGGCGTGGTGGTGCTCTACGTCTCGGCCCGCTACGTGCTGGCCGGCAAGCTGTGGATCCTCGGCGTGCTGGCGCTGGCCACCGCGACGATCTGGCTGGCGCTGGTGGCCACCCCGCTCGGCGGCACGGTGCAGGCCCGGCTGGACAACGGCAAGTCGAACGGGGTCCGCTCGTTCCTGATCGAGCGGGCCATGGACGGTTTCACCGAGTCGCCGGTGATCGGTTACGGCGGTACCCGCAACACCCTCGGCGGGCGTAACTCGATCACGGTCGGCGAGAGTTCCGAGTGCGAGCGCTGCGGCAACTTCACCGTCGGCGGCAACGGACAGCTCTGGCAGCTGCTCTACGCCAACGGCGCCGTCGGCACGGCCGGCTACCTGGGCTTCTTCGGGTACGGCCTGTGGCGGTTCCGCCGCGACCGGAGCGCGATCGGGGTGGCCGGCAGCGCCGCGCTGGTCAGCTCGTTCTCCGCGATGCTCTGGTACAACTCCCTGGTCACCCCCCTGGCCTTCATGGTTCTGGCGTACGCGCTGCTCTGGCGCAACTGGATCGAGGGGACACGAATTGAGCCCAGTCAAGACCGCTCCCGCTGAGCTGACCGCGGGTGATGCGGCGCTGCGCACGCAGTACCTCACCGAGGTCCTCGGGTTGCTCTACCCCGAGCCGTGCCATACCGACGGCACCGAGGGTCACACCATCGCCGAGTACCTGGTGGTGCCGAACGCGCACCGCCCCCGGCTGCTGGTGCCGACCGCGTCCCGCTCGGTGGCCGCGGCCGCCGTCCGCCGGTACGCCGAGCCGCAGTCCCGCCTGGCCCGGCTGAAGCGGGACGCGGTGGTGGCCGCGGTGCGGGCCCGTGCCGACCGGCTGGTGTTCCGCGACCGGATCCGGGTCACCGGGCCGGTCTCGGCCAGCGTCGACGGGTACCTGACCGATGCACTCCGGCGCGATTTATCGGTAAGTATCCACATCGGTCCGGCCCGCGCGAACCGCAAGCCGGTGCTGCAGTTGCTCACCCCGGACGGCGACACGTTCGGCTTCGCCAAGATCGGCACCAACCAGCTGACCCAGCGCCTGGTCCGCGCGGAGACCGCCGCCCTGAACGCGATCGGCAGCAGCGGCCTGACCAAACTGACCGTGCCGACGGTGCTGCACGCCGGGCCGTGGCGCGGCATGCAGGTGCTGGTCCAGTCGGCGCTGCCGGTCTGGCTGCCCCGGGCGCCGCTGACCCCGCGCCGGCTCACCGCGGCGATGCTCGACATCGCCGGCTGCTGCGGATACACCACCGGGCCACTGGCGCAGAGCGCGTACTGGCACGAGCTGCGCACCCGCCTGGCCGCGGTCGCCGACCGGCCGGAGGGCGCGGCGCTCGCCTCGGCGGTGGACGTGCTCGCCACGCACAGCGGCGAGACCACGCTGCGTTACGGCGCCTGGCACGGCGACTGGGCACCCTGGAACATGGCGAACGTCGCCGACGCGCTGCTGGTCTGGGACTGGGAACGGTTTGCCACCGGCGTGCCGCTCGGCTTCGACGCGGTGCACCACGACCTGCAGAAACGCATCCAGAGCAGCGGCGACGCCCGGGGCGCGGTGGAGACCACGGTACGGCGGGCCGACGACCTGCTCGCCCCGTTCGGCGTGGCGCCGGTCGCCCGCGAGACGACCGCGCTGCTCTACCTGGTCGACCTGGCCGTGCGATACCTGACCGACCGTCAGGCCGAGGCCGGCGCCCGGCTCGGCGTGCTCGGCACCTGGCTGCTGCCGGTACTCATCCGGCGCGTGGAGGAGCTCTAGATGAACGTACGCAAGTTGCCCGCCCCGATGAAGCGGGTGGTGCACCTGGGCTCCCGCTCGTACGGCCGGCTCACCTCGGAGCGCCGGATGCTGCCGTCGTTCCTGATCTGCGGTGGCCAGCGGTGCGGCACCACCTCGTTGTACCGGGCCCTGGCCGCGCACCCGGTGGTGCTCAAGGCCGTGCTGCACAAGGGGGTGCACTACTTCGACACGTCCTACGAGCGCGGCATCGACTGGTACCGGGCGCACTTCCCGTCCCGGCGCTCGGCCGAGAAGATCGCCGAGAAGTACGGCGTGCCGGCGCAGACCTTCGAATCCGCCCCGTACTACATGTACCACCCGCAGGCGGTGGCCCGGATCGCCGGTGATCTGCCGTTCGCGAAGCTGGTGGTGCTGGTCCGGGACCCGGTCGAACGGGCCTACTCGCAGCACCACCACGAGGTGGCCCGCGGCTTCGAGACCGAGCGGGACTTCGGACGGGCGGTCGCGCTGGAACCGGCCCGCCTGCACCGCAAGGAGGAGCGGCTGGCCTCCGACCCGGGGTACTACAGCTTCGCCCACCAGCACCACGCCTACCGGGCCCGCGGCGAGTACGCCCGCTACCTGAGCGTGATGGCCCAGCACGTCGGCCGGGAACGCATCCACGTGGTGGAGAGCGAGCGGTTCTTCGCCGAGCCGGAACCGGTCTACGACGAGGTCTGCGCGTTCCTGGGCCTGCCCCCGAACCTGGGACGGCCGGTGTTCGAGCAGCACAACGCCCGCCCCCGGCAGGCCGACATGGACCCCGACCTGCGGCGTGAGCTGAGCGCCTACTACCAGTCGCACGACGAGGCGCTGGCCGGCTGGCTCGGGCACACACCGATCTGGCGCCGCCAATGACGGCCGGCCCGGAGACCTGCCCCGCGCCTCCCCTGACCGGCACCGGTCGCGGGGCGCGCGGGGCGGCCCGCGGTGGACTGGCCAACATGGCCGGATCGGTGCTGGCCGGCACCACCGGCGTACTCGTCACCGGGATCGTGGCCCGGACCCTGGGCAAGGCCGAGGCCGGCGCGTTCTTCTCGGCCACCGCCGCGTTCGTGCTGGCCGGCGGCCTGGCCAAGCTGGGCACCAGCACCGGGCTGGTGTACTGGCCGGCCCGGTTGCGGGCCACCGGGCGCAGCCACCTGCTCGGCCCCTGCCTGCGGATCGGGCTCGCCCCGGTCGTGGTGTTCTCGCTGCTGCTGGCGGTGGTCATGTGGGCCGCCGCGCCGGCGATCGCCCGGATCACCGCGCACGACTCCCCCGAGATGATCGCCGGGCACACCGCCGGGCTGCGCGTGCTGGCCGCCTTCATCCCGCTGCAGGCGCTCACCGACGTGCTGCTCACGGTCACCCGCGGATACCGTTCGATGCGGCCGACCGTGCTGCTGGACCGGGTGCTGCGCAGCTCCCTGCAACTGCTCACGGTCAGCCTGGCCGGGGTCTCCACGCTCTGGGCCGCCGCCTCGCTGCCGGTCTTCGCGCTGGCCTGGGCCGCCCCCTACCTCCCGGTCGCGGTCCTGGCCGGGTACGCCGCCCGGCGCGTCTACCTGACCGGCCGCCCGCCCGGCGCGAGCAGTGACCGCGCCGAACGCGACCGGCTGCGCCGCGACTTCTGGCTGTTCACCGGCCCGCGTGCGCTGGCCGCGGTGGCGCAGCTCGCGCTGCAGCGGGTGGACGTGCTGCTGGTGGCCGCGCTCGGCGGGCTCGGACCGGCCGCCGTCTACGCGGTCGCCGGCCGGTTCGTGATCCTGATCCAGTTCGTCAACCAGGGCCTCTCGCAGTCCGTGCAGCCCCGGCTCGCCGAGGCGCTCAGCACCGGCGACCGGGACGCCGCGAACCGGCTCTACCAGCTCGCCACCGGCTGGCTGGTGCTGATCACCTGGCCGGTCAACCTGCTGGTGATCCTGTTCGCCCCGTACTACCTGCGGTTCTTCGGCGACGACTACACCGCCGGGACACCGGTGGTGCGGGTGCTGGCGGTGGCGATGCTGATCGCCACCGGCTGCGGCATGGTCGACATGGTGCTGGCGATGGCCGGGCGCACCTCGCTGAACCTCGGCAACGTCCTGGTCGCCCTGGCCGTAACGATCGGCCTGGACGTGCTGTTGATTCCCCGCTGGGGTGCGCTGGGCGCGGCGGCCGGGCTGGCCGGGGCGATGGTCGCCAACAACCTGCTCCCACTGGTCCAGGTGTTCCGCAGCTCCCGTCTGCACCCGTTCGGCCCGGGCACCCGGGCCGCCGCACTGCTCTCGATCGGCTGCTTCGGGCTGCTGCCCTGGGCGGTGACCGGCCTGGCCGGGCGTGGGCCGGCCGGTCTGGCGCTGGCCGTGGCGGTCGCGGCGCCGGTCTTCGGCGGCGGCGCCTGGCTGCTGCGCGGCCGGCTCGAGCTCGGCGCGTTCACCCGACGGAACCACCCCAAGGAGGCGAGATGACCAGCGATTACACCGAGGTTTTCCGGGACACCGAGGCGGTCGAGAAGTACGAGTCGGTGACCTACGCGCCGGACAGTTACGCGTCGCGGATCAACGACCGGCAGCGCGACTACCTGCGCTCCCTGGTCCGCCGCGAGTTCGAGGGACACCACCCGCCGGTCCAGCACGACTTCGCCTGCGGCACCGGGCGGGCCATCCGGACCCTGCACGGGCTGGTCCGCGAGGCGCACGGGTACGACACGTCGGCCGAGATGATGGCGAAGGCCGCCGAGGTGGGTTCGCGGGCGTACTGGCACCAGGTGGCCACCGACGGGCCGGTGCCGGCGCCGGTGGCGGCCGGTTTCCCGGCGATCGTGACGATGTTCCGGCTGCTGCTCAACGTGGACGAGGCGGTCCGGGACCGGGCCGTCGCGTTCGCCGCCAAGGCGCTCCCGCACCGCGGCTCCGGGCTGCTCGTGGTGGAGAACCACGGCAACGCCGGTTCGCTGCGGCACCTGCGCGCCCGGCGGCACGACGGCGAGCGCTGGTTCGCCGAGCTCTCCCACGACGAGGTCGCCGCCCTGCTCGACCGGCACGGCTTCGAGATCGTGGAACGGCGCGGGTTCTCGATGCTCACCCCGTCGCTGCACGACCACCGGCTGGCCCGGATGGCGGACGCGGCGGCGCGCCGGATGCCGGGTGCGGACGGGTACGCGGTGAACGTCCTCTACACAGCGCGGCGCGTTCATGCGTAAGGCGCTCGCCGGGACGCTCATCGTCGTACTGATGATGGTTTCCGCCTGCACCGGGAGCGCCAAGAAACCGGAACCGGCGCCGGAGCCCTCACCGGATCTCTCCGGCCGGCCGCAGGCCGTGGCGGTGCAGGACGGTCCGTTCGCCGCCGGGCCGTTCGCGCCTCCGGCGACCGGAGCGTACGTCGGCGCCTGGATCAAACCGGAAGAACTGACGCACGTGGGACGGCTGGCGGCGGTCGGCGAGCTGGAGAGCTCGCTGGGCCGGCGGCTCGATATCCTGAACACCTACCGCCGATTCGATCAGTTGGTCGGGACCGCATCTGATCAGGAGTTCCTGGACCAGGGACAGTCCCTGATGATCAGCTGGGCGACCGGCGACAACCGCTCGATCCTGGACGGCGAGCACGACCGGCTGATCAAGCAGCAGGCCCGGGCGATCCGCAAGGTCAAACGGCCGGTGCTGCTGCGGATGCGCTGGGAGATGGACCGGCCGAACCTGCGCGCCACCATGTGGTCCGGCGCCGACTACATCGCGGCCTGGAAATACGTCCGGGCCATCTTCAAGAAGCAGCACGCCGACAACGTGTCCTGGGTGTGGTGCCCGACCGCCGAGGGATTCATCCGCGGCGACGCGCCGGACTTCTACCCGGGCGACGACCAGGTCGACTGGAACTGCGTGGACGTGTACGCCGGCACGCAGTTCCAGCCGATCGGGCAGTTGATGGGGCCGTTCCTGCAGTGGGCGTCAAAGCGACCGAAACCGATCGTCATCGGCGAGTTCGGGGTGGCGAAGGCCTGGGGATCGGCGAACCGGGCCGCGTGGCTGCGCGACGCGGAGCGGACCTTCAAGGTGAACAAGCAGATCAAGGCGGTCGCGTACTTCGAGTCGGACCCGGACGGGAACGGGCCCAACCAGCAGTTCCAGCTGACCGGCGACAAGGCGGCGTTCAAGGCGTTCCACTCGCTGACCGAGGACCCGTACTTCAACGCTCAGCGCTGATCTTCTTTTTCGAGAAACTCCAGGCGGTTGCCGTGGCCGTCCGCCGAGTAGAGCCGCCGGTGGCCCGGGAAGTGTGGATCCCACTCGACCGGGTGACCGGCGGCCGCCAGCGTCGCGGCCAGCCCGTCCAGGTCGTGGATCAGCACGCCCGGGTGTGACTTGGCGGCCGGCCGGAAATCCGGGACCGGGCTGAGGTGCACCTCCCAGCCGCCGGCCCGGAACCAGCAGCCGCCGCGCGCCGCCAGCACCGGCGGTTTCACCACCTCGGTCATGCCGAGGACACCGCTGTAGAAGGCGCGGGCGACGGCCTCGCCGCCGGTCGGGGTGAGCAGCTGGACATGGTGCAGATCCTCGATGCGGAAGGCCATCCGGCGACTTTAACAGTACGAGCGTACTGCTTTCGAGTCCCGGAAAGTGTCGTACACGTGTTCCATAGTGAGGCTCAGTCTTCCCGACGTCTTCTGATGTCCGCCCGACCGAGCCGAGGGGTCCCGTGATGTCCGACTTCTTCCGTGAACAGACCGAGATCATCCAGCAGTACGGCTGGGCCGTCGTGCACGTGCTGCCGTCCGACGAGGATCCGGAGGGCACGGTCCCGTTCGCGTACACGGTCGGGCTGACCGCCGACGGCCGCCCGGAGCTGCTCATCGCCGGCCTGCCCCCGGACCTCGGCCATCAGCTGCTCAACGAGCTGGCCGGCCGGGTGCACGAGGAGCACGCCCGCTTCCGGCACGGCCGCCGGGTGTCCGACCTGATCGTCGAGCAGGACGTGACGATCCTGACCGGCACGCCGACCGAGGAGCTGTGGCCCGGCGCCGCGCTGGCACGCTACGGCCGGTCCACCTCGCTGCTCCAGCAGATCGTCTGGCCCGACCCGGGCAACCGGTTCCCCTGGCAGGAGGGCTATGACACGGCCGACTATCCACAACCCCTGATCGACGCGCCGTCGACGGCGGCGGTCCGGTGCCGCGCGCCCCGCAGCCTGGCCGGTGCGCTTGGCCGCCGCTCAGGAAGCCGCCGCGGCCGCACCCCTTGACCGAGCCTCACACCACCCCGCCGACCCGGCGCGGCCCGGCGCGGCCCGGCACGGCCCGGCGTGGCGTGGCGCGGTCCGGCACGGCCCGGCGTGGCGTGGCGTGGCGCGGCGCGGTCCGGCCCGGTCCGGCGCGGCGCGGCTCGTTGTGACCTGCGCGGGTCGCGGCTTGTCGTGCTCGCTGCGCGAGGCTGCGGCCACCTCAGACACTTCCGCGGGTCCCGGCCCGGCGTCGGGTTCGAGGGCGGTGACAGTCCTCGGTGAGGTTGTGCGTGCCTCTACCGCCCCCGGGCGGGCTGCAGACGCACGCGATCAGCCAATGCGGACTCCCACCGCCCTTCCCCGCAGCGGCAGACACCTCCGACCGGGCATCATGCACACCCCGCTACCACCCGGAGCCGCCCGCGTGCTCGGTGTCCCCCGGCTGGCGCTCAGGGGTGCCCGCCTGGCGTCGAGGCACCCCTGAGGACCAGCCGGGACACCGCGGCTGGCGCCCAGGGGTGCCTCCAGACCGTTGAGACAACCCCCACCACCAGCCGGGGCACCACGGCTGGCGCCCAGGGGTGCCTCCAGGTCGTTGAGGCAACCCCCACCGCCAGCCGGGGTGGAAGTGAGGGGTCGGGGTGGGCTTTGGGCTGCGCCGGGGGAAGGCGAGCTGTGCTGGGGAGGGATGGTCGGTCGGGGTGGTCTTGGTGCTGGGGTTCGCCGGATGAGGAGGGTTATGGGGTTCGTCTGATGGGGGCTGCGGTTCGCCGGAGGGGGCTAGGCGCGGCGGGCTCGGCGGCGGGCTCGGGCCAACAGACGCAGGGCGTAAGGGGCGTCGTCGCGGAGGTAGCGGCGGGCCAGGCGGCGGGGTTCGGTGCCGAGGCGGTGGGCCCATTCCAGGCCGGTGCGCTGCATCCAGCGCGGGGCCCGGTGCACGTCGCCGGCGACGAAGTTGACCGCCGCGCCGCAGCCGACGAACCAGGTGGCCGGGAGGTCGCGGCGGAGGCGCTCGATCACGTACTCCTGCTTGGGGAAGCCCAGGCCGACGAAGACCAGGTCCGGCCGGGCCGCGGTGACCTGTGCGCAGAACGCGGCGTAGGTCGTCTCGTCCTGCTCGAAACCGAAGGGCGGGCTGATCGTGCCGGCGATGCGCAGGCCCGGGCTCGCGGCCACGAGCCGGGTCGCGGCGCGCACCGCGCCGGACGCCCGCACCTCACGCACCCGCACCGAGCCGGCGGCCACCACCCGCTCCGCGCCGACGCCGAGCACCGCGGCCCGCTCACCAGCGACCGGCGTCTCGGTCAAGGCCGCGCTCCGCGGGCCGAACGGGGTCTCGGCGGTCGGTCCGGTCAGCGGGCCGAACGGGGTCTCGGCGGTCGATTCGGTCAAGGCTGCGCTGCGCGGGGTGAACGGGGTTTCCGCTGTCGGTCCGGTGAGGGCAGTGGTGCGCGGGGTGAGCGGGAGCTCGGTGGTCGGGCCGGTCAGGGCCGTGGTGCGGCGGCCGGGGCCGTCCGGGGTGATGACGCGCGGGGCCGGGGTGCCGCCGATGACGAAGACCGAGCGGGCGTCGCGGCCCAGGCCCTCGGAGAGGGTCCAGATCAGGCTGCTGCCGGCGACCCGTTCCGGGAGCGGCGCGCCGCCCAGCCGGCTGGCCCAGATCAGCGGCATGCCGTCGGCGACGATCAGGTCGGCGTCGTCGAGGTGGCGGCGGACCGTCGGATCGGCCGCGGCGCGGCGCAGGATGTCGATGTTCGGGGTGATGATCCGGCCACCGTGACCACGGGACAAAGCGTCCCTGACCACGGCGACCACCTCGTCCTCGGTGATCCGGTCGATGCCGGTGCCGTCCAGGTGCACACGGTCGAAAGCCTCGATTGACACCTGACGCCTCCTTTTGCCTGCTTCACTCGTTACCAGAGCGAAACGAGCGAAGGCGGGCCAAAGTGGCACAAGTGCTATTTCTGGGCGGATTGGGGCGAAGCGGCACCACTCTCGTCGAACGTCTGCTCGGCGAGCTGCCCGGGGTCTGTGCGCTCGGCGAGGTCGTGCACCTCTGGCAACGCGATCTGCGCGACGACGAACGGTGCGGCTGCGGCGCTCAGTTCTCGGCCTGCGTGTTCTGGCAGCAGGTCGGCAAGACCGCGTTCGGCGGCTGGTCCGAGGTCGACGTCGACCGGGTGCACGCGCTGCGCGACGCGGTCGAGCGGACCCGGCACATCCCGCGGCTCGCCGCCGGGGGCGCCGCCAGTGCCGAGGTCCGCGAGTACGCCTCCTTCTACGCCCGGATCTACGACGCCGCCGCCGAGGTGTCCGGCGCTCAGCTGATCGTCGACTCCTCCAAACACTCCGCGCTGGCCCACCTGCTGCGTGCGGCCGGCGGCATCAACCTGCGGGTGGTGCACGTGGTCCGGGACGCGCGCGGGGTCGCCTACTCCTGGACCAAGCGGGTCGCCCGACCGGAGAGCGACGACGGCGACGAGATGACCAGGTACTCCCCCGGCCGCTCCGCACTGCTCTGGAACGCGCACAACGCCGCGTTCGGCCTGCTCGCCCGCCGCGGCGTGCCGGTCCGCCGGATCCGCTACGAGGAGTTCCTGGCCGACCCGCGGGCCGGGCTGATCCGGTTGGCCGACTTCGCCGGTATCACCCTGCAGCCCTGCGACCTGGACTTCCTCCGGCCCGGCCACGCCGATCTGCGGGTCGGGCACAGCGCGGCCGGCAACCCGATGCGCTTCACCGTCGGCCGCCTGGCGCTGCGCCAGGACGACGCCTGGATGCGATCACTTCCGGCCGCGCAGCGCCGCCTGGTGGGCGCGGTGTGCGGACCGATGCTGCGTGCGTACGGCTACCCGCTGAACCCACAGGAGGCGCGATGAACTGGCCGTCGGTCGGGGTAGTCATCCCCACCCGGAACCGCCCGGAGCTGGTCCGGCGCTCGATCGAGGCGGTACGGGCCCAGCGCTATCCGGGCGAGCTGAAGATCGTCGTGGTCTACGACCAGACCGAGCCGGACTACCTGCTCGCCGACGCCGAGGACGTACCCGTGCTGGTTCTGACCAACTGGCGGCCCGCCGGTCTGGCCGGGGCCCGGAACACCGGGGTCCTGGCCCTGGACACCGAGCTGGTGGCGTTCTGTGACGACGACGACCGCTGGCTGCCGGACAAGCTGCGCCGGCAGGTGGCCGCGCTGCTGGCCGAGCCGGACGCCGAGTTCGCCACCTGCGCGATCGAGGTGGAGTTCGAGGGGCACACCACGCCGCGGCTGGCCCAGCGCAGCCGGGTGACGGTGGAGGACCTGGCCCGGTCCCGGATGGCGATGCTGCACTCGTCGTCGTTCCTGATCCGCCGGGAGGCGCTCGCCGAGGACGCCATCGGGCTGGTCGCCGAGGACGCACCGGGCAGCCAGAACGAGGACTGGGACCTTTTGCTCAGGGCGGCCCGCCGGACGCCGATCGTGCATGTGGACGAACCGCTGGTCCAGGTGCTCTGGGGACGCAGTTCGCACTACGCCTACGAGTACGCCACCAAGATCTCCTCGCTGCGCTGGATGATGCAGCGGCACCCGGAGATCAGTGGCTGCCGGCCCGGAGCCGCCCGGGTCTACGGGCAGTTGGCCTGCTGGTCCGCGGCGACCGGCAACCGCAGTCAGGCCTGGCAGTTCAGCAAGGAGGCGGTACGCGCGAACTGGAAGGAACCCCGTACCGCGATCGCGCTGGCCGCGATGACGGGCGCGGTGAAGGTGGAGAACGTACTTTCGGCCCTGCACAAACGGGGTAGGGGTATCTGAAGTCACTCTTCCGCGCACACCCGACCACACGGTAGTGTTCAAGTGTGTTTGAATTCGTGCGGAAACCCCGGCTAAAGATGGTGGATTGCTGATGCTCGCACAGCAGCGTCAAGCCGCGATCCTCGACCGGGTCCGCGCCACCGGCGGTGTCCGGGTCAGCGAGCTCGCCACCGAATACGGCGTCTCCGACATGACCATCCGCCGTGATCTCGAGTCGCTCGCCGATCGCGGGCTGCTGGCGAAAGTACACGGTGGAGCCACCACGGTCAGCCCCGGTTCCGCACACGAGCCGGGTTTCGCCGCCAAGTCGGTGCGCCAGCGCGACGAGAAGGCCGCCATCGCGGCCCGCGCGGCCGCCCTGGTCTCCCCCGGCGACGCCATCGCGCTCTCGGCCGGCACCACCACGGCCGACCTGGCCCAGCGGCTGGTCGACGTCCCGTCGCTGACCGTGGTGACCAACTCGATCCCGGTCGCCGACGTGTTCTACCGCGCCGGCCGGCCGGACCAGACCGTGGTGCTCACCGGCGGCACCCGTACCCCGTCCGACGCTCTGGTCGGCCCGGTCGCGGTCGCCGCGATCGGCACCCTGCACCTGGACATGCTCTTCCTGGGCGTGCACGGGATGAGCGAGCGCGCCGGCTACACCACGCCCAACCTGATGGAGGCGGACGTGAACCGCGCCCTGGTGGAGGCCGCGGAACGCCTGGTCGTGCTCGCCGACAGCACCAAGTGGGGCACCGTCGGCATCTCCTCGATCGTGCCGCTGGAACGCGCCGACGTCCTGATCACCGACGACGGCCTGGACGCCGCCACGCGCGCGCTCCTCACCGAAACCGTCCCCGAACTCGTGGTGGTGAATCCCCAGTGACACCCCTTCGCTCCACCGTCCACCTCTCCGACGGCCGCGAACTCATCTATTTCGACGAGAAGCCGGACTCCGGCCGCGCCGAATGGAAAGACACTCGCGAGCTGCCACCGCCTCCACCGGCCTCCCAGCTGCGGTACGACCCGCTGGTCGACGAGTGGATCGCGGTCGCCGGACACCGGCAGACCCGTACCTTCCTGCCGCCCTCGGACGCCTGCCCGCTCTGCCCGACCTCGCCGCGGTTCGCCAGCGAGATCCCCGCGCCGGACTACGACGTGGTGGTCTTCGAGAACCAGTTCCCGTCGTTCAGCTACCGCGAGGTGCCGGGCGGGGAGATCACCGAGCTGACCGGCATGGTGCCGGTGCGCCCGGGGCTGGGCCGCTGCGAGGTGGTCTGCTTCACCAGCGACCACAACAGCGCATTCGGCTCGCTGCCGCCGTCCCGGGTGCGCACCGTCGTCGACGCGCTCGCCGACCGGACCGCGGAGATGTCCGAGCTGCCGGGTGTCGCCCAGGTGTTCCCGTTCGAGAACCGGGGCGTCGAGATCGGCGTGACGCTGCACCACCCGCACGGCCAGATCTACGCGTACCCGACAGTGCCGCCGCGGACCGCCGCGATGCTGCGGGCCGCGACGAAGCACGCCGAGAAGACCGGCGGGCGCAACCTGTACGCCGACGTGCTCGCCGCCGAGCAGGAGGCGAAGGTACGGGTGATCGCGGCGAACGAGCACTGGACCGCGTACGTGCCGGCCGCCGCCCGCTGGCCGTTCGAGGTGCAGCTGGCCCCGCACCGCCGGGTCGCCGACCTGCCGGAGCTCGACGACGCGGAGCGGGACGCGTTCGGCCCGCTCTATCTCGACGTGCTGCGCCGGTTCGACGGGCTGTTCGGCAAGCCGATGCCGTACATCTCGGCCTGGCACCAGGCGGTCGTGGGCGAAGGCCGCGACCTGGGTTATCTGCACCTGCAGGTGTTCAGCATCCGGCGGGCCGCCGACAAGCTGAAGTTCCTGGCCGGCTCGGAGTCCGCGATGGGCGCGTTCGTCAGCGACGTGGTTCCGGAGAAGGCCGCTCAGCTCCTGCGTGACGCCGGCTGACCCGTTTCGTTCCAGGCAGGCTCTCCGCGTTCGCGCGGGGAGCCTGCCGGCGTTTCCGGGCCGTTTGCGGGGCCGAGGGGGGTGCGGGCGGCGGAGGGGGACAGCGGGGGCCCGGGACAAGGCCCCCGCTGAAGGGGACGGTGAGCGGCATACCCAAGCCCACCACCCGCACCACTGAGACAAACGAACCTGCTTACCCGGTGGTTACGATATGAAACATACCTTTTGCGGCTTTTTTAGAGACGTTCGGGCTCAGCGGCCGTAGTAGGCGTTCTCCATGAGCTGCCGGAGGTCGGCGAGCATCGGCATCCGCGGGTTGGCCGGCGCGCACTGGTCGAGGTAGGCGTTCATCGCCTGCTGCGGCAGCGCGGCCACGAACGCCGCCTCGTCCACCCCGGCGCCCTGGAACGACGGCGGGATGCCGACCGCGTCGCGCAGCCGTTCCACCGCGCGGGCGTAGGACTCGACACCCTCGGCGGGCGTGGCGGCCGGCAGGCCCAGGTGCCGGGCGATGTCCTGGAAGCGCTCCGGTGCGACGTAGCGCTCGTACTTCGGCCAGCTGTTCAGCTTGGCCGGCACGGTGCCGTTGTGCCGGATCACGTGCGGCAGCAGGATCGCGTTGGTCCGGCCGTGCGCGACGTGGAAGGTGGCGCCGAGGGTGTGCGCCATGGCGTGCACGATGCCCAGGAACGCGTTGCCGAACGACATCCCGGCGATCGTCCCGGCGTTGTGCATCTTCTCCCGGGCCAGCGGGTCGTCCCCGCCGTTGTGGACCGCGCGCTCCAGGTTCTGGAAGATCAGTTTGATCGCGTGCAGGGCCAGCCCGTCGGTGTAGTCGCTGGCGTAGACCGAGACGTACGCCTCGGTGGCGTGGGTGAGCGCGTCGAAGCCGCTGTCCGCGGTCACCACGGCCGGCAGGTCCTTGGTCAGGTGCGGGTCGATGATCGCCACGCTCGGGGTGAGCGCGTAGTCGGCCAGCGGGTACTTCTGCCCGGTGGTGGTATCGGTGATCACCGCGAACGGGGTGACCTCGGCGCCAGTGCCGGAGGTGGTCGGCACACAGACCAGCTTGGCGAGGCTGCCCAGGGTGGGGAATTTGAAGGCGCGCTTGCGTACGTCGAAGAATTTCTCCTTCATGTCGCCGAAGACCACGTCGGGGTGCTCGTAGAGCAGCCACATCACCTTGGCCGCGTCCATCGGGGAACCGCCGCCGAGCGCGATGATGGTGTCCGGGCGGAACGAGCGCATCAGCGCCGCGCCCTTCTGCACGGTGTCGATGCTCGGCTCCGGCTCCACGTTGTCGATCACCTGGATGGTCACCGGCTCGGCGCGTTCGCGCAGCACGTTGCTGATCCGGTCGACGTAGCCGAGCCGGGTCATGGTGTGGTCGGTGACGACGGTGACCCGGGAGACGTCCGGCATGTCCTTGAAGTACCGGATGGCGTGCGGCTCGAAGTACATCTTCGCGGGCACCTTGAACCACTGCATGTTGTTCGTCCTACGGCCGATCCGCTTGATGTTGAGCAGGTTGAGGGCGGACACGTTGTCGGAGACCGAGGTGTGCCCGTAACTGCCGCAGCCGAGGGTCAGCGACGGCCGGAACCCGTTGTAGATGTCGCCGATGCCGCCCTGCGAGGCCGGCGCGTTCCAGATGATCCGGACCGCCTTCATCCGCTTGCCGAACCGTTCGGAGAGCTCGACGTCCTTGGCGTGCACCACGGCACTGTGGCCGAGGCCGTGGAACTCGACCATCTGCTCGGCGTACCGGATGCCCTGCTCCTCGTCACCGGCCGTGAGCACGGCCAGCACCGGGCAGAGCTTCTCCCGGCTCAGCGGCTCGGCCGGGCCGACCTCGTCGATCCCGGCGAGCAGGATCGAGGTGTCCTCGGGCACGCTGAACCCGGCCTGCTCGGCGATCCACGCCGCGGACCGGCCGACGACGGCGGGGTTGAGCTTCCGGCCATCCGGGAAGATCAGCGCTTCCAGCAGCTGCTTCTCCTCGGCCGAGGCCAGGTGCGCGTGCAGCCGGCGGAACTCGGCGAGGGCCGGGTCGGCGATCGCGGCGTCCAGGATCACCGCCTGCTCGGACGCGCAGATCATGCCGTTGTCGAAGGTCTTCGACAACACGATGTCGTGGGCGGCGCGAACCACGTCGGCGGTCGGGTGCACGTACGCCGGGACGTTGCCGGCGCCGACGCCGAGGGCGGGCTTGCCGGTCGAGTACGCGGCCCGGACCATCGCGTTGCCGCCGGTGGCCAGGATGGTGGCGACACCGGGGTGGTTCATCAGCGCGCCGGTCGCCTCGATCGACGGCTGCTCGACCCACTGCACGCAGTGCTCCGGCGCGCCGGCCGCCACCGCGGCGTCCCGGACCACCCGGGCCGCCGCCGCGCTGCACCGCTGCGCCGCCGGGTGGAAGGCGAAGATGATCGGATTGCGGGTCTTCAGCGCGAGCAGCGCCTTGAAGATCGTGGTCGAGGTCGGGTTGGTGACCGGGGTGACCGCGCAGACCACGCCGACCGGGTCGGCGATCTCGGTGATCCCGTTGATGTCGTCGCGGCGGATGATGCCGACCGTCTTCATCCCGGCCATGCTGTTCGTGACGTGCTCACAGGCAAAGATGTTCTTGACGGCCTTGTCCTCGAACACGCCCCGGCCGGTCTCCTCCACCGCCAGGGCGGCCAGGTCACCGTGTTTGTCGAGCGCGGCCACCGAGGCCTTGCCGACGATGTGGTCCACCTGCTCCTGGGTGAAGTCCGCGTACTCGGCGAGAGCCTTCTCCGCACCGCTGACCAGGCCGTCGATCGTTGTCATGTCGCCCATGAGTCCATCGTCGCCACCGGGCAACGGCACCGCTGCGGCGTTAGGACATTGATCCGCGGGCCCAAAGTCCCGTCAACGGCGAGAAGCCCGCCGGTCCGCGGACCGACGAGCTTCCTTCCGTACGAAGAATCAGGCGACCTTGCGGGCCAGATTCTCGTCGAGCGCGTTCATGAACTCGTCCGTCGACAGCCACGGCGCGTCCCGGCTGATCAGCAGCGCGAGGTCCTTGGTCATCTGACCGCCCTCGACGGTCTCGATGCAGACCTGCTCCAGAGCCTCGGCGAACTGGGTGACCTCCGGCGTCCCATCCAGCTTGCCGCGGTGCTTCAGGCCGCCGGTCCACGCGAAGATCGAAGCGATCGGGTTGGTCGAGGTCTTCTCGCCCTTCTGCCACTGCCGGTAGTGCCGGGTGACAGTGCCGTGCGCGGCCTCGGCCTCGACGGTCTGGCCGTCCGGGGTCATCAGCACCGAGGTCATCAGGCCGAGCGAGCCGAAGCCCTGCGCGACGGTGTCGGACTGCACGTCACCGTCGTAGTTCTTGCAGGCCCAGACGTAGCCGCCCTCCCACTTCATCGCGGCGGCGACCATGTCGTCGATCAGCCGGTGCTCGTAGGTGATGCCGGCGGCCGTGAACTGGTCCGCGAACTCGGTCTCGAAGATCTCCGCGAACAGGTCCTTGAAGCGGCCGTCGTAGGCCTTCAGGATGGTGTTCTTGGTGGAGAGGTAGACCGGGTAGTTGCGGGCCAGGCCGTAACGGAACGAGGCGCGCGCGAAGTCGCGGATCGACTCGTCGTAGTTGTACATCGCCATGCCGACGCCGCCACCGGCCGGGAAGTCCGTGACGTGGAACTCCATCGGCGCCGAACCGTCCTCCGGCGTGAAGGTGACGGTCATCTTGCCGGCGCTGGGCGCGACGAAGTCGGTGGCCTTGTACTGGTCGCCGTGCGCGTGACGGCCGATGATGATCGGCTTGGTCCAGCCGGGTACCAGACGAGGCACGTTCTTCATGATGATCGGCTCGCGGAAGACCACGCCGCCGAGGATGTTACGGATGGTGCCGTTCGGCGAACGCCACATCTTCTTGAGGCCGAACTCCTCGACCCGGGCCTCGTCCGGGGTGATGGTGGCGCACTTGACGCCGACGCCGTGCCGCTTGATGGCGTTGGCGGAGTCGATCGTCACCTGGTCGTCGGTCTCGTCCCGGTACTGGATCGAGAGGTCGTAGTACTCCAGGTTGACGTCGAGGTAGGGCAGGATCAGCTGCTCACGGATCTGCTTCCAGATGATCCGGGTCATCTCGTCGCCGTCGATCTCAACGACCGGGTTCTTGACCTTGATTTTCGCCATCGGCCGGCGCTCCTCTCCCGAAACACATGCTTAGCAGTACGAGCGTACTGCCCGCCCGCTGAAGATCGCCGGGCGGCCCCGACAGGGTGATCTGTCTCTACCCTTCCAGGCGGTGAGAATTCGGCACGCCGATCAGCCATTCCAGCCCCGCGGCGGCTCGACATGCGGCTCGACGCGCGGGCTGGCCGCCGCAGCGGGCGGGGTGCTCAGGGACTGACGAGGGCACCGTGTGCGCGGGCGAAGTGCGCCGCCTGCGCCAGGTCGAGTTTCGCGCCGGTGATGTCGACGTCCCGCAGCGGCGCGCCGTCCAGGTCGGCGCCGCGCAGGTCGGCGCCCTTCAGGACGGCGTCCTTGAGCCGCACGTTGGTCAGATCGGCGCCGGTCAGGTCGGCCTTCGACAGGTCAGCACCGGTGAGGTCGGCCTCCCGCATCCGCAGCGCGCCGAACCGGATGCCGGTCAGGTTCAGCCCGCGCAGCGAGACGAAACCCCAGTCCCCGCCGTCGACGGTGAGCGGCCGCAGCACGCAGTCGATGAAACTCGTCCCGGTCAGCTTGCAGTCGACGAAGACCGCGTCGAAGAACGAGCAGCGCTGCAGCGTGCACTGCAGGAACGCGGAGCGCTGGAAGGTCACCGCGTTGAACTTGACGTTGCCGAACCCGCAGCCCTCGAACGTGACCGCGGTGAGCTGAGCCTCGCTCCAGTCCACGTCGTGGAAGACACAGTCCTCGTAGTGGACGTGCTCGTCCTCGGCCAAGGCCCAGTCCGTACCGGAGAATCGCTCACCCACGACGTGCCGCATCGGTCCCCCTGTGGAAGGCCCCGGGCATCGCCCGGGGCCGACCGGAAATCAGTGGTAGAAGTGCCGGGTGCCGGTGAAGTAAACGGTCAGACCGGCCTTCTCCGCCGCCTCGATCACCAGGTTGTCACGGATCGAACCGCCGGGCTGGACGACTGCCGTGATCCCGGCCTCGATCAGCACTTCCAGGCCGTCCGGGAACGGGAAGAACGCGTCCGAGGCGGCCACGCTGCCGGCCGCCCGCTCGGCGCCGGCCCGGGAGACCGCGAGCCGGGCCGAGTCGACCCGGTTCACCTGGCCCATCCCGACGCCGACCGTGGCGCCGTCGCTGGCCAGCAGGATCGCGTTGCTCTTCACACTGCGGATGGCCCGCCAGGCGAAGGTCAGGTCGCGGAGCACCTCGGGGGACGCCGCGGCGCCGGTCGCCAGGGTCCAGGTGGCCGGGTCGTCACCGGGGGCGTCGATCCGGTCGACGAGCTGCACCAGCGCGCCGCCACCGATCTGCCGCAGTTCGGCCCGCGCCGGGCTCCACGCCGGAGCGACGAGCACCCGCAGGTTCTTCTTCTCCCGCAGCAGCGCGAGGGCCTCCGGCGCGTACGACGGCGCCACGATCACCTCGGTGAAGATCTCCGCGACCTGCTTGGCCAGCTCCGCGGTGACCTGCTGGTTGACCGCGATGACGCCGCCGAACGCGGAGACCGGGTCGCACTCGTGCGCCTTCCGGTGCGCCTCGGCGACGTCCGCGCCGATCGCCACGCCGCACGGGTTGGCGTGCTTGATGATCGCCACGGCCGGGCCGGTGAAGTCGTTCGCGGTGCGCCAGGCGGCGTCCGCGTCGACGTAGTTGTTGTAGGACATCTCCTTGCCGTTGAGCTGCTCGGCCTGAGCCAGCCCGACGGGGGCGTTCGCGTCCACGTAGAGCGCGGCCTGCTGGTGCGGGTTCTCGCCGTACCGCAGGGTGCTCTGCTTGGTCAGCGCGACACCGGCGAAGTCCGGCCAGCCGGACGGTGCCAGCACGGTGGCGGTCCAGTTGGCGACCGCGACGTCGTACTCCGCGATGTTGATGAATGCGCGGGAGGCGAGCACCTTGCGCTGCTCGAGCGTGAAGCCGCCGTTCGCGAGCGCCTCCAGGATCAGCGGGTAGCCCGCGGTGGAGACCACGACCGCGACCGAGGCGTGGTTCTTGGCCGCCGCGCGGACCATGGCCGGGCCGCCGATGTCGATCTTGGCGATGCACTCCTCCTCGCCGGCGCCGGAGGCGACCGTCTCGGAGAACGGGTAGAGGCTGCTGACCAGCAGGTCGAACGGCTCGATGCCGTGCTCTTGCAGCTCCTGCGCGTGGCTGTCCAGCCGCAGGTCGGCGAGCAGGCCCGCGTGCACCTTCGGGTGCAGGGTCTTGACCCGGTCACTGAGGATCTCCGGGAAACCGGTCAGGTCCTCGACCCGGGTCACCGGCACACCGGACTTCTCCACGGTGGCGGCGGTCGAACCGGTCGAGACGATCTCCACCCCGGCGGCGTGCAGGGCCTGGGCGAGTTCGACGATCCCGGCCTTGTCCCACACGCTCAGCAGCGCCCGCTTGATCGTCCTGCGCCCGTCATCGGTGCTCACGGAATCCGTACCTTCCTGTTCTCGATGGTCCAGCCGTCGCGGACCAGCCGGCCGACGAAGTCGACAAGCTGGGCGCGCTCGGCCACCTTGATCCGCTCGGTCAGCGTCTCCTCCGTGTCACCGTCGAGCACGGGGACGCTGACCTGGGCGATGATCGGTCCGGTGTCGACACCGGCGTCGACGAAGAAGAGCGTGGCTCCGGCGAGCTTCACGCCGTAGGCGAGCGCGTCGCGCGGACCGTGGATGCCCGGGAACGACGGCAGCAGCGCGTTGTGCGTGTTGACGTACCGGTCGCCGAACGCGTCGAGGAACTGCTTGCCGACCAGTTTCAGGAAACCGGCCGAGATCACCAGGTCGGGGCGGTGCTCCGCGACGTGCGCGGTGAGCGCGGCATCCCAGTCGTCGCGGGTCGGGTAGGCCTTCACCGAGTCCACGAAGGTGGGTACGCCGGCCGCGGCCGCGTGGTCGAGACCGGCGATGCCGTCCCGGTCCGCGCCGACCGCGACCACCTCGGCACCGTATGCCGGGTCGCGGGCCGCTTCGAGAAGAGCTTGCAGGTTGCTGCCCGATCCGGAGATCAGGACGACCAGCCGGGCGGGCGCGGGGTCAGTCACCTCAGCACCCTATCCGGGCCGCCCAGGTCAACCGAAATCGGGCGGTTACTTGCGTGCGCCGGCCCGGCGGGGCGCGTTGAAGGCCCGCGCGGCGGCCGCGCCACCGAGCACCGAGACCGCGGCGACGATCGCGGCGACCACGCCCACCTGCACCGCGGCCGGCCCGATCTCCGCCAGCCGGCCACCGCCGACCGGTCCGCCGGAGCACCAGGCGAGCGCGGCCATCACCAGCCCGGTCACCGGCCCGGCCAGCAGGCTCGCGCCGAACAGCAGCGACCAGGCCGGCTCCGGCGCGTCCGCTCCCGAGCCCTCGCCCGGCCGCCAGGCGTGTGCGCGGCCGTACCGCAGCCGCTGGGTGAGGCCCCAGCCGGCCACCCCGCCGGCGATCACCGGGAGCAGCAGGAGCAGGCCACCGGCCGAGCCCATCGGACCGTTCGGCAGGCCGGCCAGCAGCGGCACGGTGGGCAGGTCACCGACCGACACCTCGGTCAGCCGGATCGCCGAGCCGGTGCCCAGCGCGAAGCCCGGCCCGAGCAGGTAGGCGGCGGCCCAGATCGCGGCGTTCGCCGCGTAGGCCACGCTGATCAGGGTGATCCCGGCCTGGCCGGCCACCCCGGTGTGATAGGCCGAGATGATCTTCGCGGCGTCACCGCCGCCGAGCGCGATCGACAGCCCGCCGACCGCGGCGCCCGCGCCGACCATCAGGAACGCCGCGACCGTGCCGGTCCGGACACCGTGTCGCAGCGCGGGCGGCACCCGCCGGGCCAGCGTGGTGACCGCGTCGCTGCCGCGCAGCGCGCCGATCAGGGCGCCGAACAGACCGAGGACCAGGAAATGCAGCGCGGCGCGGGTGGTGGAGACGTGGGTGCCGCGGCCGTCGACCAGGTGCGCGGTCACGGCGCCGACCATGGCATACGACAATCCGACGCTCACCGTCACCAGCGCCGCCGAGCGGATCGAACCGGAGCGCCGGGCCCCGATCGCCCTGGTCACGTGCAGCCCGGCCCGGTTCAGCCGGCCCAGCACCAGCACAGTGAGCAGCAGCGGCGCCAGCCCGAGCGACCCGATCGAGGTGCCGATCGGCACACCGTGGCCGAGCAGCCAGGCGGCCGCACCGGCGTGCATCGCCCCGGCCAGTCCACCGGCGCCCTCCAGCGTGCGGGCCAGCCCGAGCACCGCGGCGACCGGAAGATACGTCAGCAGCGCCGCCCAGAGCGTCGCGAAGAGCACCGCCACCGGCAGAGGCGCGCCCCGCCGCTCGGACGGCCGGCGCTGGGTGGGCACCCGGACCGTCTCGTGCCGGGCCAGCATCGCCTCGTCGACGACGATGGTGTCCCGGTTCTCCGCCGCCTCGGCGGCGTCGGTTGCCGCGCGCTCCGCGGAGACGTCGAGCGCCTCGGTGTCTCGCACGACAGACTTCAGCGCCTCGGCGACCGCGAACGGGTCCTCCGAGCCGCCGGGACGGTCGGTTGTGCTGGGCATCGCGACTACCTTGTCACGCCGTGGCGCTCACGGCGATGCAGAAACAGCGGCGCGCCGCTCTTTACTGCGAGGCAGAAAGAGCGGCGCACCATCTCGTACAGATTTCCGGTCAGCTGCTCATGACCTCGCGCATGAGCTGAGCGGTCTCGCTCGGCGTCTTGCCGACCTTGACGCCGGCCGCCTCGAGCGCCGACTTCTTCGCGTCGGCGGTGCCGGCCGAACCGGAGATGATCGCGCCGGCGTGACCCATGGTCTTGCCGGGCGGTGCGGTGAAGCCGGCGATGTAACCGATCACCGGCTTGGTGACGTGCTCCTTGATGAACTCGGCGGCCCGCTCCTCGGCGTCGCCACCGATCTCACCGATCATCACGATCGCGTCGGTGTCCGGGTCCTCCTGGAAGGCCCGCAGCGCGTCGATGTGGGTGGTGCCGATGATCGGGTCGCCACCGATGCCCACCGCGGTCGAGAAGCCGAACTCGCGCAGCTCGTACATGAGCTGGTAGGTCAGCGTGCCGCTCTTGCTGACCAGGCCGATCCGGCCCTGCGGGGTGATGTCGGCCGGGATGATGCCGGCGTTCGAGGCGCCCGGTGACGCGATGCCCGGGCAGTTCGGGCCGATGATCCGGGTCTTCTCACCCTTGGACACGTTGTACGACCAGAACGCCGCCGAGTCCTGCACCGGCACGCCCTCGGTGATCACGATGGCCAGCGGGATCTCGGCGTCGATCGCCTCGAGCACGGCGGCCTTGGTGAACGCCGGCGGCACGAAGACGACCGACACGTCGGCGCCCGTCTCCTTGATCGCCTCGGCGACCGTGGCGAACACCGGAAGCTCGGTGCCGTCGAAGTCCACCTTGGTGCCGGCCTTGCGCGGGTTCACGCCGCCGACCACCTGGGTGCCCGCGGCGAGCATCCGCTTGGTGTGCTTGGAGCCCTCACCACCGGTGATGCCCTGGACGATGACCTTGGAGTCCTTGGTGAGCCAGATAGCCATTAGTTCACTTCCCCGCAGCCGCGAGCTCGGCGGCCTTCTCGGCCGCTCCGTCCATCGTGTCGACCCGCGTGACGAGCGGGTTGTTGGCGCCGTCGAGGATGGCGCGGCCGGCCTCGGCGTTGTTGCCGTCGAGACGTACGACGAGCGGCTTGGTGACCGTCTCGCCGCGCTCGGCGAGCAGCTCGAGGGCCTGGATGATGCCGTTGGCCACCGCGTCACAGGCGGTGATGCCGCCGAAGACGTTCACGAAGACCGACTTCACGGACGGGTCGCCGAGGACGATCTCGAGGCCGTTCGCCATCACCTGGGCGCTCGCGCCGCCGCCGATGTCGAGGAAGTTGGCCGGCTTGACGTTGCCGTGCCGCTCACCGGCGTACGCGACCACGTCGAGGGTCGACATGACCAGGCCCGCGCCGTTGCCGATGATGCCGACCTCGCCGTCGAGCTTGACGTAGTTGAGGTTCTTGGCCTTGGCCGCCTGCTCGATCGGGTCGACCGCGGACTTGTCCTCGAGCGCCTCGTGGTCGGGGTGCCGGAAGCCGGCGTTCTCGTCCAGCGTGACCTTGGCGTCCAGCGCCAGCACCCGGCCGTCGCCGACCTTGGCCAGCGGGTTGACCTCGACCAGCAGGGCGTCCTCGGCGACGAACGCCTGCCACAGCTTCACCGCGATGTCGACGACCTGGTCGGCGACGTCGGCCGGGAACTTGGCGAGGGTGACGATCTCCCGCGCCTTGGCCTCGTCCACGCCCTTGCTGGCGTCGATGGCGACCTTGGCGACCCGGTCCGGGTCGGTCTCGGCGACCGTCTCGATCTCCATACCGCCGGCGACGCTGGCGATGCAGAGGAACGTGCGGTTGGCCCGGTCCAGCAGGTAGGAGAAGTAGTACTCCTCCTTGATGTCGGCCGTCTCGGCCAGCATCACCTTGTGGACCGTGTGGCCCTTGATGTCCATGCCCAGGATGTCGGTCGCCCGGGCCTCGGCCTCGTCGGCGCCGTCCGCCAGCTTGACGCCGCCGGCCTTGCCGCGGCCGCCGACCTTTACCTGCGCCTTGACGACAACCTTGCCGCCCAGCCGCTCGGCGATAGCCCGGGCTTCCTGCGGGGTCTCGGCAACGCCGCCGCCCAGCACGGGCAGCCCGTGCCGTTCGAACAGGTCGCGCCCCTGATACTCGAACAGGTCCACGTGTCTCCTTTCGCTCGCGACGCCAAGCGCCGGCAAGCCGCACCGTTGCGTCCCGACCTGTTGTGTGCGCGGCGCGTCGCAGCGGCGCCGCCAGCGTGAGGATCGTTCGGCCATCTGACAGGTCGTCGTAGAGAAGCATCCCGCCGAATGGCCTTCATCCGCAGACTAGCGACCGAATCGGGCTCCGTGCCCGCGCGGGTACACGGTGTGCAAGACCGCACACTGGAGGGACGAAATCGCAGCTCCGGGACGGTAGGGACAACAGTGCCCGGAGCGACCTGGGCGACCCCGTGCCGATCTTCCGGAGGGCCCGCGGAGAACTGGGCGGAAAAAGTCACGCGAGCGCACGTAACCCACCGGAGAAGGGCGTCGTTGAGTGTGATGTCAGCGGCCTGCTCACCCGGGCCCGCGGATGAGAGCGGCCGATGCCCTGTCGGTCGAGGGGTGGCGGCGGGGCATCGCGCATAGAGAGGCCGGACGTGTGAGGGGTGCGTCCGGCCTCTCCCTATGCGAACTGCTCACGCCACTTGGGTGACTACATTCGCGCGAACCCATTCGATGATGGACCCGGTAGTAGCACCCGGCGTAAATACCTTGGCTACGCCGAGTGATTCCAATTCCGCGATGTCGCCCTCCGGAATGATGCCGCCACCGAATACCACGATGTCGGTCGCCTCGCGTTCGGCCAGCAGTTGCAGCACCCGGCGGAACAGCGTCATGTGCGCGCCGGAGAGAACCGACAGGCCCACGGCGTCGGCGTCTTCCTGAATCGCCGTCTCGACGATCTGCTCGGGCGTCTGGTGCAGCCCGGTGTAGACGACCTCCATGCCGGCGTCGCGCAGCGCCCTGGCCACCACCTTGGCGCCCCGGTCGTGCCCGTCCAGCCCGGGCTTCGCCACCACGACCCTGATCCGTGCTTGCATGCTGACCCCTCTAGAGCTCCAGGACCTCGACGTCCAGGCCACCTGAACGAACGGTAACCTGCCGCGGCCGGGGCCGGGTAGCACCCCGCACCAGGACACGGCCAGGGAATGGTTACCCCGGTCACATCACTTTCCGTTCCTAAAGCAATTACGCAACGTTGCTATTTACCACGAGCAAAAAGGTAGCCAATTCGGACAATAGCTGATCAATACCGGCGTGTAACTGTCATGAAATTGGCGCTGCGACTTGTGAGCGGGCTGCCGTTTCGTTACCGTGGCCACGGCTGTCGCACAGGTTCACCCCCCAGCGACCGCCCGGACAGCACTCGTTAACTCGCTTACGGCGGGCTTTCGCGTCTGCCGCCGCAATGCCACTGACGGAGGATCCTTCGTGCGCCAGCGCTTGTCGTCTGAGCCCGATCGCTATCGCGGTCGACGTCGCGTACCGACACCTCCGCGCAGCCGCTACGCCGCCGTCGTCACCTCCGCCTTCGTCGGCGCCGGCGTGGTCGCCCTCGGCGCCGCGTCGAACCTCCCGGACCACAAGACGGTCAACCCGGACGTCCTGTCGAGCCTGGACAAGTCCTCCCAGGTCGCCACGGACGCGCTGCAGAGCCGCTCGGACGACGCGACCCGCGCCTCCCGCGGCGAGGCCCGGGACAGCACCACCAAGGCCGGCACCAAGCTCAACCAGGAGGAAGCGGCCTCCGAGGTCTACCTCCTGCCGCTCGACGACTACGAGTTCACCTCCGCGTTCGGGGTCCGGTTCGGCAAGCTGCACGCCGGCATCGACTTGGCCGCCCCGGACGGCACGCCCTACAAGGCGGTGCACGCCGGCACGGTCACCGCGGCCGGCTACAACGGCGGCTACGGCTACTCGATCACGATCCAGCAGGACGACGGCACCGAGATGATCTACGCGCACTCCCGGCGGCTGCTGGTGAAAAAGGGCGACGTGGTGAAGGCCGGGCAGGTCGTCGGCGAGGTCGGGAACACCGGGTACTCGTACGGAACGCACCTGCACCTGGAAGTGCACGTCGACGGCAAGCCGGTCGACCCGATCACCTTCCTCCGCGGTCACCAGGTCGACATCCAGCTCCAGATGGAGTCGCCGTACGCGAGCCTGGCCGCAGCCGCCGCTTCCTGATCGCAACCCCTCCGGTTGCGGGTCGGTTGAACCGGCCGCATCTCCCTCAGCGCTCCCCGCATCGGGGCCGACAGAACCGTGACAGCACAGATCACGGTCGTCGGGAGGAGCATCTCGCGTGGGGCAGACTTGGGCAGCGGAGATCAACGGACCGTCGTCCGCAGCGCGTGACAACGGCCGGCACCGTCAGGAACGCCTCCACCGGCACCGCGCCCCGCTCTTCCCGGCTCTCTTCGCCAGCCGCAGCCGCTCCGCCCTCTCCCTCACCGCGCTGACCGCCACCCTGGCCACCGGCATCGGGATGGCCGGCGCCGCCGCCGCGGCCACACCCGCCGACCACGCCTCCAGTCGCGGGCACACCGCCGCGCACGCCGCCGCCACCTGGCCGATCGTCCCGCCGCTCGGTGACGACGCGCCCGCCAAGGCACACCCCCGGCAGTACGGCACCGACGACGGCGCCGGCGCCGGCGCCGGCCCGGCCTCGGCAGACCCGGTGAAGCTCCGCAAGAAGCCGATCGCGGCCCGGACCGCCGCGATGCCGGCCGCCGCCGGCGACTGGGTGCACCCGCTGCCGTCGGCCCGGGTCACCTCCTGCTTCGGCCAGCGCTGGGGACGCCTGCACGCCGGTGTCGACCTGGCCGCCCCGAACGGCACCCCGATCGTGGCCGCCGGCGCGGGCGTGGTGGTCCGGGCCGGTGAGGCACAGGGGTACGGCAACGCGGTGCTGATCGACCACGGCAACGGCTGGCTCACCCACTACGGCCACATGTCGCGGATCGCGGTCACCGTCGGCGAGGTGGTCAGCGCCGGGCAGCAGATCGGCGACGAGGGCTCGACCGGGCACTCGACCGGCCCCCACCTGCACTTCGAGGTGCACCAGGGGCACTACAAGAACCCGGTCGAGCCGACCGCGTGGATGCACGAGCACGGGGTGGACATCCCGGGCTGCGGCGCCCTCTAGATCTTTTCGATCGGGGCGTGCCGCAGGATCAGCCACATCACCTGGTCACCGAAGTCGATCTGGGCGCGGGCGCTCGGCCCCTGCCCCTCGACCACGACGACCCGGCCCAGACCGTACCTCTGGTGGTTGACCCGATCGCCGGCCTCGACCTTCGGCGTGGACTTGAGGTCGCTGGCGGTCGCCAGCTTGCTGGCGTCGATCCCGAGGCGCTCGGCGATCTTCTGCGCCTTAGGGGTGCCACCGGCGAACCCGCCGCCGCGCTGCCGGTCGCCACCACCGCGGCCGCCGACCCCGCCACCGGTGCCGGACCACGACGTGTACGACGCGCCGGTCCGCTCCCAGCGCACCAGCTCGGGCGGCAGCTCGTCGGTGAACCGGGACGGCGGATTGTATTGCGGCTGGCCCCACGCCGAGCGGGTCACCGCCCGGGAGAGGTAGAGCCGCTCCCGGGCTCGGGTGATCCCGACATACGCCAGCCGGCGCTCCTCCTCCAGCTCGGAGTTGTCGCCGAGCGCCCGCATGTGCGGGAACACGCCGTCCTCCAGCCCGGTCAGGAACACCACCGGGAACTCCAGGCCCTTCGCGGTGTGCAGGGTCATCAGCGTGACCACGCCCTGGTGATCGGGGTCGTCGCTGGGGATCTGGTCGGCGTCCGCGACCAGCGCCACCTGCTCCAGGAACCCGGCCAGGCTCGCCACCGGCGCCTCCGGATCAAAATCCTCGTCCGGCTCGCTGGGCGCGGCGGCCAGCGACTCCACCCGTTCGGTGTACTCCCGGGCGACGCTGACCAGCTCCTGGAGGTTTTCCACCCGGCCCTGGTCCTGCGGGTCGAGGCTCTCCTCCAGCTCGCTGAGCAGGCCGGAACGCTGCAGCAGCGCCTCCAGCACCTCCTCCGGCGGGGCGGTCAGGGCCAGCTCCCGCAGGTCGTCGAGGAGCTGGACGAAGTCGGTGATGCTGTTGACCGCCCGGGTGGAGATGCCGGGCGCGCCCTTGGCGTGCCGCAACGCCTGGCCGAACGAGATCCGGTCCCGGTTCGACAGGGCCTCGACACAGGCCTCGGCGCGGTCACCGATCCCGCGTTTCGGGGTGTTCAGCACCCGGCGGGTGCTGACCGTGTCGTCCTCGTTCACGATCGCGCGGAGGTAGGCCAGCGCGTCGCGGACCTCCTTGCGCTCGTAGAAGCGCACCCCGCCGACCACCTTGTAGGGCAGGCCGACCCGGATGAACACCTCCTCGAACACCCGGGACTGCGCGTTGGTGCGGTAGAAGACGGCCACGTCGCCGGCCCGGACCTGGTGCCGGTCGGAGAGCCGGTCGATCTCCCGGGCCACCCAGTCGGCCTCGGCGTGCTCGGTGTCGGCGACATACCCGACGATCTGCTCACCGGCGCCCTGGTCGCTCCAGAGCCTTTTCGGCTTGCGGGAGGTGTTCCGGTCGATCACCGCGTTGGCCGCGGAGAGGATGGTCTGGGTGGAGCGGTAGTTCTGCTCCAGCAGGATGGTCCGGGCGTCCGGGTAGTCGCGCTCGAACTCCAGGATGTTGCGGATCGTGGCGCCGCGGAACGCGTAGATCGACTGGTCGGCGTCACCGACCACGCACAGCTCGGACGGCTCGACCTCGCCACCGGGCACGCCGACCAGCTCGCGGATCAACGTGTACTGGGCGTGGTTGGTGTCCTGGTACTCGTCGACCATCACGTGCCGGAACCGTCGCCGGTATGCCTCAGCGATCATCGGGTGCGACTGGAACAGGTGCACCACCGACATGATGATGTCGTCGAAGTCCAGCGCGTGCGCCTCGCGCAGGCGGCGCTGATAAAGCTCGTACGCCTCGGCGACGGCCCGTTCGTTCGGGCCCTTGGCGGCGGCCTTGAACTCCTCCGGGTCGGTCAGCTCGTTCTTCAGGTTCGACACCTGGGCGGCCAGGCCGCGAGCCGTGTAGCGCTTCGGGTCGAGGTCGAGCTCGCGGGCGACCATCTGCATCAGCCGGCGCGAGTCGTCCGCGTCGTAGATCGAGAAGGTGCTCTTCAGCCCGGCGTGCTCGTGCTCGGCGCGCAGGATCCGGACGCAGGCCGAGTGGAACGTCGACACCCACATCAGCCGGGCGCGCGGGCCGACCAGGTCGGCGACCCGCTCCTTCATCTCGCCGGCCGCCTTGTTGGTGAACGTGATCGCGATGATCTCGCCGGGATGCACGTTCCGCTCGGCCAGCAGGTAGGCGATCCGGTGGGTGAGCACCCGGGTCTTGCCCGAGCCGGCGCCGGCCACGATCAGCAGCGGCGAGCCGGCGTGTGTCACGGCGTCGCGCTGCGGGCCGTTCAGCCCCTCGAGCAGCTCGGCGGGGTCGGCACGCCGGTGCACCCGCGGCGCCGCGCGGGCCACCGGTGGGGCGGGCGGCGCCACCGGAGGAGTCGCCCGGGCCGGCGGACCGGCCGGTGCCGGCGGGTCCGGCGGAGCCTCGGCGGGCAGCGCGAACAGGGCGTCGTCGGAAGGTTCAAAGGAAGGTCGCATCGCGGGAGCCAGTGTATGCCGACCCCCCGACAGGAAAACGCACCCGACCGGCCCGTCCATCGGCGTCCGGCAATCGACTTGTCACCTCGAAGTGGTGGCGCCGACGCGGGCGATCCACCAGGCTGATCAGGTTGCCTGAACATCCACTCAAGACCGGGGGGATTGACCATAATGACTTCTCCGCTACGGCGGCGCCTCGCGGTGCCGGCCGTCACGCTGGCCGTCGCCGGCGTGTTCTCCGCCGTACCCGCAGCCCAGTCCGCGGCCGCCGCGCCGCCCGCCGAGTTCACCCCGGTGAGCGCGTCCTACGGCGCGCCGCAGGGCGCCTCGGTGGTCAAGGGCCAGTTCCTCAGCTACAACGACTTCCACGGCGCGATCGACCCACCGACCGGCAGCGGCGCGGTGGTCAACGCGAGCGGCACGAGCACCCCGGCCGGCGGGGTGGAATACCTCGCGACCTACCTGAAGAAGCTGCGCGCCGAGGCGGCGGCCGAGGGCCGGTCCACCACCACGGTCGGCGCCGGTGACCTGATCGGCGCGACCCCGCTGGTCAGTGCCGCGTTCCACGACGAGCCCACGATCGAGCTGATGAACACGGTCGGCCTGCAGGTCAGCTCGGTGGGCAACCACGAGTTCGACGAGGGTGTCGACGAGCTGATCCGGATCCAGCGCGGCGGGTGCCACCCGGTCGACGGCTGCCAGGACGGCGACGGCTTCGGCGGGGCGAAGTTCAGCTACCTCGCCGCCAACACGATCAACAACAAGACCGGGCTGCCGATCCTGCCGCCGGTCGACATCAAGTACGTCAAGGGCGTCCCGGTCGGCTTCATCGGCATGACCCTGGAGGGCACGGCCGGCATCGTCAACCCGGCCGGCATCAAGAACGTGCACTTCACCGACGAGGTGGAGACCGCCAACCGGTGGAGCAAGATCCTCAAGGTGTTCGGGGTCAAGGCCCAGGTGCTGCTGCTGCACGAGGGCGGCGCGCAGGGCACGGCCACGCCCACACCGGGTGTCTCCGACTGCACCGGCTTCACCGGTCCGATCGTGCCGATCGTGGCCGGCCTGAACCCGGAGATCGGCCTGGTCGTTTCCGGTCACACGCACCGGTTCTACTCCTGCAAGCTGCCGAACAAAACCGGTCAGGACACCGTGGTGACGAGTGCCGGGACCAACGGCCAGTTGATCACCGACATCGACTACTCGGTGGACAAGCGCTCCGGCCGGTTCACCGAGATCACCGCGAAGAACGTGATCGTGGAGAACGGCGTCGCGGACGGCAACGGCGGCTGGAAGAAGGACGCGGCCGGTGTCTACCTGAAGAACCCGGACACCGTCGACCCGGCCGCGAAGAAGGTGGCCGACAAGTACCGCACCGCTGTCGCCCCGATCGCCAACAAGATCGTCGGCAGCATCAGCGGCGACATCGTGCGCACCAACAACGCCGCCGGCGAGAGCCCGCTCGGCGACGTGATCGCGGACGCCCAGCTCAAGTACACCGCGGGCGCCGGAGCGCAGCTCGCCCTGATGAACCCGGGCGGCATCCGCGCCGACCTGGACGCCGACCAGTCCTCCGGCGGCGAGGCCTACGGCCAGGTCACCTACGGCGAGGCGTTCACCGTCCAGCCGTTCAACAACCTGGTGGTCACACAGACGCTGACCGGCGCGCAGCTCAAGAGCGTGCTGGAGCAGCAGTTCGCCGGCTTCAACGGCCAGACCTCGACGAAGATCCTGCAGGTCTCGGCCGGCCTGACCTACACCTGGACCGCCTCGGCCGCGCTCGGCTCCAAGATCAGCAACCTCTCGCTGAACGGCGTCGCCATCGACCCCGCCACCAGCTACCTGGTCACCACGAACGACTTCCTGGCCAACGGCGGCGACGGTTTCAGCGTCCTCGCGCAGGGCACCGGCCGGGTCACCGCTCCGGGCTTCGACGTCGACGCGCTGACCGCTCTCCTCGGCGCCGGCACCGTCGCACCGGGTCCGGCCAACCGGATCACCACGGCCCCCTGACCGTCCGGGCTTTCTCTTTTCTCGTACGAGGGAAAGCCCGGACTCCTGCCCCGCCTCGCATCCCAACGTTCGGGCGGTTTCCTTGCGGCTCGGTCCGCGAGCGGGGCATACTCGGCTCGTGATCCAGCGTGCGCGATTTTTTTACTACGGCCCCGGAAGTCCGGCAGCCGTAGGTCGCCACTGATCCACCGACCTACTTCAAGCCCCGGGCTTCTCACAGCCCGGGGCTTGTCGTCTTCCCGGGCTGGGTTGTCCGGGCCCCAGCACCCGAGGAGCACGACGTGACCGCCGACGTGATGGACCCGTCCACCAACCCTGACCCCTCCGACGCCGGGATGGACCAGACCACCGGCGCGGGCAAGCCCCTAGCCGCCAACGAGATCCTCGGCATGCGCGAGCGGATCGACGAGATCGACCAGGCCCTCATCGACCTCTGGCTGGAACGCTCCCGGCTCTCCCAGGCCGTCGGCAAGACCCGGATGGCCTCCGGCGGAACCCGCCTGGTCCTGGCCCGTGAACGCGAGATCGTCGACCGTTTCCGCGCGGCCCTCGGCCCGGACGGCACCCAGGTCGCCCTGCTCCTGCTCCGCTCCGGCCGCGGCCCGCTGTAATCCCGGAGTGTGTGAAGTTTCGGCGCGCTCCGCACCCAAACTCCACACACGGGTTTTCCGTGACCACCCACGGGCGTCGCCCCGGAGGGCTTTGCGTTTTGGACGCGTAGCGGCCAGCGAAGCCCGCAGGGGTCCCGGCGGGAGCGACGATCCGGACCACAGCGGACGCACGACAAAAAGCTCTTGAATTTGATCTTGGAAAACGTCGCGGACATGGTGAAGGCCGGGTCGGATCGCTCCGGCCCGGCCTTGCTGCCCGTGGGTCAGCGACCTCGCACTACGTCGCGGATCTCCGCGAAGTGGCACGCGCTGGGGTGCGGGGAACGCTCCCGGATCTGCAGCAGAGGCTCCTGCTGAGCGCAGACCTCGGTGGCCTTCCAGCACCGGGTGCGGAAACGGCAACCCGACGGCGGGTTCGCCGGTGACGGGACGTCGCCCTCCAGGACGATCTGGTCACGGTGACCGCGCAGGCGCGGGTCCGGGACCGGTACGGCGGAGAGCAGCGCCTGCGTGTACGGGTGCGTGGGCTGCTCGTAGATCGCCTGGTCGTGACCGGTCTCGATGACCTTGCCGAGGTACATCACGGCGACCCGGTTGGAGATGTGCCGGACCACCGACAGGTCGTGCGCGATGAAGATGTACGACAGGCCGAACTCTTTCTGCAGCCGCTCCAGCAGGTTGATCACCTGGGCCTGGATGGACACGTCGAGCGCCGACACCGGCTCGTCACAGACGATGATCTCGGGCTTGAGCGCGAGCGCACGGGCGATGCCGATGCGCTGACGCTGGCCGCCGGAGAACTGGTGCGGGTACCGGTTGATGTGGTCGGGGTTGAGACCGACCGTGTCCAACAGGTCCTGCACCGCGCGCTGCCGGCCCTCCTTCGGGACGACCTCCGGGTGGATCGCGAACGGCTCCCCGATGATGTCGCCGACCGTCATGCGCGGGTTCAGCGACGTGTACGGGTCCTGCAGCACCATCTGGATGTTGCGGCGGGCCCGGCGCAGGGCCGAACCCCGCAGCTTGACCATGTCCTGACCGCGGACGTTGATCGAGCCGGCGGTCGGCTTCTCCAAGCCGACGAGCAGCTTGGCCAGGGTCGACTTGCCGCAGCCGGACTCGCCGACCACGCCGAGCGTCTCGCCCCGGTGCAGCTGGAGGTCGACACCGTCGACGGCGCGGACCGCGCCGACCTTGCTCTTCAGCAGGATGCCCTGGGTGATCGGGAAGTGCTTGACCAGACCTTTGGTCTCGAGGACTACGTCACTCACCGATGACCTCCCGGAAGAAGTGGCAACGGGCCGTGCGGTTCGGTGCGACGGCGTACGCCGGCGGCGCCGGGTCCTGCCGGCAGGCGTCCCGGGCGTAGCGGCAGCGCGGGTTGAACGCGCAGCCCTTCGGGACGTCGGTCAGCAGCGGCGGCAGGCCCTGGATGACGCTGAGCTGCTGCCCCTTCATGTCGAGCCGGGGGATCGACTCGAGAAGTGCCTTGGTGTACGGGTGCGCCGGGCGGGCGTAGATGTCGTAGATGCCCGCCTCTTCGACGACCTTGCCCGCGTACATGACCGAGATCCGGTCGGCCACGTCCGCGACCACGCCCATGTCGTGCGTGATCAGGATGAGGCCCATGTTGCGCTGCTGCTGCAGGTCGGCGAGCAGGCCCATGATCTGCGCCTGCACCGTGACGTCGAGAGCCGTGGTCGGCTCGTCGGCGATCAGCACCTCCGGGTCGAGCGCCAGCGCCATGGCGATCATGACGCGCTGCCGCATACCACCCGAGAACTGGTGCGGGTAGTCGTCGACGCGGGTCCGGGCCGCCGGGATCTTCACCTGCTCGAGCAGGTCGATCGAGCGCTTCTTGGCATCCGCACGGGACATTCCGCGGTGTTTGCGGAACAGCTCGCCGAGCTGGAAACCGACCGTGTAGACCGGGTTCAGCGAGGAGAGCGCGTCCTGGAAAATCATCGCGATCCGGTTGGCCCGGACCTTGCGACGCTTCTCCTCGGTCAGCTTCAGCAGGTCGACACCGCGGTAGCGGATCTCGCCCTGCGTGACGTAACCGGGCGGCGTGTCCAGAATGCCCATGATCGCCTGCGCGGTCACCGACTTGCCACAGCCGGACTCACCCAGGATGGCGAGGGTCTCGCCCGGGGCGAGCCGGAAGTTGGCGCCGTTGACGGCCTTGGCCACGCCGTACTGTGTGCGGAACTCGACGTGCAGGTTCGTCACGTCGAGCAGGGGTGCGCGCGGGTCGATGCCCGGTAGGACATCCATTTGCGCCGAAATATCAGTCACAGGGTCACCGCAACTTCGGGTCGAAGGCGTCGCGGACGGCGTCGCCGAGCATGATGAAGGCGAGCACCGTCACGCCGAGGAACAGCGCCGGCCAGACCAGCGGCCACGGCTCGCTCCGGGCGAACTGCGTGCCCTCGGAGATCATGATGCCCCAGCTGATCGCGCCGTTCTTCAAACCGACGCCGAGGAACGACAGGGTCGCCTCGCTGGAGATGTTGATGCCCAGGAGCAGGGTCAGCAGCACGATGTACGACGCGATGGAGTTCGGCAGGATGTGCCGCAGCATCAGACGTCCCGGGGTGGCGCCGAGCATCCGGGCCGCCGCCACGTAGTCCTGCTGCTTCGCCGAGATGACCGCGGACCGCATGACGCGCGCGCCGGAGGTCCAGCTCAGCAGGCCCAGCGTCAGGGTGACCGCGAGAACGCCGTCCGACTTCGGGTCGCCACCGAGCCGGCGGGACAGCACGATGCCGGCCAGCAGGAACGGGACGCCGAGCATGATGTCGACGAACCGGGACAGGATCGCGTCCACCCAGCCGCCGAAGTAACCCGCGGCGAGCCCGAAGAGCAGGCCGATCACGCCGGAGAGCAGCGTGGAGAGCACACCGACCTTGATCGAGTTCCAGGCGCCGTTGACGACCTTGGCGTAGATGTCGCAACCCTGGAAGTCGTACCCGAACAGGGCGTTGCCGGCCGGGCCCTTGAACTGGTTGGACAGCGCGCACTGCGACGGGTCGGCGGAGGTGAACAGCGTCGGGAAGATCGCCATCACCAGGATCGCCGCCACCATCACGATGGCCACCCAGAACATCTTGCGCTTGCGCAGATCGTTCCAGGCGTCGCCGGCCAGGCTGCGCGGCTTGTCCCGCTTGACCCGGCCGTGCGGAACGTTCGGCTGACCGCCCGGCGCCTCGGCCGCGGTCACGGTGTTCAAGTCACTCATAGCGGATCCTGGGGTCGAGGGCGGCGTACAGCAGGTCGACGAGCAGGTTGATGAACAGGAACAGGATCACCAAGATGCTCACGAAACCGACCACGAGCGGGCCGTCCTCGGTGTTGATCGCACGGGCCAGGTTGAAGCCGACGCCGGGGATGTTGAAGACGTGCTCGGTGACGATGGCCCCGGCCAGCAGGCCGCCCAGGTCCACGCCGATCAGCGTGACCACGGGGATCAGCGAGTTGCGCAGGACGTGCACCCAGATGACGCGCATCCGGGTCAGGCCCTTGGCCCGCGCCGTCCGCACGTAGTCGGCGCGCAGGTTCTCCACCACCGAGGTTCGGGTCACCCGCATCTCCGGCGCGATCACGATGCATGCGAGCACGATCGCCGGTAAAAGCAGTTGATAGAAGGTCGCGTCCCGTGTTGCGGTAGGAGCGAACCAACCGAGCTGGATGCCGAAGATCAGCTGAGCCAGGGGGGCGATGACGACGATCGGCATGGCGAGCAGCACGAGCGTGATCAGCAGGGTGGAGTTGTCGAAGATGCCACCCCGCTTGATCGCGGAGTACACACCGGCGGTGACGGAGAAGGCGGCGGCGATGACAATCGCGATGATCGCGAGCCGGAAGGTGACCGGCCAGGCGTCGGACATCATGTCGTAGATCTTGCGGCCGGTCATCGAGGTGCCGAAATCGCCGGTCAGCACCCCCTTCATGTAGTACCAGTACTGCATGAAGAAACCTTCATCCAGGTGGTACCGCTCGGTCAGCGCGATGCGCTGACTCTCGGAGACGGGTCGTTCGCCCACCAGTGCCTGGATCGGGTCTTTCTGGTTGGCGAACATCAGCGCGTATACCAGGAAGGTGGCCCCGAAGAACGTCAGGACCATCTGTAGTAAGCGCCGCACGATATAGCGGAACATACGGGTTTAGCCTCTTCCGCGGAAGAGCGCCGGCCTCGTGAGCACGGCGACGATGAGGTTGGGGTAACACAGTGGTGGCGCCACGGTTTCATATTCTCCGTGACGCCACCACCGGTCTAGCAGTCAGATCAGCTGACAACTTCGATCTTGTAGATGTCGACCTTCGAGAAGAGGTCCAGGGTCACGTTGGACACCTTCTCGGAGTAACCGAACACGTTCTGGCCGTTACGCAGCGGGATGACCGGCATCTCCTTGGCGAGGATGTCCTCGGCCGCCTGCCACTTCTTGATGGCCTCCTCCGGCGTAGCCGCCGCGGAGCCCTCCTTGACCAGGTTGTCGAAGGTGGCGTTGCTGTACCCGTAGTAGTTGGAGGAACCGTCGGTGCTGTACAGCGGGCCGAGGTAGTTCTCCATCAGCGGGTAGTCCATGATCCAGCCGAGGCGGATCAGGCCGACCGGCTGGTGCTTCTCAACCTTGGTCAGCAGGTCGGCGAACTTGGGCTCCTCGCCACCGACGCAGTTGATGCCCAGGGAAGCCTTGATCTGGTTGCACGTCGCGTCCACCCACGCCTTGTGGTTGCCGTCGACGTTGTACGTGATCTTGATTTCCTTGGGACCCTTGGCCGCCTCGTAGAGCTCCTTGGCCTTGGTCGGGTTGTACTCGCAGTTCTCGCCACAGGTGTTGGGGCGGTAACCCGCGACGACCGGGGAGACGAACGAGGTGGCCGGCGACTGCGAACCGAGGAAGATCTGGTCGGTGATCTCCTGGCGGTTGATCGCCATCGAGATCGCCCGGCGGACGTCGACGTTCTGGTACTCCTTCTGGAACGTCGGGAAACCGACGAACTGGAAGGTGGAGTTCGGGCTCTTCTTGAACCGGTCACCCAGGTCGGCAGAAGCCTTGGCCAGGCTCTCGATCGGGATGGTGGTCTGAACGTCCACGTTGTTGGCAACCAGGTCGGCGTACTCGGCCTGCTGGTCCTGGTAGATCTTCCAGGTGATGCCGTCAACCTTCGGAGCGGTGCCCTTGAAGTCGGCGACCTTCTCCACGACCAGCTGGGAGTCGTGCTCCCACTTGCCCTTCAGCTTGAAGGGACCGTTGCCGATGATGGCGTCCTCGAAGCCGTCGGCGATGACGCCGTCGGACTTCCAGGCGGCCTTCGGCAGCGGGAAGAAGGCGGTGTAACCCATGACCGACTCCCAGCCGGCGAACGGCGCCGAGAGGGTGACGGTGAAGGTGGTGTCGTCGACCTTGGCCAGACCGGTCAGGGTCTTCGCCTTGGGCTCGGGGGCCTTCTGCGGGCCCTCCTCGCCGTCCGGGTCCTTCGACTGAAGGTCCGCGTAGCCCTTGATCTTGTCGAAGAAGTACGACGCACCCTGAGCGTTCGGACCGTACGCGCCGTAGTTCCAGGCGTTGATGTAGTTGTCCGAGGTGACCGGCTCGCCGTTACTGAACGTGAAGCCAGACTTCAGCTTGATCGTCCAGACGGTGTTGGCCTTGTCCGGCGTGATCGACTCGGCGGCGACCGGGTTCGGGTTGTTCTGGGCGTCGAAGTCGACGAGCGGGTAGAACAGCGAGGCCAGAACCTCGGCGCCGTTCGACTCGGTGGCGTTCGACGGGATGAGGTGCTGCGGTTCGCCAATACCGATCACGACCGTGTTCGAAGTGGACGACGAGTCGTCAGACCCGCCGCCACCGCAACCAGCGGCCAACAAGGCGATGGCGGTCGCGCCGGCCGCCATCTTCCATGGGGTTTTCCCAGGCATGGGAGTGTCTCCTTCAGGGGCGCTCACGAGGGGTTGTGTGAGTAGCTGCCACTGTGACACAGGGGCACGGAAACCAATGAGCGCCGTTATCAAGCCGATATTAGCCGTTTACGTCCGTACGCACTCCCAAAGATCGTCCTTTCGGACGATCTGGCGGGCCTGAGCTGGGAGTACTCCCCGCAGTGGCCAAACGTACACCGAGCGCAGGCGTCCGTGTGGCGTTCGGTGACGCTCGGTTGATCACGGGTCAGACGAGCCGACGGTCAGCCGCCCACCGTGACAACTCGTAACGGTTACTCATCTGGAGCTTTCGCAGCACATTGGACACGTGCGTCTCAACCGTCTTGATCGAGATGAAAAGCTCCTTGGCGATCTCTTTGTACGCATACCCCCGCGCGAGCAGCCGCAGCACTTCGCGCTCCCGGTTAGTGAGCTGATCGAGCTCGGGGTCGGCGACCGGCACGTCGGGCCGGGAGGCGAACGCGTCGAGCACGAACCCGGCGAGCCGCGGGCTGAACACCGCGTCGCCGTCGGCCACCCGGCGCACCGCGGCGGCCAGCTCGTCCGGCGAGATGGTCTTGGTGACATACCCCCGGGCGCCGGCCCGGATCAGGCCGATCACGTCCTCGGCCGCGTCCGAGACGGAGAGCGCCAGGAACTTGACCTGCGGATGGGTCCGCCGGATCGCCTCCAGCACCGCGCGCCCGCCGCCGTCCGGCATGTGCACGTCGAGCAGCACGACGTCGGGCTGGATCGCGCCGATCCGGCTGATCGCCTCGGCCACCGTGCTCGCCTCGCCCACCACCTCGACGTGCTGGCCCAGCTCGGCACGCACGCCGGCGCGGAACATCGCATGGTCGTCGACCAGGAAAACGGTCAGCCGGCTGCTGGACTGGGTAACGGGCTCGGTCATCGTGCTGACTCCTTACCGGCGGTCACGCTCTCCCGGGAGACCGGAAGCGTGAGACGCACCTCGGTACCGCTGCCGGCGGCGCTGCGGATCTCCGCGCGCCCGCCGTGGCGCTGCATGCGCCCGATGATCGAACCACGGACGCCGTGCCGGGTCTCCGCCACACCGCTCAACTCGAACCCCGCGCCCCGGTCTCGGACGAACACGCTCAACTCGTCCGGTTCGACCTCGGCGTAGAGCGAGACGGTCTGCACGCCGGCGTGCCGGGCAGCGTTGACCAGCGCCTCGCGCGCCGCGGCAACGAGAGCCGCGACCCGCTCGTCGCACTGGGTGTCACCGACCACGACGGTCTCGACACTTATCGCATAGGTGTCCTCGACCTCGGCCGACGCCTGCTCGAGCGCCGCCGCGAATCGCTCGGTCGGCGAGGCGGTGGGTTTGTACAGCCAGTTTCGCAGGCTGCGCTCCTGGCCGCGGGCGAGCCGCTGAACCTCTTTGATGTCGGCCGAGTTGCGCTGGATCAGGGCCAGGGTGTGCAGCACCTGGTCGTGGATCATCGCGGCCACCTCGGCACGCTCCTGCTCCCGGATCCGGCCCTCGCGCTCGGCGCGCAGCTGACCGAAGGTGCGCCAGACCAGCGGCGCCACCACCACACCGACGCCGAGCAGGCCGACCAGCGCGAAGATCAGGCCGTTCAGCACCGAGGAGAACGAGTCGTTCGGCGAGTAGATCGCGACCACGCCGATCACGCCGACCGCGACCAGCACCCCGCCGCCGACGAAGCGGAACATGAACGAGCGCCGGTCGGTCTCGCCGACGATCGCGGCCAGCCACGGTGTCGGCGCGTTCGGGTCGATCCACTGCTCGCGGCGGCTCGGGTCGGCCTGGTGCCAGATCACCCCGGCGCCGACCGCGACCACCGCGATCATCCAGCCCACCGTGGTGCGCACCTGATCGCCGAAGACCAGCGCCTGCAGCAGCACCACGCCCAGGCCGATCGCGGCGAACGGGAGCAGCGCGAGAAGGTCCCGCCGGGGCGGGGGCTCCTCGCCCCGGGCCTCCTGCGGCAGCACTGCCCAGTAGGCCGCGTAGAGCAGCAGGCCGAGCGCGTTGAAGCCGAGCAGGACCACGAGACTGATGCGCACCGCGATGACCGGCAGCCCCAGATGGCGCGCCAGCCCGGCGGCGACACCGGCCACGATGCGGTGCTCGCGGGGGCGGTCGAGCCGGCGGGGCTGCGGCGGGGCTGCGGTTGTCACCCTCCGATCGTCACACGTGCGGCGGGCTGCGGCCACGGGGAACTTCCCCGGTAACGGCGGCTCAGGATCTCAGGGTGGCCTCAGGGTCACATCCTGAGGCGGCTGGGGCCCGCCGGGGCACAGGATCGAAGGCATGAACGACGAAGCTGCCGAACCCCGTACCCCGGGTGCCGGTCCCGAGGGTGGGCCGGCGCCTTCCACCTCCGACTACCCGCCGCCGCCTCCGCCCCCGCCGGGTGCGAACGTGCCGCCGTGGCTCTCCGCCGCCGGCGCCGCGTTCGCCCGTCAGCAGCTGATCCGCCCCCGCGAGGGGCGGTACATCGCCGGCGTCTGCGGCGCGCTGGCCCGGCGCACCAACACCGACCCGGTGCTGTGGCGCGTGCTGCTGGCCGTGCTCGGCGTGCTCGGCGGCGCGGGCGTGCTGTTCTACCTGATCGGCTGGCTGGTCATCCCGTCCGAGGGCGACACCGCCTCGCCGGTGGAGTCGCTGCTCGGCAAGGGCCACTCCGGGATGACCCCGCTCTCCGTGGTGCTGCTCGGCAGCGCCGCACTGCTCACGTTCTCGTTCGTGGTCAGCGACGGCGCCCGGGCCAGCATGCTCGCGGCCGCGGTCCTGGTGGGCGCGTTCCTGCTGATCAAGCGGGGTGCGCCGGCGGGCATCTTTCCGCACATCCCGCAGCCACCGCCGCCACCGCCGCCCGGCCCGGCCGGCGCGACCGGCCCGGCGGCTGAGGACCCGACGATGGCGTTCACGGCGCCGGCCACCTCCGCACCGACCGGCGAACCGGTGACCCCGCCGACCCCGCCGCCGTACGAGCCGCCGCGCTGGACCCCGCCGACCGAGTCGGGCTACCGCCCGCCGTTCGCGCCGCACGGGCCGTTCGCCGGGAACAGTGCGTACCCGGCGCCGCCCACACCGCCGAAGCCGGCGAAACCCCCCAAGCCGCCGAAGGAGCGTTCGATCCTGGGCCGGCTGACCTTCTTCGCCGCGCTCATGGTGATCGGCGTGCTGGCCGCGCTGGACATGGCCGGGCTGAACGTGGCGGTCTCCGCGTACTTCGCGGCCGTGCTGGCCACCCTCGGATTCGGCCTGCTGCTCGGCGCCTGGTTCGGCCGGGCCCGCGGTTTGATCTTCCTGGCCCTGCTGACCACGATCGGTCTGCTGATCTCGACCGGCACCGAGCGCTGGGGCAGTGAGTTCCGGGACAGCGTGTACCGCCCGGCCACCCTCGCCGAGGTCGCCGACTCCTACGAGTTCACCCTCGGCAACGTCACCCTGGACCTGCGCGCCGTCGACTTCACCGGCGCCGACCAGACCACCGCGGTCACCATGAAGGTCGGCCAGCTGCGGGTGCTGCTGCCCGACTCGGTGGACACCACCGCGTCGGTCCGGGTCGGCGGCCGCGCCGTGGTGTTCGGCCAGGAGACCAGCGGTTCCGCGGCGGAATCGCAGGCAGTCACCGACCTCGGCGCGGACGGCGCCGGCGGCGGCAAGCTCCAGCTCGACCTGCGGCTGGACACCGGAAACCTGGAGGTGATCCGATGAAACCGCACCGGATGGATGGCGTCTCGCTCACCTTCGGCCTGCTCTTCCTGCTCATCGCGGCGTGGTGGGGACTCTCCGCGGTGATCACCCTGCACCTGCCCGCGCTGGGCTGGACGGTCGCCGGCGGCCTGATCCTGTTCGGGGTGATCGGCCTGCTCGGGGCGATCACTTCCGGACGCCGTGACCAGCAGCCGCTCCCGGTCGCCGCCGAGGCACGGGTCGAGACCACCCCCGGCGACCTGTCGCCCGAGGTGCACGCCTCGATCGTTCAGGAGCTGCTGGAGGACCCCGGAGCGCGGTTCACCAAGGAGCACGGCACGGCCGGCCGCGAGGCGAAGGCAGAGCCGGAGAAGTGACCGATGCCCCGCCCACGGGCCACCGCTCGTGGGCGGGGCAATATGCTCGCGGAATGAGCCAGTTTCCCGACGTGTCCGCCACGCCCGTTCCGGCCGTGGGAGCCCGGGCCGCTCGTGCCCTGACCGCCGAGTTCGCCCGGCAGAACGCGGCCACCACCGCCCTGCTGATCGGCGCCGACCACTATTCCGCCGTGGTGGCGGCCGCCGTCGAGGCACTGCTGCCCGGTGACACCCTGATCCTGGTGGCCGGCGAGCACAGCAGCGCCGACCTGCTCCGCGGCCACATCACCGGCCTGGGCAGCTGGGTGGCCGACCGCGTGAAGATCGTCGAGTCGCTGGACGAGGTCCAGGGCGCCGACGTGGTGATCGTCGGCGAGCCGCAGACCGGCACCGCCGAGGACACCCGCGGCCTGATCGAGAAGCTCACCAAGCACCTGAACGACGGCGCCGTGCTCAGCCTCGCCACCCCGGCCGGCCCGGGCCGCACCCAGGGTGCCGCGGCCGAGCTGTTCCGGCAGGGCTCGCTCTTCGGTGTCGGCTCCGACCTGGTGGTCCGCAACCAGCCGCCGCTGCGCGTGCACAAGCTCCGGTTCACCCCGGCCGACGTGGCCACCGCGGCCGGCCTGGCCCCGGCCTACCGGCCGTCCAGCGTCCCGGTCACCCGGACCATGCACATCGACTCGAACGGCGTCGCCGCCGCCGGCATCGCGCTCGGCCTGGCCGCGCTGGCCCGCCGGGCCCGGCCCAAGTCCAAGCTCTGGCTGATCCCGGCGCTGGCCGCCGGCCCGGTCGCGGCGTTCTTCCGGGACCCGGAGCGGGACGTGCCGACCGACCCGGCGGCCGTGATCTCGGCCGCCGACGGCAAGGTGCTCTCGGTCGAGCGGATGCACGACGAGCGGTTCGGGCCGGGCGAGTTCCTCCGCATCGCGGTCTTCCTCTCCGTCTTCGACGTGCACGTCAACCGCACGCCGGTGGCCGGCCGGGTGGCCGACTACTTCGTCGAGGAGGGTGGCTACGCGAACGCGGCGACGGCCGCCGCCGAGCACAACGTGGCCGCCTACACCGTGCTGGACACCGACAACGGCACGGTCGTGGTGGCGCAGCGGACCGGGCTGATCGCCCGGCGGATCGTGCAGCGCGCACCGGTGGGCACGCTGCTCGCCAAGGGTGAGCGCTACGGGCTGATCCGTTTCGGTTCGCGCACCGACGTCTACCTGCCGGCCGACAAGGCCGAGGCACTGGTCAGCGTCGACGAGCGGGTCGTCGGCGGCTCCACGATCATCGCCCGCTGGCGCTGATCCGACGATCACCGAGATGAGGTCGCGGTCCGCCGAGGTCCGCGGCCTCTCCCGGCACCAGGGCCGCGGAGACTGCGACACCCCTCACGGTACGTGGTCAAAACGGTCTTTCCGTGACGTCCCGCACATCCAGCCGCACAACGCCGTACCCAGGGGTTTCGGGCTTCTGAACGGACCGTGACGTCACCCACAACCGTGCCCATCGCGCAAAAAAGGGGCCGCCTCCCATCGGGAGACGGCCCCTTCTCAGGTCAGGGGATCAGGCGCGCTTGGCCCGCATCCACATGATCGGGCCACTGACGAGGTACGTCGCGACGACCATCACGAACGTCATCCGCACATCCTGCAGCGCACCGACGACCGGCAGCAGCCACAGCCACGGCGGCAGCTTGATGATCCGGGCGAGCTTCGCGTACGGGAAGCTCGACACCATGGCGAAGGCCAGCAGCGCGACACCGGCCAGCACCGCGAACCCGGGCAGCGGCTGCAGACCGATCAGCACCGCCAGAGCGAGCACCGCGGCGGTCATCGTGGTCGGCACGCCGGAGAAGTAGCGACCGTCCTTCGGCGACACGTTGAAGCGGGCCAGCCGGATCGCGGCACAGCCGGCGACCAGCGCGGCAGCCACCGCGGCGGCCGCGGGCGGCACCCGACCGGCCAGCGAGGCGTAGACCACGACCGGCGCGGCCAGGCCGAACGAGCACATGTCGGCCAGCGAGTCCATCTGCGCGCCGAACGGGCTGGCGACACCGAGCTTGCGAGCCAGCGCGCCGTCCAGGCCGTCGAAGGCCACGCAGGCGATCAGGCAGGCGGCCGCGATCTGCGGACGACCGGCCATCGCCAGGAAGATGGCGAACAGGCCGAGCCCGAGGCTGCTCAGGGTGCACGCGTTGACCAGGGCGAAGCGCACCCGGCGAGCCATCGTGGGCTCGCCCGGCAGCAACGGGATGGTCGCCGGGATCGACTCCTCGTCAGCCGGGACGGCGTCGAAGGCGGGGGTGGTGTCCAGTGGAACTCCGGGGGCGGGGAGGGTACGGATCAACCCAGGCTCCGACCCGGTGTAGAGCACCTCGGCACGGGTCGCGGTGGCGGCCCGGCTCGTCTCGGTGGACCGGCGGCCCACCCGAACCAGTAGGGCTTGCCGGGCGAGAGACCCGCCTCGGCGCAAGCGGCCTGCCCAACGACGACCGGCGGGACGGGGGCTATCCGTCGATCGACGCCGGCGCCAAGGGGTACTCGGCACGTGCTTCCTCCATGGAGTTCGGGGTCCACCGGCATCGTGACGAGCCCGGCGAAATTGCGGGTTACACCATCGCACAGCGAAACGGCCTTGGCGAGAGGCCGATTAGTTGCGCTGCGCAACGGGCCGCTCTCCATCTTCCTGGTAACGATTTTAGCCCGTGTGGGCCAGTGCTTCCTGGGCCAGTTCGGTCAAGGGCAGTTCGCCCACCTCACCGAGGGTGAACCAGGACGCCCGGTCGGTGGATCCGCCGGCCGCCTCGGTGACCGATGCGGTGACCGGTTCATCCACCCTTACCCGGTAAACGACGCGGATCACATGCCAATCCATCGGAATGCCCTCGGGCCCGAGTGCCGCCGGGTCGTAGCGGTGGCCGACGGTGAGCAATCCGTCCACCCGGCCGCGCTGCGAGGTCTCCTCGTCGAGCTCGCGGAGCAGACCCTGCTCGGGCGTCTCGCCGAAGTCGGTGCCGCCGCCCGGCAGGTGCCACTGGCCGCCGCCGGGGTAACCCTCGGTGATCCGGGCCAGCAGGACCCGGCCGGCCGGGTCGGTGACCAGACCGTACGCCCCGAACCGCTGCACCCGGGTGCCCCGGCGGACCGGCTCGTCGTCGTCCGGCACGGCCGGCAGGTCGGACGGTGCGCCGAGGGCGTGTGCGGTGAACGGCAGCAGCGGCACCTCGGCGACGGTGGCGGGCGTCAGCCACGCGGCCAGGTCGGTGGTGCCGTCGGCCTCGGCGCGCAGCACGCCGTCCTGGACCGTGACGTCGTAGATGATCCGGTCGGTGTGCTCGACCGGCCCGTCCGGCAGGGCGATCACGTCGGCCACCACGGCACGGACCCCGGTGACCGCGACCAGCAGGCCGGTCTCCTCACCGAACTCCCGGACGACCGCGTCGGCCGGGTGCTCGCCGTGCTCGACGCCGCCGCCGGGCAGCGACCAGACGCCGGGGAACGCGCTGAGCTCCGATCCGCGGGCGAGCAGGACGCTGCCGTCGGCGGAGCGGCACACGCCGTACGCCGCGGCCCTTCTGATCTTCACGGGCCGACGTCCTGTCCTCGCGGGTCGCGTCTCGCGCGACCCGCGAGACCTGACCTAGATTAGCCGCGCCGCGCGCAAGGCGTCCGCGGTGACGTCGGTGAGCTGGTCGGAGGCCAGTTCGGCGACCTCCTTGAGCGGCATCCAGCGGGCATCCGAGGTGGAGCCGCCGACGTCGTGGATGGTCACCTCGGTCGGCTGGTCCACCACCACCCGGTAGAACGCCCGGACGCCGTGCCAGTCGATCGGGTAGCCCTCCGGGCCGAGCGAGGCCGCGTCGCGGTGGCTGGCCACCCCGAGCAGCTCGATCAGCCGGCCGGCCTGCCCGGTCTCCTCGACGAGTTCGCGGAGCAGCGCGGTGCCGGGCTGCTCGCCGTAGTCGGTGCCGCCGCCGGGCAGGTGCCAGCAACCGGCGCCGGGATAGCCCGGGGCGATTCGCGTCAAAAGAAGGTTTTCGTACGGGTCGGTGGCGATCGCGTACGCCGCGAAGCGCTGCGCCCGGTGCAGCCCGTCCGGCCCCTCGTACGCGTAGAACGACGGGAAGGTCGGCGGCACGTCGGGGCGCAGGTCGGCGGAGGCGGCGCTGAGCCCGAGCGCGGCGGCGGCGAACGGCCGCAGCTTCAGCCCCTCGGCCTCTTCCAGGGTGGTCCAGCGCGCCAGGTCGGTGGGGTGGCCGACCCGGTCGATCAGGTTGCCGCCGCGGACCGACACGGTGTAGATCAGCCGGTCGGTGTGGATGGTGACGCCGCGGTGCGGCAGCGAGCGCATGTCGGCCAGGACGTCACGCAACCCGGTGACGGCGACGGAGAGCCCGGTCTCCGCCGCGGTCTCGCGGACGACGGTGTGGTTGGGGTCTTCGCCGTGGTCGACGGCGCCGCCGGGCAACGACCAGATTCCGGGCGTACCGGATTTGGCCGAGGCCCGGACCAGGAGGACGCGGCCTTCGTCGTCAGTCGCGACGGCGTAGGCGGCGATCCTGCGGAGCGGTTCCAGTGCGGGGGTCACGAAGCGGCATTCTGCCCGGATTATGTTACCTATCCAGGGCGTCTGTCGGGTTCCTGACAGTTGGATAGCGCTGTGTAACCGCAGCTCAGGGCGTTTTTACCCGCCCTGAGCTATAGATCCACTACTGACCGTCACTCCCACTCGATGGTGCCCGGGGGCTTGCTCGTGACGTCCAGCACGACCCGGTTGACCTCCCGGACCTCGTTGGTGATCCGGTTCGAGATCTTGGCGATCACGTCGTACGGCAGGCGGGACCAATCGGCGGTCATCGCGTCCTCCGAGGAGACCGGACGCAGCACCACCGGGTGCCCGTAGGTCCGGCCGTCGCCCTGCACGCCGACACTGCGCACGTCGGCCAGCAGCACCACCGGGAACTGCCAGACGTCCCGGTCCAGACCGGCCGCGGTGAGCTCCTCGCGGGCGATCAGGTCGGCCTGGCGCAGCAGGTCCAGCCGCTCCCGGTCGACCGCGCCGATGATCCGGATGGCCAGGCCGGGACCCGGGAACGGGTGCCGCTGCACGATCTCGTCGGGCAGGCCGAGCTCCGAGCCGATCGCGCGCACCTCGTCCTTGAAGAGCGTGCGCAGCGGCTCGATCAGCGCGAACTGCAGGTCGTCGGGGAGGCCACCGACGTTGTGGTGCGACTTGATGTTCGCGGTGCCGGTGCCGCCGCCGGACTCCACCACGTCGGGGTAGAGCGTGCCCTGCACGAGGAACTCGATGTGCCGCTCGGCGTCCAGGTCACGGGCCGCGGCCTCGAACGACCGGATGAACTCCCGGCCGATGATCTTGCGCTTCTGCTCGGGGTCGATGACACCCGCCAGGTGGCCGAGGAACTGCTCCTCCGCGTTGACGACGACCAGCCGGACCCCGGTGGACGCCACGTAGTCCTTCTCGACCTGCTCGGCCTCGCCGGCGCGCAGCAGGCCGTGGTCGACGAAGACACAGGTGAGCTGGTCACCGATGGCCTTCTGGACGAGCGCCGCGGCGACCGCCGAGTCGACACCGCCGGAGAGGCCGCAGATGACCTGCTTGTCGCCGACCTGCTCGCGGATCAGCGCGACCTGCTCGTCGATGATGTTGCTCGGCGTCCAGGTGGGCTCGATGCCGGCGATGTCGTACAGGAAGCGCTTGAGCATTTCCTGGCCCTGCTCGGTGTGCGCCACCTCGGGGTGGAACTGCACACCGGCGCGCTTGGCGGTGAGGTCCTCGAACGCCGCGACCGGCGCGCCCGGGGTGGACGCGGTGACCGCGAAGCCGGAGGGGGCGACCGCGACGCTGTCGCCGTGGCTCATCCAGACCGGCAGGTCGGCCGGCAGGTCGCGGAGCAGGGTGCCGCCCTGTGCGGCGAGCAGGGTCCGGCCGTACTCCCGGGAGCCGGTCTGCGCGACCGTGCCGCCGAGGGCCTGTGCCATCGCCTGGAAGCCGTAACAGATGCCGAAGACCGGGACGTCATGATCGAACAGGCCCGGGTCGAGCGAGGGCGCGCCCGGCTCGTAGACGCTGGAGGGGCCGCCGGAGAGGATGATCGCAGCGGGGTTCTTCGCCAGCATCTCGGCCACCGGCATCGAGTGCGGGACGATCTCCGAATAGACGCGGGCCTCACGGACCCGGCGGGCGATCAACTGGGCGTACTGGGCGCCGAAGTCGACGACGAGAACGGGACGCGGGGTACTCACCCGGCGAGTTTACCGACGGCGGCCCGGCCGGAAGACGACGAGGGGCCGGTCGTCACCGACCGGCCCCTCGTTGGTGCGATGCGTCAGGCGCGGTAGTACGTGCGCAGGACCGCGGTGGTGAGGTAGTTGCCCGCCTTGTCGTACGCCCGGAGGCGCACGTTCATCTTCTTGGCCTGGTTCTTGACCTTGAAGCTCAGCGAGTAACCGGCGGTGGTGTCGGTCGCCACCACCTTGCCGTTGACCAGCAGCTGCACCTTGCTGATCCCGGACACGTCACTGGCCTTCGCCTTGATCGTGACGGTGCCGGACACCTTCGCCTTGTTCTTCTTGGCGCTGGTGAGCGCGACCTTGGGCTTGATGTTGTCCGCGATCACCGTGCGCTCACCGGTCCAGGCCGCGTTGCCGGCCTTGTCGGTGACCTTCAGCTTGACCTTGATCGGGCCGTTGCGGGTCCCGGTCTTCAGCGTGGGCGCGAACGGCGCCTTGTAGGCCCAGTCGGCCCACTTGCCGTTGACGTACAGCTCCGCCTTCATCACACCGGACCAGCTGTCGGTCGCGCCGACCGGCTTGATCGCGACGTTGCCGTGCACCTTGGCGTTCTGTCCCGGCGAGATGTACCCGATGGTCGGCACCCGGGCGTCGGTGTCCATGGTGAGCGCCTTGGCCGCGTCCACCAGGCCGTACCGGGTCCAGTTGCGGGCCGTTCCGGTCTTGGTCGAGCGGGTGATGGCGCTCTGCAAGGCCCAGCCGGTGTAGGTCGGGTGCGCCGACTTGACCAGCCCGGCGATGCCGGCCACCAGCGGCGACGCGAACGACGTGCCCTGCACGTAGTAGTACCGCGTGCCGTTGATGATCTCCCCGCACGACGTGTCGTCCGGGGTGGTGTCGTCGCCGTGGCAGTACTTGCCGGTCTTGGTCATGCCGGCCGTGATGCCCGGCGCCGCCACGTCGACCCAGTTCGTCCCGTAGTTGGAGAAGCTGGACTTCTTCTGGACGTCGGGGGTGTTGTAGGTGTTCGTGCCGCCGACCGACAGCACGTCCGGGTACGCCGCCGGATAGAACTTGCTGGTCTTGTTGTCGTTGCCGGCCGCGGCCACCACCAGGACGCCACGCGCGTTGGCGTAGGCCACCGCGTTCGCGACCACCGGGTCGTTGTAGGGCGAACCCAGCGACAGGTTGATGATGTCGGCGTTGTTCTGGGCCGCGTAGACGATGCCCTGGGCGATGGTCGAGAACGGACCGGAGCCCGTGTGGTCCATCACCCGGACCGGCATGATCTTGCACTCCCAGCAGACACCGGCCATGCCGGTGCCGTTGTTGCCCTTGGCCGCGATCAGCGACGCGACGACCGTCCCGTGCGGGAAGTCGCCACCGTCGCGCGGGTCGTTGTCGCCGGCGACGAAGTCCATGCCGGGCACGAGCTGGTCGGCCAGGTCGCCGACCGGGGTCACTCCGCTGTCGACGACCGCGACGACGACCGAATCCGTACCGGTGGTGGTGTCCCAGGCGGCCGGCACGTTCAGCTGCGGCAGCTCGGGCTGGCCGTTGGCGTACACCGTGTCGTTCGGCGTGACGTCGACGACCTTGGCCACGTGGTCGACCGAGGCGTAGGCGACCGCCGGGTCCTGTCGCAGCAGGGCCAGCGCGAGGTCGACCCGGTTGGCCGGAACACTGATTGCTTTGGCGCCGATCTCGGCGAGCAGTCCCTTGCGGGCCTGTCCCTGCGCCTCGGCGCCCTGCAGACCGAGCCGGGCCAGGGTGGCCAGCTTGGCGGAGGCGTCGTGGCCGGGCTTGAGGCCGATCACCAGCGGTACCGGCGCGACTTCCGCAGCGCTGGCCGGACCGGCGATGGCGCCCGCCCCGGTGATCAGAGTTGCGGAAAGAAGTCCGACGGTCCACCGCCGGGCTTGAGGGTTCATATGCGAGTGCCTCCCCGTGGCGATCGCCGCGAACCGGCGAATCGCCCGGCCAGAGTACTGGTGATCATAAATTTCGCAAGACCCCTTCCAGAGAACGGGATGAATGGGGATTGAGCACGTCACGGCCGTGACTTAGGGTGCCGCTATGCGGAACAGCAAGATCACGTGGGCCGTGGTGATCGGGGCAGTGGTGGCCCTGCTCGCCGGCATCGGTGTGGCGGTCGCCGTCAACCGGGGCTCGGACAGCACCGACGCCGCTCCGGTGGGTTCGGCGCCGGCCTCCGCGCCGGTGCTGGAGTCGACACCGAGCCCGTCGGCGTCACCGGCGCCCTCCCCCGGCGCCGACATCACCGGCCCGCTGGACCTGCTGCTGGTCGGCGTGGACACCCGGATCACCATTTCGGACTGGGAGTCGCACTCCGACACGATCATGCTGTTGCACGTCGACACCGGCCTGAAGTCCGCGTACCTCTACTCGCTCCCCCGGGACCTGCGGGTGGTCATCCCGGCGTTCAAGAAGTCCGGCTTCGCCGGCGGGCGCCACAAGATCACCGAGGCGATGGCGTACGGCTCCCGGCTGCCCGGCAAGAAGACCAAGAACATCCAGAACGGGTACGAGCTGCTGGCCAAGACCATCGGCAACTACACCGGCATCAAGACCATCCAGGCCGGGGCGATCCTCAACTTCGGCGGCCTGGACAAGCTCGTCGACAAGCTCGGCGGCATCGACCTCACCGTGGATCAGAAGGTCAAGTCCCGGCACCGCACCCCGGACGGCAAGGCCCGCAAGCTGGTCGGTCACGACTACGTCGGCCCGCAGGCGGTCTACCTGCCCGGCAAGCGGCACCTGACCGGCTGGCAGGCGATCGACTACGCCCGCCAGCGGTACGGCCTGCCGAACGGCGACTACGACCGGACCCGTCATCAGCGGCAGCTGGTCAAGGCGATCCTCACCAAGGCGCTGAGCGAGCAACTGACCGACGCGACGAAGCTGGAAGCCGTGATCACCGCGCTCGGCAAGACCCTCGTCACGGTGGGCGGGCGTCGCCCGGTCGAGTACGCGTACGCCTTGCGTGACCTCGCACCGGCGAAGGTCACCATGGTCCACCTGGACGGCAGCGGAGTCGGCAGCGGCGGCGGCTACCTGGGCGAACAGCTGAACACCGAGGCTCGCGGCTTCCTCAACGCGGTGGCCAAGGGCAAGATCCCGGCATATCTGAAGGCGCACCCGAAGCTGGTCAACAAGGGCTGATCGGGCGGCCGGTCTTAACCTCGCCTTATGAGACGACGGGGTTTGCTGCCGGCCGCCGCGCTGGCCGTCCTGCTGACGGCCGGGGCCTGCACATCGGACGACGATCCGCCGGAGCCGGGATCCTCGGCCACGCCGACCGCCGCACCGGACTTCCGGCCCGGCGCGGACGGCGCCGGCGACCCGTACTTCCCGAAGTACGGCAACGGCGGCTACGACGTGGCCGGGTACGACCTCGACCTGCGCTACGACCCGAAGACCGGGAAGCTGACCGGCCGGGCGACGATCACCGCGACCGCGACACAGGACCTGGCCAGCCTGAACTTCGACCTGGCCCACCTGACCGCCTCCACGATCACTGTGGACGGCGCGGCGGCGACCGGGCGGGCGGCCGGCAACGAGCTGACCGTCACACCGGCCGCCGGCATCCCGGCCGGCCGGGCGTTCACCGTGGTCGTCGACTACGGCGGCACGCCGGACCAGCTGGAGAACAAGTCGCTGGGCAACGGCGGCTGGATCCGTACCGCCGACGGCGGTATCGCGCTCGGTCAGCCGGAGTCGGCCAGCACCTGGTACCCGGTGAACGACCACCCGTCGGACAAGGCCACGTTCGCGCTCGCGATGACCGTGCCGGACGGGCTGGAAGTGATCAGCAACGGGGTGCCCGGGCCGCGCGCGACGAAGGCCGGCTGGACCACCTGGCGGTGGAGCGAGGGCTCGCCGATGGCCAGCTACCTCTCCACCGTGGTGATCGGGCAGTACCGGGTCACCACGTCCACCCACGACGGCAAACCGATGATCGTCGCGGTGCCCGAGTCGATGGCGGCGACCAGCCCGGCCGCCACGTCACTGGCCCGGACCGGGGAGATCACCGACTACCTGGCGAGCGTGTTCGGGCCGTACCCGTTCGACGCGAACGGTGGCGTGGTGGTCAGCGACAAACGCATCGGGTACGCCCTGGAGACGCAGACCCGGCCGGTCTACGGCGACACGTTCTTCGCCGGCGAGCCGAACCCCGGTGTGGTCGCGCACGAGCTGGCGCACCAGTGGTTCGGCGACAGTGTGGCGCTGCGCCGCTGGCAGGACATCTGGCTCAACGAGGGGTTCGCGACGTACGCGGAGTGGCTCTGGTCGGAGCACGACGGGCAGGATTCCGCGCAGAAGCTCTTCGACAAGTCGTACGCGGCGTTCGACTGGTCCACCCCGCCCGGCGACCCGGGAGCGGCCCGGATCTTCGGCGCTCCGGTCTACCAGCGCGGCGGGATGACCGTGCACGCGCTGCGCAGGACGATCGGCGACGACGCGTTCTTCCGGCTGCTGAAGACCTGGACCACCGACCACAAGGACGGCAACGCCGACACCGCCCAGTTCATCACGACCGCGGAGCAGGTGTCCGGAAAGGACCTGAAAGCCTTCTTCGACGCCTGGCTGAACGGCACCACCCGCCCCGCGCTCTAACCAGTGTGTGAAGTTTGGGCGCGGAGCGCACCCAAACTTCACACACTGCGGGCTCTCGGCCTGAGGTGTGGGGAGTTTGGGCGCGGAGCGCACCCAAACTTCACACAGTTGGCTCAGCTCTGGTCGAGGACCAGGGCTACCTTCTGGAACTCCTTGACGTCGCGGTAGCCGCACTTGGCCATCGCGCGGCGCAGGCCGCCGAACAGGTTGAGCTGGCCGTTCGGGCTGTTCGCCGGGCCGTAGAGCAGCTGCTCGAGGCTGCCGTCCGGCTCGCCCGCGATGCAGAATCCGCCGCGCGGCAGAGCCGGGTGGCTGGCCGACGAGTGCCACCAGGCGCCACCGGCCGGCGCGCCCTCGGCCAGCGAGAGCGGCTCGCCCAGCATCACCGCGTCGGCGCCGCAGCCGATCGCCTTGGCGATGTCGCCGGAGGTGGCGATGCCGCCGTCGGCGATCAGGTGCACGTAGCGGCCACCGGTCTCGTCCAGGTAGTCGCGGCGGGCGGCCGCGGCGTCGGCGATCGCGGTCGCCATCGGCACCCGGATCCCAAGCACGGTGTCGGTGGTCGCCCACTCGTCCGCGCCCACCCCGACGATCACGCCGGCCGCACCGGTGCGCATCAGGTGCAGGGCGGTCTTGTAGTCGGTGCAGCCGCCGACGATGACCGGCAGGTCGAGGTCGGCGATGAACTCCTTGAGGTTCAACGGCTCGTCGGTGGTCGAGACGTGCTCGGCCGAGACCAGGGTGCCCTGGATGACCAGCAGGTCCACGCCGGCGTCGAGGATCACCGGTGCGAGCGCCAGGGTGTGCTGCGGCGACACCCGGACCGCGACGGTGACGCCGCCCTCACGGATCTGCCGGACCCGCTCGGCGATCAGCTCCGGCTTGATCGGCTCGGAGTAGACCTCCTGCAGCCGCTTGGTGGCGTCCGCCTCCTCGTCCAGCGAGGCGAGCTCCTCAAGGATCTTGCTGGGGTCCTCGTAGCGCGTCCAGAGGCCCTCGGCGTTGAGCACGCCCAGGCCGCCGAGGCGGCCCAGGGCGATCGCCGAGTCCGGGCTCATGGTGGCGTCCGACGGGTGCGCGACGCAGGGGATCTTGAATGGGTACGCGTCGAGCTTCCACTCGGTCGACACGTCGTCCACGTCCCGGGTCCGCCGGCTCGGCACGATCGCGATGTCATCCAGGTGGTAGCCGCGCTGAGCGGTCTTACCTAGGCCGATTTCCACGACGTCACGCATGGTGGGGTTCCAGATCCTCTAGCGGGAGTGGTAGTTGGGGGCCTCGACCGTCATCTGGATGTCGTGCGGGTGGGACTCCTTGAGGCCCGCCGCAGTGATCCGGATGAGCTGACCCCGCGCCTGGAGGTCGGGGATGGTCTCCGCACCCACGTAGCCCATGGCCGCGCGCAGCCCGCCGATCAACTGGTGCGCCACCCTGGACAGAGGACCACGATAGGGCACCTGGCCCTCGACGCCCTCGGGGACCAGCTTGTCCTCATTCACATCCTGCTGGAAATACCGGTCCTTGGAGTACGACTTCGCCTGACCACGCGACTGCATCGCGCCCAGCGAGCCCATCCCCCGGTACGACTTGAACTGCTTGCCGTTCATGAAGATCAGCTCGCCGGGGCTCTCCTCCGAGCCCGCCAGCAGGCTGCCCAGCATCACGGTGCTGGCGCCGGCCACGATCGCCTTGGCGATGTCACCGCTGTACTGGATGCCGCCGTCACCGATCACCGGCACACCGGCCGGAGCGCACGCCCGGCTGGCCTCCATGATCGCGGTAATCTGCGGCACACCCACGCCCGCGACGATCCGGGTGGTGCAGATCGCGCCCGGGCCGACACCCACCTTCACCGCGTCGGCGCCCGCCTCGACCAGGGCCTTGGCACCCGCGAACGTCGCGATGTTGCCGCCCACGATGTCGATCGGGGTGTCCTTCTTCAGCCGGGCCACCATCTCCAGCACGGCCCGCTGGTGACCGTGCGCGGTGTCGACGATGACCACGTCCACGCCCGCGTCGACCAGGGCCCGGGCCCGCTTGTACGACTCGTCGCCGACGCCGACCGCGGCGGCCACCCGCAGGCGGCCCTGACCGTCCTTGGCCGCGTTCGGGAACTGCTCGCTCTTGGTGAAGTCCTTGACCGTGATCAGGCCGCGCAGGTGGCCGCCCTCGTCGATCAGCGGCAGCTTCTCCACCTTGTGCCGACTCAGCAGCGCCAGCGCCTGGTCCTTGGTCACCCCGACCGGCGCGGTGATCAGCGGGGCCTTGGTCATCACGTCCCGGACCTTGGCGTCCATATCGCTGACGAACCGCATGTCCCGGTTGGTGACGATGCCGACGAGCACACCGGACGCGTCGACCACCGGGGCGCCGGAGATCCGGTACTGCCCGCAGAGCGCGTCGACCTGGCCCAGGGTGTCGTCCGGGCTGCAGGTGATCGGGTTGGTGATCATGCCGGACTCGGACCGCTTCACCAGGTCGACCTGGGTGGCCTGGTCCTCCACCGAGAGGTTGCGGTGCAGCACGCCGATGCCACCCTGACGGGCCATGGCGATCGCCATCCGCGCCTCGGTGACGGTGTCCATGCCGGCCGAGAGCAGCGGGATGGACAACTCGACGTTGCGGGTCAGTCGCGTCACCGTGTTGACCCGGCTGGGCACGACATCCGACTCACCTGGCTGCAGCAGCACGTCGTCGAAAGTCAGACCGAGAGGAACAGTGCGAGCGCTGTCAGTTTCCACAGATCATTCCCTAGAGAAGAGGCGGAGTTCATCATCCTACCCAGCCCGGAGGGGCCACCCAGGCGGCGGACAGAACGTGCGGGCCAGCACACCCGGCCGGGAGGTGAGTACGGTATGGGGGTGCAAGAAGAGCCGATCGACCCCTTCAACGGCGACCCCGCCGACCCGGCTGCGGAACTCGACGACCTCAACGAGGACGCCGAGAGCGAACCGCTGACCGAGGAGGAGCGGCAGGACGTCCTGGAGGACCTCTCCGATCTGGAGATCTACCAGGCGTTGCTGAGCCCGACCGGCATCCGTGGTCTGGTCATCGAGTGCGAGGACTGCCACGAGCCGCACTACTTCGACTGGGATCTGCTCCGGGGCAACCTGCGCCACCTGTTGAGCAGCGGCCGGCCCCGGGTCCACGAGCCGGCCTACGACCCCGACCCGGATCACTACGTCACCTGGGAGTACGCCCGGGGTTACGCCGACGGCGTCCACGACACCCTCACCGAGGGCAGCGACGAGGATGCGAGCTAGAGAGCTCTGACATCGGTACGGGGCAGGCGGTTGTTCTCCGCCTGCCCCGTACCGATTCTGTCCAACCTGTCGTTCAGGCCACCAGGCCCGCCCGGAATCCCGCGGCCACCGCGTGTGCGCGGTCGCGGGCGCCCAGCTTGCGGAACAAGCGGCGGGCGTGCGTCTTGACGGTGTCCTCCGAGACGAAGAGCTCGCGCCCGATCTCGGCGTTGCTCTTCCCGTCCGCCATCCCGCGCAGCACCTGCAGCTCGCGCTCGGTGAGCGTGAGCCGCCGCCCGGTCGGCGGAGCGTCGGCCATCACCGCGCCCTCGTTGCCCGGCCAGGCCACCATCGGCCGTCCGGTGGCCGGGTCGATCGGCGCGTCACCGCGCTGCACCGGCACCATCGGCGCGTTCGGCCCGAGCATGGCCGGCACGGACGCCGCGTTCGCGACCGTCATGCCGATCCCGTCGCGGTACTGCCCGCGAGTCGCCGGAGAATTGCTGTTGCGCATCCCACCGGCGACGCCGGCCGGCTGAGCGTTCGCGCCGTTGATCGGCATGCCCTGCGGGCGTACCGGCAACAGCAGTAGGAGCAGCGCCTTGGCGACGACGCTGACCAGGTCGTGTTCGACGCCACGGATCACTCCGCGGGCGCCGGCGGCGACGGCTGCCGCCGCCACTCGGGGGTCTTCAGCACCGAAGAGCACCAGCTGCGCCTGTGGGGCACGAGCGAGTACGCGCCGGGTGAAGCCGACGCTGTCAGGGCGGGTCACGGCGGTATCGGCCAGAACCACTTCGGCCGGCCGTTCCGCCAGTCGGATCATGGCCTCGGTCTCGCTGACCGCAGTCCGGACGACGCCGGTCATGCCGAGCCGGGCCGCGGTGGACGCGACGGTCTGGGCCGCCAGCGGGGTTCGGACGCACACGAGGACGGTACGCACAGTGATCCTCCTTCTCTCTCAGAGGAGATCACGCGAGGGCCGCAGCATTACGCGCTTTAGATGGAAAAAACAGGAAAGAAAGGTATGACTTGCCACCTCTTTGCCACACGGCTCGCCAGAGACATCGACATGTTGCGTGTGAGCCGGCTTTTGCCGGGGTACACCCGCGTGAGGCCTGTGACGGGCCCCCGTGTCGACCAATCCGCGGTGCCGCGCGGTGAGGAGGGTGTTGATGTCGAACGTTCGCAGGCTGCCCGGGCCGATCGCCGATCTGTGGGACTGGCAGCGGCTGGGACTGTGCCGTGGCCGGGACAGTGCGCAGTTCTTCCACCCGGACGGCGAGCGCGGTTCGTCCCGCAATCGCCGCGAGGCCAAGGCCAAGACGATGTGCGGAGCATGCCCGGTCAGGGCCGAGTGCGCCGCGCAAGCTCTCGCGGTGCGCGAGCCGTACGGGGTCTGGGGAGGTTTCAGCGAATCGGAGCGGCTGCGGCTGCTCGCGGTCGGCTGGGAGGACCTTGCAGACCGTCACGGACGGGTCGACCTGGTCCGGCTCGAGGCACGCCTCGGACGTCCCCACAAATCGGCAGTGCCCGCACAGCGGCAGGCACCGGCGGCCTGAATTCGCCCGACGCGCGGCATCACCACACGACTGGCGACACGGTCCTCCCCTGAGGGCCGTGTCGAGTGGTTCAGCGGTTCTTCAACCGCATCGGTGGACATGCAACCCACCGTATGAGCGACTTGCGTTTTCGAGTCGGACCGAAAGTGCGGCTTTCAACTACCCGACAGAGACCGTCACCTCGTGCCATCCGGTGGCACCGTCAGGCGCCGGATAGGCCTGCTCGGACGTCTGCGTGTAGCCGTCGAGATCGGTGGCACGGACCCGCAGGACGTGCTTGCCGGGCGTGGCCGTCCAGGAGTGTTTCCACTCCCGCCAGGTGTCGTCGGACACCGCCGGCGCCAGCGACGCCACCGCCCACGGACCATCGTCGACCTGCACCTCGACCTTGGCGACCCCGCGGTGCTGCGCCCAGGCCACGCCGGCCACCACGACCTCGCCGGGATGCCGGGTGGCACCGTCGCGGGGCGTGTCGATCCGGGACTGCGTCTTGATCGGCGCCTGTGCCGCCCAGCCGCGCGGCACCCAGTAGGCATCGAAGTCCGCGAATCGAGTCAGCTCGATCTCGGTGATCCACTTGCAGGCGGAGACGTAGCCGTACAGTCCGGGAACGATCATCCGGACCGGGAAGCCGTGCGGCACCGGCAGCGGCTCGCCGTTCATGCCGACGGCCAGCAGCGCATCCCGTCCGTCGCGCAGCACCGCGGTCGGGGTGCCACAGGTCCAGCCGTCCACCGAGCGCTGCACCGCCTGGTCCGCGCCGGGCAGCGGGTCGGCCTCGTCGAGCAACGCCTTGATCGGGGTGCCCAGCCAGAGCGCGTTCCCGATCAGGTCGCCGCCCACGTCGTTGGAGACGCAGGCGAGCGTGACATACCGCTCGACCATCGGCCGCTGCAGCAGCTCCGCCCAGGTGATGGTGATCGGGTTGCGGACCATCCCGTGGATCCGCAGGGTCCAGTCCGACGGGTCGACCTGCGGCGTGATCAGCGCGGTGTCGATCCGGTAGAAGTCCCGGTTCGGCGTCACGTAGGGCACCGCGCCGGTCACCTGGGCGCCGGCCGGGACGACCGGCGCGGCCGCGATCGGGGCCGGCAGGGTGACCGCCCCGCGGGCCGAGGTCACCGCGCCCCGGTCGCTCAGCCACCGGCCGGCGATCCCGCCGCCGGCCGCGACGGCCGCCACGATCCCCAGGTCCCGGACGAAACGACGGCGGCTCTCCTCGACATACGCCACGTCGGGGAGCGACCGCTCGCGCACGGCCGGCGCCGCCGACCCCGGCGCGCTGCCGGGCTGCGCGGGCGAAACGGTGCCGCCGGGCGAAAGGGTGTCGGCGGGCGCGGGGGTGCCGGCGGGCTGGGCCGCGGCGGCGCGGCGGAGCAGGTGCCGGAGCACCGGGACGGCCAGCGCCGCGCCGATCAGGGCCGGCAGCGCCGCACCGGCACCCGCGCCCGGGCGGGTCAGCGCCGCGACCGCGCCGAGCACGCCGAACACCGCGATCCCGCCGATCGCGACCGGCCACCAGCGCCGGGCCAGCACCCCGACGCCGTACGCATAGAGCCCGAGAAGGATCGCCGTCCCGGTGAGCAGCGCGGTCTTGTCGTGCACCCCGAACACCGAGATGCCGAAGTCCTTGACCGCGGGTGGCACGTGATCGACGACCACACCGCCGACCGCGATCAGCGGGGCCGAGCGGGCACCGGCGACCACCGCGAGCAGTTCGGCCACCCCGAGGGCGACCGCGGCCGCCGCCACACCGGACAACCCGGCCCGGATCGTTGTTCTCACCGGGCCATCCTGCCTCGCAAAACTGAAAGCCGGCCGCTGGAGTTCTTACGATCTGAAGATCTTTCAGCCGCGGCGGAACCACCGGGTGGGTGCCGGCGGCTGCGGGACCGTCTCCGGCTCACGGGCCGCGAGGTCGACCCGCGACTCGGCCGGCACCCGGGCATCGATCTCGGCCGGCAGCCCGTCGGCCCCGCGGTAGAGCGTGGGCTCGGCCCGGACCACCAGCGCGTCCTGGCCGATCAGCTGCCGGCCGCCGTCCGGCCAGGTCAGCAGCGCGGCGCAGGCGTCGTACCGGACGGTCGTGACGGTGTCGCCGTCGAGCACGCTCACCCCGTCCGGACCGGCGACGAGCCGGAGGCCGCGGTTGTTCCGGCCACGGTGCGTCCGGCCGGTCACCATCTCGGCCGAGGTGGCCGTCGCCGGGGTGTATCCGGGCAGGTCCGCATCGGTGCCGGCCGGTGTCATCAACAGCCCGGCCCGGTACGCCGTCCCGGCCACCTCGGCCACGTCGTCCCGGGTCAGCGCCCGCACCCCGGCCAGCGCCTCGTCGAGGCTCTGCACCGGGTGCCCGGCGAGCAGGTTGAACGCCTGGCCGGGCAGCCGGGCGCCACGCTCGTCGGCCGCCCGCAGACCGTCACAGGTCAGCTCGGCCACCGCGGTGACGTCGTCCTGGTCGATCTGGCCGGCACCGACCGCGGAGAGCAGGCCGACGAGTCCGGTGAGGGTCCGGTCCGGACCGGGTTCCAGGGTGGCGACGATCCGGGCGGTCCCGTCGGCGCGGGGCTCGTACCGGGTCCGGATCCGTTGCGCGCCGGTGTCCCGCAGGTCCCGGGTCATCCGGCGTTCCAGCACGTTGGCGAGGACCGCGGCGCGCGGCTCCCGCCGCACGACGGTGTCCCAGGCCAGGTCACCGGAGCCGCCGGCGAAACAGGCCGGTGTGTTCGGCAGTGCCACCGAGGCGACCGGCGCCGGGCGCCGCTCACCGCCCGGCAGGTCGAGCCGCAGCCCGGCCGGGATCGCCTCGCCGGCCACCCAGAGCACGGCGTTCTCCCTGGTGAAGTAGCGGGCCACCCACGCGTTCAGCTGGTCCGCGCCGAGCTGGGCGAGACCCAGCTCGGGGTAGCTCGACAGGCCGTAGTCGCGGGCGCCGTGCCGCCACATCGGCAGCGGATCGGCGGCGGGCCGGCCGGCCGCCTCGGCCCGCAGCGCGTCCCGCTCCTCGGCGATCCGCCCGAGCGGCAGGTTCCGCAGCCGCTCGCCGATCCCGGTCAGGAACTCGGCGACCTCGTCCGCGTCGCCCTGCACGTGGAAATAGGTGTGCTCGACCCCGGTCCGGCCGTTCCGGTGCGCCCCGGCCCGGCCCGGCCCGTGCGCCACCAGGTGCTCGACCAGGTGGGTGATCCCGCGCCGGGCCAGTGGCTCGTCCACCAGGCCGACCCGGAAGACCAGGCCCGCGTGCATCGGGCCGGTGGTCGGCGCCAGGAGCGTACGGACACCGTCCACTTCGAGCGGTGAATCGGCAAGGGGCGGGGGCATGCGCGGCAGCATAGATCTTCCGCGATGACACACGCCTGCCGGGTGATCACGAGACCAGTGGATCGTCCAGGAGGTGTTCGAACGCGAGTTCGGCCGCCCCGATCAGCGCGGCGTCCGCGCCGAGCTCCGGGGTACGCAGCCGGACGTGCTCCCGGCAGGCCGGCAACCCGACCGAGTTGAGCCGGCTGCGGATCTGGGCGGCCGCGACCAGGTAGACGTCGCGCAGGGTGCCCCCGAAGATCACCACCTCCGGGTTGAAGATGTTGACCAGGTTGCCGACGCCGAAACCGATCCAGTCGCCGACGTGCCGCAGCGCGTGCTGGGCCTGGATGTCACCGCGTACCGCGGCGTCCACCACTTCGAGCACTACGTCCCGCCCGCTGCGGTCGGCGCGACCGGACAGGCGCAGCAGCGCGTGCTCGCCGATCTCGGTCTCCCAGCAGCCCCGGGAGCCGCAGTCGCACGGCCGGCCGTACGGGTTGACCACCATGTGGCCGACCTCGCCGCCGTAGCCGCCGTGACCGGTGACGCGGCGGCCACCGGCCACGATGCCCGCGCCGACGCCGACGTCCCCGTACAGATAAATGACGTTGTCGCAGGCGACTGCCGCACCGCGCGCATGTTCGGCGAGCGCGCAGACGTCGGCGTGATTGCCGACCGTCAGCCGGCCCGGATCGCCCAGCTCGGCCCGCAGCACCGCGCCCACCGGTTCCTCGACCCAGCCGATGGTCGGCGCCAGCCGGACCATCCCGTCCTCCCGGCGGACCATGCCGGCCACCGCGAGGCCACTGCCCACGCAGCGGGCGTCGGACGGGGTCCGGTCGTGCATCGCGCGGACGAACCGGGCCAGCGGCTCGACCGCCTCGTCCGCGCTCATCCCGGGCGGGCGCCGGGTCTCGTGCTGTTCCAGGATCCGGCCGCCCAGCCCGACCCGGGCGGCACGCACCCGGTCCACCTCGATGCTCAGCGCGTACGCGAAGATCCGCTCCGACTCGGGCCGGACGACCAGCGAGGGTCGCCCGGCCCGGCCGGTCTCCTTCGGCACCGCCTCGCTGACCAGCCCCGCGCCGATCAGCTCGGTGGTGAGCGCCCCGATCGTGCTGCGGTTGAGACCGAGCCGGCTGGTGAGCTCCGCCCGGGACGTGGCGCCGTGCACATGCACATATCGGAGCAGCGTCCCGAGGTTGTGCCGGCGGACCTCGTCCTGGCTGGGGCCCGTGCGCATCAGCCTTCCGTTCCCCGCTCCCGCGGCTCGCTCATCGGTTGCCGGACGCCGCAGCCCGGCGCCGGGCCAGCGCGTCCACGCCGGCCGCGATGAGCAGGATGATGCCGGTGAACATGTAGCGGGTGCCGGACGAGTACTCCAGCAGGAACATCCCGTTGTCGATCACCGCGATCACCGCACCACCGATCACCGCGTGGATGATCTTGCCCTTGCCGCCGAAGAGGCTGGTGCCACCGATCACCGCGGCGCCCACCGAGTAGAGCAGCGTGCTGCTGCCACCGGTGTTCGGGTCGACCGAGCCGGCCCGGCTGACCAGCATGACGCCGCCGACCGCGGCCATGAACGAACCGATCACGAACACCGAGATCCGGATCCGGTCGACCGGGATACCGGCGCGCCGGGCAGCCTCGGCGTTGCCACCGACCGCGTAGACGTGCCGGCCGTAGGTGGTGCGGCCCAGCACGAACGTCCAGAGCACCAGGAAGCCGCCGATCACCGGCGCCGCGATCGGGACACCCTTCAGCGAGGCGATCGCCGTGTTGATCGCCCGTTCCTGGGTCAGCACGGCGGTGGTGGTCAGCAGCAGCGCCGCGATGCCGGCGATCCGGAGCAGAATGATGCCGATCGGCTCGGTCACCAGGCCGCGGGAGGCCCGGCCGCGGAACCGCAGGAACTGGACCAGGGCGAAGATCGCCACCGACCCGATGGCCAGGATCCAGCTCCAGGACACCGGGAGGCTGTCCTTGTTCAGCGACTTGATGAAGCCGTCCGGGATCGAGATGTTCTTGCCCTCGCCGAGGATGTTCAGCAGGACACCCTGGAAGGCCAGGAACGAGGCCAGCGTGACCACGAACGACGGAATGTTGACCTTCGCCACCAGCACGCCGAGCAGCAGGCCGATCACCACGCCGGTGACCAGGGCGGCCACCAGCGCGACGACCTCGGGGTAACCCTTCTCGGTGAGCAGGATCGCCATCACCGCGCCGCAGACGCCGGAGGCGAAACCGGCGGAGAGGTCGATCTCGCCCAGCAGCAGGACGAAGATCAGGCCCATCGCGATCATCGTGACCCCGGCGGCCTGGTTGAACAGGTTCGCGAAGTTGCCCGGACTGAAGAACGTGTCCGGCCGGGCCGAGCCGAAGATCGCCACGAGGATGACCAGGCCCAGCGCGGCGGGCAGCGAGCCGAGGTCACCGCCACGGACCCGGCCCCAGTAGTCCTTGAGGTGTGAGGCGACGGTCGGCTTGACGACCTTGACGCCACCGGCGGTCTCGAGCGTGGTGGTCACTGGTCGGCTCCCGGCGTGATGTCGACGAAGTCGGTGGGCTTCTCCGGCGGGAGGCCCAGGTTGCCACTGCGCCCGCCGGTGATCAGCTCGACGATCTGCGCGTGGGTGACGTCACTCGCCTTCACCTGTGCGGCCATCCGGCCCAGGTAGAGCGCGGCGATCCGGTCCGAGACCGCGAAGACGTCGTTCATGTTGTGCGAGATGAGCACCACGCCGAGGCCGTTGTCGGCCAGCCGGCGGACCAGCTCGAGCACCTGGGCGGTCTGTGCCACGCCCAGCGCCGCGGTCGGCTCGTCCAGGATGACCACCCGGCTGTTCCAGAGCACGGCCTTGGCGATCGCGACGGTCTGCCGCTGACCGCCGGAGAGGCTCGCGACCAGTTGGCGCAGCGACTTGACGGTGCGTACCGAAAGGCTCGCCAGCGTCTCGCCGGCCATCTGCTCCATGGTCGGCTCGTCCAGGACGATGCCGCGGGTCTTCTCCCGGCCCAGGAACATGTTCTGGACGATGTCCAGGTTGTCGCAGAGTGCGAGGTCCTGGTAGACGACCTCGATGCCGAGGTCGGCGGCCTCCCGGGGGCTGTGGATGGAGACCTGCTTGCCGTCGAAGGTCACCGTGCCCGCGTCGATCGGGTAGATGCCACTGACGCACTTGACCAGCGTCGACTTGCCGGCGCCGTTGTCGCCCACCAGGGCGGTCACCTCGCCGGGAAAGACGCTCAGCTCGACGTCGTGCAGGACCTGTACGGGACCGAAACTCTTGTCGATCCCGCGCAGCTCCAGAAGGGGTGTCGCGGCCACGGGTGGTTCTCCTTCGTTCGGTGACCGGCCGTTCGGGGGGTACGCGGAACCGGCACCGGCGCCACCCACGCGGACGTGAGCGGCGCCGGTGCCGGGTTCAGCGGAGGTGCTGTCGCGTCAGCTTCAGCTTCAGCTTCAGCTTCAGCGAAGGTCAGCTGATGCCCGCGTCGGTGCACGCCTTCGCGAACGCGGCGGTGCACAGCTCGGCCTTGGTCACGAAGCCGTCGTCGACCACGGTCTTGACGTTCGCCTTGGTGATCGCCTCCGGCTTGAGCAGCACGGACTTGACCGCCGCCTTCGACTCCGGGTCGGTCACGGTGCTGGTGGCCGTGGTCGGGGTGTCGCCCTTGGCGAGCGCGATCGCCAGCTCGGCGGCCGCGTCGGCCTCCTTCTTGATCGCCTTGTAGACCGTCATGCACTGGTCGCCGGCGAGGATGTTCTGCAGGCCCTGCACGGTGGCGTCCTGGCCGGTCACCGGGACCTTGCCGTTCAGCTTGTTCTTCTTCAGCACCTCGATCGCGGCGTTGCCGAGGCCGTCGTTCGCGGCGAGCACGCCGGCGATCTTCGGGTCCTTGGTGAGCTGCTGCTCGAAGATCGTGCCGCCCTTGGCGTTGTCCCAGTCCGGCACGGCGTCGTCCGGGCCCTTGACGTACTCGTTCGCGTCGAACTTCGGCTTGAGGACCGAGTCGTAGCCCTCCTTGAACAGGGTGGCGTTGTTGTCGGTCGGCGAGCCGTTCAGGTACGAGACGACCGGCTTGACGGCCTTCGCCGCGGTCAGGCAGTCCACCAGGCCCTGGCCCTGCAGCTTGCCGACCTCGTTGTTGTCGAACGACACGTAGTAGTTGGCGCCACCGCTGAGCGTGAGACGGTCGTAGTCGATCGTCGCGATGCCGGCCTTCGTCGCGTTCTCCAGGACGTTCTTGCCGGTGCCCGAGTCCAGGTTGACGATCATCAGGACCTTGACGCCGCTCTGGATCATGCCGTCGGCGATGGTCTGGAACGAGGCCTTGTCACCCTGCGCGTTCTTGATCTCGGCGTCCACGCCCGCGGCCTTGAACGCCTCGGTCAGGTACTTGAGGTCCGCCGTCTCCCAGCGGGCCGAGCTCTTGGTGTCCGGCAGGATGACGCCGACCTTGCCGGCCTTCTTCTCGCCACCGGCGGTGGAGGTGTCGTCACTCTTATCGCCACAAGCGGCCATGCTGCCGGTCGCCAGCAGCCCGACCGCGGCAAGGGCGAACAGTCCCTTACGCATACCGTATGTCCTTTCGGGGGGGTAAATCCGGAGCCATCATCGGATTTCGCAGGAATGGGACGTGCCTGGGAGCGTCGTCCCCGTGCGCCGATGGACCAGGTGCCGGTTTGTTGTGCCCGGCAACGTATTCCGGATGTGGCCTGGAACACAAGGCACCCCGGTGATCTATCTCGTAACGAGGGATAACAATCCGGCAACACGATCAGGCGGCATGGGAGCGCGGCCGGGCCGGAAAAGTCGCTCATTGCATCAAATGAGGTCACTCAGAGTGACCTCGGAGCCCGCAGAACGAGGGGTCAGGCCCGGATCGCCGCCACGGTCGCGCTCGTCAGCCGGATCAGGTCGGCCGGCGCCAGGCAGAGCTGGAGACCGCGCCGGCCCGCCGAGACATACATCAGATCCAATGCCTGCACCGAGTCGTCGATCACCGTGGGCAGCCGCTTGCGCTGACCCAGCGGGCTGATGCCGCCGCGCACGTACCCACTGCTCCGCTCGGCCGCCGCCCGGTCGGCCAGCGCCGCCCGCTTGCCGCCGGCCGCCTGGGCCAGTGCCTTCAGATCAAGATCACCAGTGACCGGTACGACACCGACCACGAGCCTGGCGTCCACCTCGGCCACCAGCGTCTTGAACATCAGCGCGGGCGCCACCCCGAGCGCCGCCGCGACCAGGGCGCCGTAGTTCGGCGCGTCCGGCGACACCTCGTACGGATGCAGGGTGAACGCCACTCGCTCCGCGGTCAGCAGCACAGTGGCCGGGGTGCCGGCCGCCTTCTTCGGCATGTGCCGCACGTTACCCAGCCGTCAGGAGTGCGCCGTCAGCAGCACGGTGGGCGCGCCGGCCACCTTGGTCAGCACCAGCCCGGCCGCGTGCGGCCCGGACAGCTTCAGGTCCTTGCGCAGCTGGTCGGGGACCAGGGCCGAGCCCCGCTTGCGGATCTCCAGGGTGCCCACGCCCCGCTCGCGCAGCAGCGCCCGCAGCCGCTTCAGCGAGAACGGCAGCATGTCGGTCACCGCCAGCCGCCGGGCGTACGGCGTGTCGACCGGGTCGTCGGTGTAGACGTAGGCGATCTCCGGGTCGCCCAGCCGGCCGCCGATCGACGCGGCGAACTCGGCGACCAGGTGCGAACGCACCACCGCCGGATCCGGGTCGTAGAACCAGGCGCCGACCGGGCCGACAGTGCCCCTCTCGACACCCGAACCGGTGAGTTCGGCCACGTCCGGGCCCGAGCCGAGCAGGGTCGCCCGCCGCTGTGCCGACGCCAGCGGGCCGCACCAGAACGCCGCCTCGACCAGGTCGCCGCCGACGCTCACCCACTCGCCCTCGGCGCCCGGCGGCAGCAGGCCGTGGTCGATGCCCGGCGCCAGTTTGAGCACAGTGCGCGGAACCCGATCGGCCAGCCCGGCGACGAAGTCCCACGGCGGCGAGTACGACTTCGGGTCGAACACCCGCCCCCGGCCGGCCTGCCGGCGGGCCGGGTCGGCGAACACCGCGTCGTACTTCTCCACCTCGACGGTGGTGGCGTCGGCGCAGGTCACCGTGATCCGGTCGGCCAGGCCCGCGGTGCGCGCGTTCGCGGCGGCCAGCGCGGCGGTGGCCGGGTCGGCGTCGACGGCGTACACGGTGATCCCGTGCCGGGCCGCGGCCATCGCGTCGGACCCCAGCCCGCAGCCGAGATCGGCGAGGGTCTCGACGCCGGCCGCGGCGAGCCTCGCGGCCCGCCGGTCGGCGACCACCGCGCGGGTGGCCTGTTCCAGGCCGGGCCGGGTGAAGAACATTCCGGAGGCGTCCGGGCCGAACTTCACCGCCGCACGGCGGCGCAAACTAGCCTGGGTGAGTGCGGCTGCGGCCAGCTCCGCGCCGAAGCCCCGGGCCCGAAGGGCCGAGGCCGCGGCGAGTGGCTCGCCGTCGCCGACCTCGGCCGCCGCGGCCAGGGCTTCCACCCCTAACGGGGTCTGCAGCAGAGCAAGAAGTTCAGGGGTCACACCAGGCATTCTCCCCGGCGTGACAGGTTGGCACTCTGGTTGACGGAGTGCTAGTTCCGGCATAATCTCCGGTTAGCACTCTCAACATGAGGGTGCCAGCCGCCCGGCCCGTCCGTGCGGTTAGGCACCAGGCGGACCGGCACCCGCGACGACGGCCCCGCCCGGTGGCATGAGGCATTGACCGGCCTGGTTCAAGGCCGGCGAAACCTGTACCCAGGAGGGTATGCCCGTGACTACCGCGACCAAGGTTGCGATCAAGCCGCTCGAGGACCGCATCGTGGTCCAGGCGAACGAGGCTGAGACCACGACCGCTTCCGGCATCGTGATCCCCGACACCGCCAAGGAGAAGCCGCAGGAGGGCACCGTCCTTGCTGTCGGCCCCGGCCGGATCGACGACAAGGGCAACCGAGTTCCGCTCGACGTCACTGTCGGCGACGTGGTCCTCTACTCGAAGTACGGCGGCACCGAGGTCAAGTACGCCGGCGAGGAGTACCTCGTGCTCTCCGCTCGCGACGTCCTCGCGGTCATCGAGAAGTAAGACCTAACTGACTGCACAGGCGCCCTGTTCCGGCATTTCGGGGCAGGGCGCCGGTGCGTGAAGGGACCAATACATGGCGAAGATTCTCAGCTTCTCTGACGACGCCCGGCACCTGCTGGAGCACGGCGTCAACACGCTCGCCGACACGGTCAAGGTCACTCTCGGCCCGCGCGGCCGCAACGTCGTCCTGGACAAGAAGTTCGGCGCTCCCACGATCACCAACGACGGTGTCACCATCGCCAAGGAGATCGAGCTCAGCGACCCGTACGAGAACCTCGGCGCGCAGCTGGTCAAGGAGGTGGCGACCAAGACCAACGACGTCGCCGGCGACGGGACCACCACCGCGACCGTGCTCGCGCAGGCGCTGGTCCGCGAGGGCCTGCGCAACGTCACGGCGGGCGCCAACCCGATCGGCCTCAAGCGCGGCATGGACAAGGCCTCCGAGGCCGTCTCCAAGTCGCTGCTGGCGAAGGCCGTCGAGGTCGCCGACCACAAGGCGATCGCCAACGTGGCCGCCATCTCGGCGCAGGACACCACCATCGGCGAGCTGATCGCCGAGGCGATGGACCGCGTCGGCCGCGACGGTGTGCTCACCGTCGAGGAGGGCTCGGCGCTGCAGACCGAGCTCGAGGTGACCGAGGGTCTGCAGTTCGACAAGGGCTTCATCTCCCCGAACTTCGTGACCGACGCCGAGTCGCAGGAGGCGGTGCTCGAGGACGCTCACATCCTCATCACCACCCAGAAGATCTCCAGCATCGAGGAGCTCCTCCCGCTGCTGGAGAAGGTGCTGCAGGACAGCAAGCCGCTGCTCATCGTGGCCGAGGACGTGGAGGGCCAGGCGCTCTCCACCCTGGTGGTCAACGCTCTGCGGAAGACCATCAAGGTCGCCGCGGTGAAGGCTCCCGGCTTCGGTGACCGCCGCAAGGCGATCCTGCAGGACCTGGCGATCGCGACCGGTGGCGAGCTGATCGCCCCCGAGCTCGGTTACAAGCTCGACCAGGTCGGCGTCGAGCAGCTGGGCAGCGCCCGGCGGATCGTCGTCGACAAGGAGAGCACCACCATCGTCGACGGCGGCGGCAACGCCTCCGACATCGCCGACCGGGTCTCGCAGATCCGCAAGGAGATCGAGGCGTCGGACTCCGACTGGGACCGCGAGAAGCTCTCGGAGCGGCTGGCCAAGCTCTCCGGTGGCATCGCGGTGATCAAGGTCGGTGCCGCGACCGAGGTCGAGATGAAGGAGCGCAAGCACCGCATCGAGGACGCCATCGCGGCGACCAAGGCGGCTGTCGAGGAGGGCACCGTCCCCGGCGGCGGCGCCGCCCTCGCGCAGGTCGCCAAGGAGCTCGACGGCGGCCTCGGCCTGACCGGCGAGGAGGCGATCGGTGTCTCGATCGTCCGCAAGGCGCTCGTCGAGCCGCTGCGCTGGATCGCTCAGAACGCCGGCCACGACGGCTACGTCGTGGTCAACAAGGTCGCTGAGCTGGGTTGGGGCCACGGCCTCAACGCGGCCACCGACGAGTACGTCGACCTGGCCGCGGCCGGCATCATCGACCCGGTGAAGGTGACCCGCAACGCGGTCGCCAACGCCGTCTCGATCGCCGGTCTGCTGCTGACCACCGAGAGCCTCGTGGTGGAGAAGCCGGCCGAGGCCGCTCCCGCCTCCGGCGGTGGGCACGGTCACGGTCATGGGCACGGCCACCAGCACGGTCCGGGCTTCTGATCGGTTGTTCCTGACAAGGCGCGTCTCCCTACGGGACGCGCCTTGTCGGCTTTTCAGTGACTCTCCAGCAGGCGGTCGTCTTCCGGCCGCCGCTGGTCCGGCGGCTTCTCCGGTACGTCACCGCCCTGCCACGACCGCCACAACGCCGCGTACGGCCCGTTCGCCGCGACCAGCTCGTCGTGCGACCCCAGCTCGGTGATCCGCCCGTTCTCCACCACCGCGACCCGGTCGGCGTCGTGCGCCGAGAACAACCGGTGTGCGATCGCCACCACGGTCCGCCCGTGCACCACCGCGGCCAGCGACCGTTCCAGGTCCCGGGCCGCCCGGGGGTCCAGCAGCGCGGTCGCCTCGTCCAGCACCAGCGTGTGCGGATCGGCGAGGATCAGCCGGGCCAGCGCCACCTGCTGCGCCTGAGCCGCGGTCAGCGGCAGCCCGCCGTCGCCGACCACGGTGTCCAGCCCGTCCGGCAGCCCGTCCGCCCACTCCAGGGCGTGCACGGCGGCGAGCGCGGTCCGGACGTCCGGCTCAGGCGCCTGCGGCCGGGCCATCGCCACGTTGTCCCGCAGGGTGCCGATGAACACGTGATGCTCCTGGCTGACCAGCGCCACCTCGGTGCGCAACCGGTCCGGGCCGAGCGCGCCGAGCGGCACCCCGCCGACCGTCACGCTGCCCTCGGTGGGCTGGTGGATCCCGGCCAGCAGGCGGCCCAGCGTGGACTTGCCGGCGCCGGACGGGCCGACCACGGCGAGCCGCTCCCCCGGGCGCAGGGCCAGGTCGACGCCGTGCAGCACCTCCCGGCCCTCGACGTAGCCGAACCGCACGCCGCGCACCTCGATCCGGGGGCCGTCCGGTACCGGCGCGTCGCGGTGGTCCGCCTCCGGCGCGGCGGCCACCCCCAGCAGCCGGGCCAGTGAGGCCGCGCCCACCTGCAACTCGTCCAGCCAGGAGAGCAGCCGGTCGAGCGGGTGGATCAGCTGCTGGACGTAGACCACGGCGGCGGTCAGCTGGCCCAGCGTGACCACACCGCGCAGGTAGAGCCAGCCGCCGGTGAGCAGGGTGAGCACCATCGGGATCACGTAACTGACCTCGATCACCGGCCACCAGACGGTCCGCAGGAACAGGGTGTAGCGCTCGGCACGCCAGGAGCGGCTCAGGTCCCGGTCGGTACGGGCGATCCGCTGCTGCTGCCGGCCCAGCGCCTCGACCGTGCGGGCGCCCTCGACCGTCTCGGTGAGCCCGTCGGTCACCTCCGAGTAGGCCGCGTTCTGCCGCAGGTAGCCGGACGGGGCGCGGCGGACGTACCAGCGGGTGCCGGCCACCGTGATCGGCACACCGACCAGCAGCGGTACGGCCAGCACCGGGGACACCGCGATCAGCGCCACCACCACCAGCCCGCCGGTGAGCAGCGCGATCATCGTCTCCGGCACGGCCAGCCGGACGCACTTGGAGAGCGCGTCCACGTCCCGGGTGGTCCGGGTCAGCAGGTCACCGGTGCCGGCCGACTCCACGGTGCCGAGCGGCAGGGTCAGCACCCGGGCGATGAACTCCTCCCGCAGCTGGGCCAGCACCTGCTCGCCGAGCCGGGCCGAGGCCAGGTACGCGAACCGGATCAGCACCGCCTGCACCAGCACGAACCCGGCCAGGGTGCCGGCCAGGCGGTTCAGCTCGGCGCCCGGCACCCCGCGCTGGACCGCCTGGACCAGCGCGCCGAGCAGCCGGGGACCGGCCAGCCCGGCCAGCGCGGCGAACAGGTGCAGGCCGATCGTGGCCCGGAACATGCCCGGGTGGTCGCGGAACAGGGCGCGGGCGTACCGCCAGGCCTGTTCACGGGTGGCGACCGGCAGCGCGTGGCTCACGACGCGTCCCCGCGCAGCACCACGCGGGCGTATCCCGGTGCCCCGGCGAGCAGCTCACGATGGGTGCCGGCGGCCGTCACCCGGCCCCGCTCCAGGTACAGCACCCGGTCGGCGTGCCCGAGGACGAGCGGGCTGGACGTGCAGACCACCGTGGTGCGGCCGGCCCGGACGGCCCGGATCCGTTCGGCGATCCGTACCTCGGTGTGCGCGTCGACCGCGTTCGTCGGCTCCACCAGGATCAGGATCTCCGGGTCGGCGACCAGCGCCCGGGCCAGTCGCAGCCGTTGCTGCTGCCCTCCGGAGAACGATCGGCCCCGCCCGGCGACCACGCTGTCCAGGCCGCGCGGCAGACCGTCCACGATGTCCTGTGCGGCGGCCGCGTCCAGGGCCTCGGTCAGCCGGCCGCTCCGTTCCGGGTCCAGGTCGGTGCGCAGCCGCCCGGAGAAGAGCCGTGCCTCGTTCTCGGCGACCAGGATCCGCTTGCGCACCATCGCCAGGGGCAGCTCGGACAGTGGCACCCCGCCCAGGGTGGCGCCCTCGGCGTAGCGGCCCAGCCGGTCGGCGAGCCGGGCCGCGTCGGCCGGGTCCTCGGCCACGATCGCGGTCAGCAGGCCGGGTGGCACCCGCACGCCGGAGGCCGGGTCGGCCAGCTCACCGTCCGGGTCGGCGGGTGCCCCGGGTGGGTCCGGCAGTTCGCCCGCCATGCCCAGCATGGCCACCACCCGGCGAGCCGACACGTGGCCCCGGGTCAGCTTGTCGATCGAGTCGGTGAGCTGACGCAGCGGGGCGACCAGGAACGCGGCGTAGGCGTAGAACGAGACCAGCTGGCCGACGGTGATCCGGCCGTCGGCGGCGAGCCGCGAGCCCAGCCAGGTGACCAGGACCAGGAACGTGCCGGGCAGGAGCACCTGGGCGGCCTCCAGCAGCGACTCGACGGCTGCGGTGCGTACCCCTGCCGCGCGCAGCGCCTGGGACTGCGCGCGATAGCGCGCCACCATCACCGCCTCGCCGCCCACGCCGCGCAGCACCCGAAGCCCGGTCACCAGGTCCGCGGCCTGACCCGTCAGCCGGCCCTGCTGCTCCCGGTACGCCTGCTGGCGCCGGTGCAGCGGCCGGATCAGTCCACCCGCGACGATCATCAAGGCCGGTACGCCGACCAGCACCACCAGGCCGAGCGGGACCGAGGTGTGCAGCAACAGCACGGTGACCGTGGTGACCGCGATCAGCGCGCCGGTCCCCCGGGCCGCGACGTCGACCGCCCCGCCGATGTGGTTGATGTCCGAGGTGCCGATCGCCACCACCTCGCCGGCCTCCAGCCGGCCCGGCAGCGACGAGCCGAGCCGGTTCGCCTGGCGCACGGTGACCTGCACGGTGCGGAACCCCGCGCCCAGCCAGTTGACCACCGCGAACCGGTGCCGGGTGATCCCGGTCAACGCCTGCAGGACGCCGACCACGAACAGGGCCAGCCCCCAGCCGAGCAGGGCCCGGCCACGCTCCTGCGCGGCCGCGTCGATGGCCCGGCCGACCATCGCGGGCACCAGTGACTGGCACCCCATCCAGGCCACCGCCAGCGCGATCGCCGTGACGATCGTCATACGGGAGCGGCGGACCAGCCAGCTGAGGTAATGGGTGGCGGATCGGGCGTCGGGCAGGCCGGGATCGGCCACGGGCAGTCTGCGCATCAGGCCCCGACGGTAAGGCCCGAATGCCGTTGCTGCGACTACTCAGCGATCGACCGGAGTGAAATCCCAGACGTGCGGAGCGCGTGCTACCAGCTTGTCCGGCGGCGCAGGCAGGCTCTCCGGGGTGTTTCGCCATTTGGTGATGACGACGATGCGATGATCCGTGGACGAATAGACGTCACTCGACACATGTTGTGGCAGTACCTCGAGTCCCGGCACCGCCGTATCGCAGACCCAGCTCAGCAGCTCGTCGAAGCCGCTGCGCGAGGCCCGCACCTCCCACATCCGCGCGATCATGAAGGCTTCCTACCCCGGCACGCTGACCGAGGTCAAACTCATCGCGGAATCGGCGGGCAGATCGAGACGGCTCGGCGCGACACCGGCCGCGACCAGATGTGAGCCGAGCGCGGCGACCATCGCGCCGTTGTCGGTGCACAGCTGCGGACGCGGCACGCGCACCAGGATCCCGTGCTTGGCGGCCCGCTGCTCGGCCAGCACCCGCAACCGCGAGTTGGCCGCCACCCCGCCGCCGATCACCAGCGTCCCGACCCCGTTGGTCAGGCAGGCGTCGATCGCCTTGCGGGTGAGCACGTCGCAGACCGCCTCCTGGAAGCTGGCCGAGACGTCGGCGATCGGCACCGGCTCGCCGGCCCGCTCGCGTGCCTCGACCCAGCGGGCCACCGCGGTCTTCAGCCCGGAGAAGGAGAAGTCGAAGCGGTGCGCCGCCTGGTCCTTGGCCGCGGTCAGCCCGCGCGGGAAGGCGATCGAGCCCGGGTCGCCGTCGCGGGCCGACCGGTCGATGATCGGGCCGCCCGGGAAACCCAGTCCGAGCAGCCGGGCCACCTTGTCGAACGCCTCGCCGGCCGCGTCGTCGATGGTCGCGCCGAGCGGGGTCACCCCGGCGGTCAGGTCGTCGACGAGCAGCAGCGACGAGTGGCCACCGGAGACCAGCATGGCGATCGCCGGCTCGGGCAGCGGGCCGTGCTCCAGGGTGTCCACCGCGACGTGCGCGGCCAGGTGGTTCACGCCGTAGATCGGCTTCTCGGCGGCGATCGCGTACCCCTTGGCCGCGGCCACCCCGACCAGCAGCGCGCCGGCCAGGCCGGGGCCGCTGGTCACCGCGATCGCGTCGATGTCGGCGAGCGTGACACCGGCCTCGTCGAGGGCCCGCTGCATGGTCGGCACCAGCGCTTCCAGGTGCGCGCGGCTGGCCACCTCGGGCACCACCCCGCCGAACCGGGCGTGCTGCTCCACACTGGACGCCAGCGCGTCGGCGAGCAGGGTGTGACCGCGCACGATGCCGATGCCGGTCTCGTCGCAGGAGGTCTCGATCCCGAGGACCAGGGGTTCGTCAGGCATCTCGCATCATCACCAGGGCGTCGGTGTTGCTGGGTTGGTAGTAGCCGCGCCGGATCCCGACCGGCTCGAAGCCGTAGGTGGCGTACAGCTTCTGCGCCGGGTGGTTGTCGATCGCCACCTCGAGCAGGGTCTTGCGCACGTTCTGCCGGGCCGCCTCGGCGAGCAGGTCCTCCAGCAGGGCCCGGCCGATGCCGAGCCGCTGGGCGTCCCGCCGGACCGCGATGTTCTGCACCCAGGACTCCTCGCGATCCACAACGGACAGCCCGGCATACCCGACGACCTGGTCGTCACGCGTCGCGACGACGTAGTGGTGGCCCTGCGCGAGCTCGTTCCAGAACATCGCCGCAGACCACTTCTCCGGGCCGAAGAGGTCCTCCTCCATCGGGATGACCTCGTCGATGTGCCACCACCGGAACCGTTCGATCCGCATCAGGTGAGCACCGGCTTGCGGCCGGCCGGCTCGACCGCGTCGGGGCGGCGCAGGTAGAGCGGGGTGAGGATCTCGCTCGGCGCCTTCGCCCGGACCCGGTCGGCGGCGAGCGCGACCAGGGCCGCGCCGGGCGGGTAGAGCAGGTGCTCCTCGACCGGGAGGCCGAAGACGTCGCCGTACTTCAGCGCGCCCTCACCCGCCATTTTGTCCGAATTTATTTCGACATCAGACGGCTTGGCGACATCGGGTCCGGCATCGCGCACTCCATCGATATAAGTCGCGTAATACACCTCACGACGGCGCGCGTCCGTGGCGACCAGGACCCGCCCCGGGCCGGCCGCCCGGCCCAGCGCGTCCAGTGAGCAGACACCGTAGGTCGGGATGCCGAGCGCCTGACCCATGGCGGCCGCGGTGGCCAGCCCCACCCGCAGGCCGGTGTAGGGCCCGGGGCCCAGCCCGGCCACGATCGCGGTCAGGTCACGTGGCCGGAACCCGGCGCCGGCGAGCACCGCCGCGATCTCCGGCGCCAGCTTCTCGCCGTGCGCACGGGGATCGACGGTACGGTTCTCGGCCACCCCGAACAGACCGTCCGCGGTGACCTCGACAAGCGCCGCCGTCGAAGCGGGCGTCGCGGTGTCCAGAGCGAGTACGAGCACGCCTGAAACCCTAGACGGTGCCCCGGGGATCCCAGTTCACCACCGGGCGGCCACCGTCGGCGAGCGCCTTGTTGGCCGCGCTGAACGGGCGGCTGCCGAGGAAACCGGCCGGGTTCATCGGGCTCGGGTGACCGGCTTCGATCACCGCGTGCACCGGGTTGGTGACCAGCACCGCCTTCTTCTTCGCGTAGTTGCCCCAGAGCAGGAAGACGACCCGCTCGTTCCGCTCGTTCAGCGCACGGATGGTGGCGTCGGTGAACGTCTCCCAGCCCTTGTTCGCGTGCGAGGCGGCCTTGGTGGCCCGCACCGTCAGCACCGCGTTGAGCAGCAGCACACCCTGCTCCGCCCAGCCGGTGAGGTTGCCGCTCTTCGGCGGGGCGATGTTGACGTCCTCGGCGAGCTCCTTGAAGACGTTGCGCAGCGACGGCGGCACCCGGACGCCGTCGCGCACGCTGAAGCTCAGCCCGTGCGCCTGCCCGGCGCCGTGGTACGGGTCCTGGCCCAGGATCAGCACCCGGGTCTGCTCCGGCGAGCACAGCCGGTACGCCGTGAACAGGTCCTCCAGCGGCGGGTAGACGGTCTGCTCGGCGTACTCAGCGGTCACGAACTCGCTGAGCGCCGCCGTGGCCGCCTCGTCCAGGAAGGGTGCCAGCTCGGCGCGCCAGTCGGCGGGCAGGTGCTCGGTCAGGTTCACATTTTCTCCAGTCGGTGTGCCCAGTCGCCGCCGTGCGGCACCAGTTCGATCACTCGGGTGTCGTCGTCCAGCCGGTCGATGCGGACCAGCAGATATTCGTCGTTGAGCTGCTCGACCAGCCCGGCGCCCCACTCCACGACGGTGACCGCCTCGTCGGCCGAGGCGTCCAGGTCCAGGTCGTCGATCTCGGCGCGCGGGTCGGGCCGGTCACCCAGCCGGTACGCGTCGGCGTGCACCATCGCGACCGGGCCGCGGTGCACCCGGGCGATCACGAAGGTGGGCGAGGTGATCGGCCCCTGCACGCCCAGCCCGGCGCCGATGCCCTGTGCCAGCGCGGTCTTGCCGGCGCCCAGCGGCCCGGTCAGCAGCAGCAGGTCACCGGGGCGCAGCACGGTGGCGAGCCGCCGGCCGAACGCCTGGGTCTGCTCGACGGACGTCAGTTTCACGAAATCTTCTCCAGGAACGGGATCAGGGCCGCGTTCACCTCGTCGGACTTCTCCAGCATCACCACGTGACCGCTGTTCTCGATCTTCAGAAGCTCGGCCTCGGGCAGCTCATGGATGATCTCCTCGGAGTGCGTCACCGGGGTCAGGTAGTCCCGGGTGCCGACGATCACCAGCACCGGCACGCCGCGCAGCGCGGACAGCGCCGGCAGCCGGCTGTGCCGATAGAGCGTGTTCAGATATTTGGTGAGCGTCTCGGCCGAGGTCTTGGAGTTCATGCTCTCCACGAACGTGACGAGCGTCGGGCTGGGCCGGGCCTCGCCGAAGCCGTACCGCCGGGTGAGCAGCCAGGCCAGGTCGGAGGAGGCCACCCGGGCCCGCTCGATGGTGCCGCCGCCGAGCTTGGCCGCCTTGTCCCAGAGCGGGAAGAACGGCGCGCTGGCCCGGGCCACCACGCTGCTCACCCCGAGCGTGGCCTTGTCGAACAGACCGGCCGAGGTGGACATCAGCACCACGCCGGTGACCCGGTTGCCGAACCACTCCGGATATTGCTCGGCGAAGGCCATGATGGTCATCCCGCCCATCGAGTGGCCGACCAGGATGATGTGCCCCTCCGGCACCACCGCGTCGAGCACGGCGGCCAGCGAGCGGCCGAGCGCGGCGATGTCATACGTCCCGGCCTGCAGCTTGCCGGACCGGCCGTGACCGGGCTGGTCGTAGAAGACCAGCCGGTGGTCGCCGCGGTCGGCGAGCGCCTGGCGCTGGAAGTAGAACGTGCCCATGTCCAGGGCGAAGCCGTGCACGAAGACGATCGTCGGCTTCGTGGCCTTGCCCGCGGCGGGCTCGATGATCTCGACGTGCAGGTCGGTGCCGTCCGGCGCGGTGACCGTCAGCTGCTCGTCGAACGGCTGGTCGCCGAAGGGCTCCTCGACATAGGGGTCGCCGGGTTTGTTGACCGAGCGGCGCACCAGCACCCGCTCCACGGCGAACGCGGTGGCCAGCCCGGCCGCCGCGACCCCGAACACCGCACCGGCTATCCCGGCCCGCTTGGCCACCCTGGACGGACTCACGGCTCGACCTCCCCCGGTACAGACCTTGGGGACCCGTAGAAAAGACTCACGGTTCCACCTCCCCCACATAGACCCTCGGGACCCGGCTGCTGCCGAACCGGGTGACGATCTCGTAGTTGATGGTGCCGGTGGCCTCGGCCCAGTCGTCGGCGGTCGGCCCGCCGTCGTCACCCGGGCCGAACAGGGTCGCCACGTCACCGGCCACCACCGGGGTGTCGCCGACGTCGACCACCAACTGGTCCATGCAGACCCGGCCGGCGATCCGGGCGGTGGTGCCGCCGATCCGCACCGGGCCGGTGCTCGACGCGTGCCGGGGCACGCCGTCGCCATAACCCAGCGGGACCACGGCCAGCGTGGTCTCCTCGGTGGTCCGGTAGGTCAGCCCGTACGAAACGCCCTGGCCGGCCGGCACCCGCTTGGTCAGGGTGACCCGGGCCTGTGCGGTCATCGCGGGCCGCAGCCCGTCGGCCCGGCCGGCGATCGGGGACAGCCCGTAGGCCGCGATGCCGACCCGGACCAGGTCGAAGTGCGCGTCCGGCCGGGTCAGGGTGGCCGCCGAGTTGGCGATGTGCCGGTGGGCCGGCCGCAGGTCATAGCTCTCGGCCAGGGCCAGCCCGGCGGTGAACGCGGCGAGCTGCCGGTCGATCGACTCGTGGCCCGGCTCGTCGGCGCAGGCGAAGTGGCTCCAGATGCCGACGATCTGCACGTCGCCGTCGGACTGGGCCTTGGCCGCCGCCTCGAACAGCGCCGGCCACTCGGACTCCGCCGCGCCGCCCCGGGCCAGCCCGGTGTCCAGCTTGAGGTGCACCCGGGCGGGCTGCCCGGCCTGACCGGCGGCGGCGATCAGCTCGTCGAGCAGGGCCGGGGTGGCGGCGCTCAGGTCGATGCCGGCCGTGATGCCCTCGTGCAGCGGCAGGCCGGGGGCGAGCAGCCAGGCCAGCACCCGGGCGCCGAGACCGGCCCGGCGCAGCTCCAGCGCCTCGTCGAGGGTGGCCACGCCGAGCCAGGTGGCGCCGCCGGCCACCGCGGCGCGGGCGGCCGGGACCATGCCGTGGCCATACCCATCGGCTTTGACCGCGACCAGCACCTCGGCGGAGGTGCCGGCGCGCAGCGTCGCGACGTTGTCCCGGATGGCGTCCAGATCGACGCGAACTTCGGCCTGCCACATGCCATCCACCCTACTGAGAGGTATGACAGTTTCGGTCGGCTAGCCCCGGAGCCCGGTCCAGGAGCCCGCACCGGCCAGGAGGTCGCGCCGGCCCAGGAGCCCGGTCCAGGAGGCCGCACCGGCCCCAGGAGGTCGCGCCGGCCCCAGGGGACCGGCTATCCCAACAGCTCGGCCAGCACCGGGCGGACCGCGGCGGCCACGTCCGGCGCGGTCACCGGGCCGTCCAGTGCCGCACGCCGCCCGGCCAGGCCGTGCACGTACGCCGCGGCCACCGCCGCCCGGACCGGCGGCAGCCCGGCCGCCAGCAGCGACCCGAGCAGCCCGGCCAGCACGTCGCCGCTGCCCGCGGTGGCCAGCGCCGCCGAGCCGGTGGGGTTCGCCCAGGTCTCGCCGCCCGGGGTGGCCACGATCGTCCGGTCGCCCTTGAGCAGCACCACCGCGTTGGTCCAGGCCGCCAGCCGGGCCGCCGCGGCCATCCGGTCGGCGCCCGGCGCCTCCCCGGCCAGCCTCGTGAACTCCCCGTCGTGCGGGGTCAGCACGAGCGGCGCGTCCCGGCGCAGGTGCTCGGCGTGCTCGCCGCCGACCAGCAGGGTGATCGCGTCCGCGTCCAGCAACACCGGCAACGCGGTGGCCAGCACGCTGCGCAGCTCGGTCCGGGCCCCGTCGTCGGTGCCCAGCCCGGAGCCGCAGACCCAGGCCTGCACCCGGCCGGCGGCGGCGACCTTCGGCGCGGCCACCACGGACGGATGCGCGCGGACCACCTCGCGGTGGGCGCTGCCCGCGTAGCGGACCATGCCGGTCGGGCCGGCCAGCGCGCCCGAGGTGGAGAGCAGCGCGGCGCCCGGGTACCGGGCCGAGCCGGTGGCCAGGCCGACCACGCCGCGGGTGTACTTGTCCGAGGTCGTGCCGGGCACCGGCCACCAGGCCGCGATGTCGGCGGCCTCGGCCACCCGGACCGCCGGGTCGGCGACCAGCACCGGGCCGAGCCCGATGTCGACGAGCTCGACCTGGCCGCAGCGGGCCGCCGCCGGGCCGACCACGTGCGCCGGTTTCCGGCAGCCGAAGGTCACCGTGACGTCCGCGGTGACCGCGTCGCCCGGCACGTCGCCGGTGTCCACGCTCACCCCGCTGGGCACGTCGACGGCCACCACCGGCGCCCGCTCACCGTCGCGGGCGCGCAGCCCGCCGAGCGCGCGGACCAGCGCGGCCGCCGGTGGCCGCAGACCGCCGGACGCACCGATGCCGACGATCCCGTCGAGCACCAGGTCGGCCCGGGTCGGCAGGTCGACGACGGTGAACCCGCCGGCCTGGCGCAGCGCGGCGAGACCGGCCAGGTGCACCCGTTCCGGCTGGAGCAGCAGCGCCCGGACCTGTGCGCCCCGCTTGGCCAGCAGCGCGCCCGCATAGAGCGTGTCGCCGCCGTTGTCGCCGCTGCCGACCAGCAGCAGCACCCGGGCGCCGTACACACCGCCGGAATCGGTCAGCAGCAGCGCGCAGCGCCGGGCCAGGCCGGCCGCGGCGCGCTGCATCAGCGTCCCGTCCGGCAGCGTCGCCATCAGCGTCTTCTCCGCCGCGCGTACGTCAGCGACCCGAAATGCCTGCCGCATACCGACCCCTTCCTAGGCCTCGGCGACCACCATCGCCGACGCGATCCCGCCGTCGTGCGACAAGGACAGATGCCATCGATTGATCCCGCGCTGCGACGCGGCGGCGGCGACCGTACCGGAGACGGTCAACCAGGGCCGCCCGTCCGGGTCGGTGACGATCTCGCAGTCGTGCCAGCGCAGCCCGGCCGGCGCGCCGAGCGCCTTGGCCACCGCCTCCTTCGCGGCGAACCGCGCGGCCAGGGACTCCGCCGAGCGGGGACTGCCCGACCCGGTCAGCCGCTCGTCCTCGGTGAACAGCCGGTTCGCGAGCAGCGGAGTGCGGTCCAGCGCCCGGGCGAAGCGGCTCACCAGGACGACGTCGATGCCGACAGACACGATCACAACGGACACCCTAACGGTCACCGAGCGCCTGTGGACAAGGTGCGGAGCGTTGTCCACAGGGCGTCCCGGCGCCCGGCCGGAACCGCCTACCTTCGGCGCATCCCGTCCCCGCCGCACCGGAGGTAACCGTCATGAATCCCGACCTCGACGTCGACGCCGACCAGCTGCGTCAGGCGGCCGCGTCCATCGCCGGCACGGCGGCCCGGGTGCGGGAGGCGGCGGCCGTGGCGCCGGGGCCGATCGCCGGGCCGCGCTGGGTGACGACCGACGCCGCGACCACGGCCGCCGACGCGGCCGAAACCCGGCTTCGAGAGCTCAGCGCCGACCTGTCCGCCGCCGGGCAGCTGGTGGAGGAAACCCTTTCCGCGTACGCCGAAGCCGACGCCCGAGCGGCCGCCCGCCTCCGGTCCACCCGATGACCGTCGCCGCCCTCCCGGTGCCGCCCCGGGTCACCTACGCCCGGCTGCGGGCCACCGACCCGGCCCGCTGGTCGGCCGCGGCGCTCGCCTGGCGGCGCTGGGCCGCGCTGGCCGGAGTCCTCGGCGACGAGTTCGGTCCCCTCGCCGACCGGCTGCGCGCGGCCTGGTCCGGAGCGGCCGCCGACGCCGCGGTCGCCCGGCTCGGTGTGCTGCGGCGGCGGCTGGCGCTGTTCCGGTTGCTCTGCTGGCGGGCCGATCAGGTGCTGAGCGAGTTCGCGGCGGCGCTGGTGCGGGCCCGGGCGCTGCTCGATCGGGCCCGCGCCACCGCGCTGGCCACCCACCAAGTGATCACCGAAGCCGGCACGGTCGAGCCAGGGCCGGCCGCGCCCGAGCTGGCCGCCGCCCTTCGCCTCGCCGACACCGCGGATCACGGCGCCGCGACCCGCCTGGCCGAGCTCGCGGTCACCGCGACCGCACCGGCCGCCACCGACCGGCCGGGCTGCACGGCGAGCCCGGCGCAGGTCCGCCAGTGGTGGGCCGGCCTGTCGCCGGCCGAGCGGCTGTGGATGCTGGGCGACGAGCCGGCCGCGGTCGCCGGGCTGAACGGGATCCCGGTGGCCGACCGGGACCTGGCGAACCGGTTGCTGCTCGCCGAGCGCCGCGCCTACCTGACCCGCACCGGCGGTGACCGGGACACGCTGCGCGGGCTGGACCGGCTGGCCGCCCGGCTGGAGGACGACCGGGTGCCCAGGGCGTACCTCATGGGGTTGGACGTCTCCGGCGACGGCCGTGCGGTGATCGCCCTCGGTGACCCGGACCGCGCCGCCAACGTGCTGACCCACGTGCCCGGGATGACCGCGGACCTGGCCTCGCTAGGCGGTGAGCTGACCCGGGCCGAGCGGGTCGCGGCCCGCGCCGGCGAGCTGGGGCCGGACGCCGCGACCAGCTCGGTGCTGTGGCTGGACTACGACGCGCCGGACTTCCTGGACGAGGCCTGGTCGGCGCGGCAGGCCACCGCCGGCGCGAGCGGGCTGCAGCGGTTCCAGGAGGGTCTGCGCGCCACCCATGACGGCCCGGAGGCGCGGCAGACCGTGCTCGGGCACAGCTACGGGTCGCTGGTGGTGGGCAAGGCCGCGGCCGCCGGGCTGGACGCCGATCGGGTGGTGTTCGTCGGCTCGCCCGGTGTCGGTGTCGACGCGGCCGAGCAGCTGCGGCTACCGGCCGGTCAGGTCTTCGCCTCGACCTCGGCGTCCGACCCGATCCAGTGGCTCGCGGTCTCCCCCGGCACGATGGTCCGGAATCTGGCGATCGGCCTGCCCGGTGCGGCGCTCGCCGGGCCGGCCGACGACCTGTGGTTCGGGCACAACCCGAACGATCCCGGCTTCGGCGCGCGGGTCTTCGGCAGTCAGTGGGACGCCGGCCACCTGGGGTACTGGGAACCGGGCCGGCCGGCCCTGGACGCCCTCGCCACGATCACCCTGGGCGGGACGCCGTGACGGGCCGCCGGACCGGCGACCCGTCCGCGGATCATTCGACGGTGACCGACTTGGCCAGGTTGCGGGGCTGGTCCACGTCGTTGCCGCGAGCGGCGGCGATCTCGCAGGCCAGGATCTGCAGCGGCACGGTGGTCATCAGCGGGGCGAGCAGCGTCGGGGTCGGCGGCACCGTGATCAGGTGGTCGGCGAACGCCCGGACGTCCTCGTCGCCCTCCTCGGCGATCACGATGGTCCGGGCGCCACGGGCGCGGACCTCCTGGATGTTGGAGACCACCTTGTCGCGGATCACACCGCGGCCGGCCGGGGACGGCACCACGCAGACCACCGGGGTGCCCTCGTCGATCAGCGAGATCGGGCCGTGCTTGAGCTCACCGGCGGCGAAGCCCTCGGCGTGCATGTAGGCGAGCTCCTTGAGCTTGAGCGCGCCCTCCAGGGCCACCGGGAAGCCGACGTGCCGGCCGATGAACAGCACCGTCGACGCGGTCCGCAGGTCGCGGCCCAGTGCCCGGACGTCCTCCATCCGGCCCAGCAGGGTGCGCAGGCTGTCCGGGGTGGCCTGGAGCTTCTCGACCACGGCGGCGACCTCGTCGGCGTACATCACGCCGCGGATCTGGGCCAGGTGCAGGCCGATCAGGTAACACGCGACCAGCTGGGTGAGGAACGCCTTGGTCGAGGCGACCGCGATCTCCGGGCCGCCGTGGGTGTAGAGCACGGCGTCCGACTCGCGCGGGATGGTGGAGCCGTTGGAGTTGCAGATGGCCAGCACCCGGGCCTTCTGCTCCTTGGCGTGCCGCAGCGCCATCAGGGTGTCCATGGTCTCGCCGGACTGGCTGATCACGATCACCAGGGTGGAGCGGTCCAGGATCGGGTCGCGGTAGCGGAACTCGCTGGCCAGCTCGACCTCGCAGGGGATCCGCACCCAGTGCTCGATGGCGTACTTGGCGACCATGCCGGCGTGGAACGAGGTGCCGCAGGCCACGATGAAGACCTTGTCCACGTCCCGCAGGTCCTGGTCGGTGAGCCGCACCTCGTCCAGGATGATCTCGCCGCGCTCGCTCAGCCGGCCCAGCAGGGTGTCCGCGATGGCCTGCGGCTGCTCGGCGATCTCCTTGAGCATGAAGTACTCGTAGCCACCCTTCTCGGCGGCGGACAGGTCCCAGTCGACGTGGAACTCCTTGCCGGTCGCCGGGGCGCCGTCGAAGTCGGTGATCTCGATCTGGTCCGGGGTGATCAGGACGACCTGGTCCTGGCCCAGCTCGACCGCTTCCCGGGTGTGCTCGATGAACGCCGAGACGTCACTGGCCAGGAAGTTCTCCCCGTTGCCGCGGCCCACCACGAGCGGCGAGTTGCGCCGGGCGGCGACCACCGCGCCGGGCACCTCGACGTCGATCGCGAGCAGCGTGAACGCGCCCTCCAGCCGGCGCACGACCCGCCGCATGCCCTCGGCGAGCAGGGCCGGGCCGGGCTCCCCGCCGGCCTCGCGCAGCGCGCGCATCTCCGCGGCGAGCAGGTGCGCCGCGCACTCGGTGTCGGTGTCGCTGCGGAACTCGACGCCACCGGCCTCGAGCTCGGCGCGCAGCCGGGAGAAGTTCTCGATGATGCCGTTGTGGATCACGGCGACCCGGCCGTCGGCGGACAGGTGCGGGTGGGCGTTACGGTCGGTCGGCCCGCCGTGCGTGGCCCAGCGGGTGTGCCCGATGGCCGTCCGGCCCGCGGCGATGCCGTCGTCGGCCCGCTCGGCGAGCGCCTTCTCCAGATTGGCCAGCTTGCCGGCCCGCTTCTCGGTCCGGACCTCGTTTTTGTCGATGACGGCGATACCCGCGGAGTCGTATCCGCGGTACTCCAGCCGCCGGAGGCCATCGAGGACGATGCTCAGGGCCGGACGATTGCCTACGTAACCCACGATCCCACACATGCGGGGCAGCGTAGCCGACTTTCACGCAAACGTCATGCTCGAGAAGCACACTTACGAGCATGGTACGTGATCGGAAGCATAGACCAGCAGGGCAGACCCCCATCGGGTGAATGCCTTTCGGATGCGCATCTCGCGTACCGTCGGTTTCGGCTACCAGGAGGGGAAAATGAGCGATCAGCGCGAGCCGTCTCGGCCGCCGGAGTTCCAGCCGGGGCACGCTCCGCTGCCGTACCGCGGTCCGGAGCCGGAATATCCGCCGACATCGGCCTTCCCACCGGTCGGTTACGGACACACGCCGCCTTCCGGCTACGGCCCGCCGGCGCCAGATGGTTATGGGCCGCCGCCACCCGCCGGCTACGGGCCGCCGCCTGACGGTTATGGGCCACCGCCCGCCGGCTACGGGCCGCCGCCACCGCACCGGCGCAGCAACACCCCGCTCATCGCCCTGGTCCTGGCGATCAGCCTGCTGCTCTGCGGTGGGTTGGCGACCGCCGGCGTGCAGCTCTACCAGCGCGGCCGGGACAAGGTGGCGGAGGCCACCGACAAGATCCCCACCGCCCTGCCGACAGTGCTGCCCACCACCGCGCCGACCGAGCTGCCGACCGGCCTGCCCAACCTGCCGGGCCTGCCCGACGGGCAGAAGATCACCGTGAAGTACGAGGTGACCGGCGACGGCCCGGCCACCGTCTTCTACACCGAGAAGCTCAACGGCCTGCCCCAGACGATCAGCGACGCGGAACTGCCGTGGAAGCTGACGCTCACCATGGAGGGTCCGTCGGTGGTCTCGGTGTGGGCGATCCGCCGCTCGATCCACGACGGCAGCATCAGCTGCCGGGCCACCATCGACGGCGAGACGGTGTCCGAGCACACCGCGTCCGGCCGGATCGCGACCGCCACCTGCAACAAGCTGACCCTGAACTGAACTGAGCCGTTGGAGAACCGGGAGCCCAGGTGACCACCGACCCCCTCGTCGAACGGATGCGCCCGTTCGGGACCACGATCTTCGCCGAGATGTCCGCCCTCGCGGTGCGCACCGGGGCGGTCAATCTCGGACAGGGCTTCCCGGACACCGACGGCCCACCGGAGATGCTGGCGGCCGCCGCGCAGGCCCTGGCCGGTGGCGCCAACCAATACCCGCCGCTGGCCGGCATCCCGGCGCTGCGGCACGCGATCGTCGAGCACGAGCAGCGGTTCTGGGGTCTCGCCCGGGACCCGGACACCGAGGTCGTGGTCACCGCGGGCGCCACCGAGGCGGTCGCGGCGGCGATCCTGGCGCTCTGCGAGCCGGGTGACGAGGTGGTCTGCTTCGAGCCGTACTACGACTCGTACGCGGCCTCGATCACCCTGGCCGGAGCGGTCCGCCGCCCGGTCACGCTGCGGCCCGGCCCGGACGGGCGGTACGCGTTCGACGAGGCGGAGCTGCGCGCGGCGTTCGGCCCGCGGACCCGGCTGGTGCTGCTCAACACGCCGCACAACCCGACCGGCAAGGTGTTCACCCCGGCCGAGCTGGCCCTGATCGCCGACCTCTGCCAGCGGCACGACACGTACGCGGTGACCGACGAGGTCTACGAGCACCTGGTCTTCGACGCACCGCACACCCCGCTGGCCGGGCTGCCCGGGATGCGCGAGCGCACCCTGCGCATCTCGTCGGCCGGCAAGACCTTCTCCTGCACCGGCTGGAAGGTCGGCTGGGCCACCGGACCGGCCCGGCTGGTCTCCGCGGTGCTGCGGGTCAAACAGTTCCTGACGTTCGTGAACGCGGCGCCCCTGCAACCCGCCGTGGCGGTCGCCCTGCGCCTGCCGGACGCGTATTTCACCGGCTTCACGGCCACGCTGCGGGCGAACCGGGACCGGCTGGTGGCCGGGCTCACCGCGGCCGGGTTCGGCGTGCTGCCGTCCGAGGGGACGTATTTCGTGACCGCCGACATCCGGCCGCTGGGCGGGACCGACGGTGTCGAGTTCTGCCGGGAGCTGCCCGGCCGGGCCGGGGTGGTGGCGGTGCCGACCCAGGTCTTCTACGACCACCAGGACGCCGGGCGGCACCTGATCCGGTTCGCATTCTGCAAACGCGCCGAGGTGATCGACGACGCCGTCGACCGGCTTCGCAAGCTGGCGTAAACAGCAAAAAGGGCCCCGGGACACCGGGGCCCTCTTAAGCTGAAGATCAGATCGGGCTGGCGGCCCGGACCTCGTCGGCGATCCGCTCGGCGACGGTGCGCGCCTTCTCCTCGGTGGCGGCCTCGACCATCACCCGCACGAGCAGCTCGGTGCCGGAGGGGCGCAGCAGCACCCGGCCGGTCTCGCCCAGCTCGTTCTCGGCCAGCGCCACCGCGGCCTGCACGGTCGGCGCCGCGGCGCCGGCTTCCCGGTCGCCCACCTTGACGTTGATCAGCACCTGCGGCAGCGGGTGCACCACGGCGGCCAGGTCGGCCAGGGACTTGCCGCTCGCGGCCAGCTGCGCCATCAGGTGCAGGCCGGTCAGCACGCCGTCGCCGGTGGTGGCGAACGCCGGCATCACGATGTGCCCGCTCTGCTCGCCGCCCAGGGCCAGCCCGCCGCTCTGCAGCTCCTCGAGCACGTACCGGTCGCCGACCTTGGTCTCGAGCAGCGTGATCCCGGACTGCTTCATCGCGATCCGCAGACCCAGGTTGCTCATCACGGTCGCGACCAGGGTGTTCTCGGTCAGCGTGCCGGCGTCGCGCATGGCCAGCGCCAGGATCGCCATGATCTGGTCGCCGTCCACGATGTCACCGGCCGCGGTGACGGCCAGGCAGCGGTCGGCGTCGCCGTCGTGGGCCAGGCCCAGGTCGGCGCCGTGCTCCAGCACCGCGTCGCGGACCTTGTCGAGGTGTGTCGAGCCGCACTCCTCGTTGATGTTCAGGCCGTCCGGCTCGGCGTGGATCGCGATCACCTCGGCACCGGCCTCCCGGTACGCCACCGGGCCGACCTCGCTGGCCGCGCCGTTCGCGCAGTCCACCACGACCTTGACGCCTTCCAGGCGGTGCGGAAGCGATTCGATCAGGTGCTTGATGTAGTGCTCGGCGCCGTCCAGCAGGTCGTGCACCCGCCCGATCGCCGCGCCGATGGGCCGGCCGACCAGGCCGTGCCCGTCCTCGACCGCCTTCTCGATGCGCTCCTCGAGCTCGTCCGGCAGCTTCTGGCCACCGGAGGCGAAGAGCTTGATGCCGTTGTCCGGCATGGGGTTGTGCGACGCCGAGAGCATCACACCCAGGTCGGCGCCGGTCTGCCCCACCAGGTACGCGACCGCGGGCGTCGGCAGCACGCCGACCCGGACCACGTTGGCTCCCGCACTGGTCAGGCCGGCGACGACGGCAGCCTCCAGCATCTCCCCGCTGGCCCGTGGATCACGGCCCACGATGGCGAGCGGCTGATGACTGCTGTCGCTCTCGACCAGGACCCGAGCCGCCGCGACAGCGACCTTCAGGGCGAGTTCCGGGGTGAGCAGATCGCCGTTCGCGAGACCGCGAACGCCGTCGGTGCCGAAGAGTCGCCCCATGGCGGCTTCCTTTCGCCGGTGACACGTGCCCCCCAGCGTGCATCACCATGCGGCAAGGGCAGGAGTACCGAAACAGCTAGTTGGGGGGAGGGAGGTGCCACAAACCAACGACGGCCGAGCACGCACCCCGATAATCGGGGGCGGACTCGGCCGTCGTAGGGAAATCAGCGCTTCGAGTACTGCGGAGCCTTACGGGCCTTCTTGAGACCGTACTTCTTGCTCTCCTTGACCCGGGCGTCACGGGTCAGGAAGCCGGCCTTCTTCAGGGCCGGACGGTCGTCGGGCTCGTTGGTGATCAGGGCCCGGGCGATGCCGAGACGCAGCGCGCCGGCCTGGCCGGTGATGCCACCGCCGTGCAGGTTCGCGTAGACGTCGAACTGCTCGGCGCGCTCAACGGTGCCCAGCGGCTCGCGGATCAGCTGCTGGTGGACCTTGCTCGGGAAGTAGTTCTCGAGCTCCCGGCCGTTGCAGGTGATCTTGCCGGTGCCGGGGACGAGACGGACCCGGACGATGGCCTGCTTGCGCCGGCCCACCGTCTGGATCGGCCGGTCGCCGGGACGCGGGGCGCGAACCGGAGCCGGAGCGGCCTCGACGACGACCGTCTCGGCGGGCTCTTCGACAGTCTCGACGGTCTCTTCGACAGTCTCGACGGCCTCGACGGCCTCGGGCTCAACGATGTTGTCGGTCATGCTGCTGCCTTCTCCCGCGCTCACTGCGCGATCTGCTTGATTTCGAACGGCTGCGGCTGCTGCGCGGCGTGCGGGTGCTCAGCACCCGGGTAGATCTTCAGCTTCTTGAGGATCTGCGCGGCGAGCTTGTTGTGCGGCAGCATGCCCTTGACGGCCAGCTCGACCGCCTTCTCGGGGCGCTTGGACAGCAGCTCCTCGTAGCCGATCTGCTTCAGACCGCCCGGGTAACCGGAGTGCCGGTAAGCGACCTTGGTCTGCCGCTTGTTGCCGGTCAGCGCGACCTTGCCAGCGTTGATGATCACCACGAAGTCGCCGGTGTCGACGTGCGGGGCGAACGTCGGCTTGTGCTTCCCCCGCAGAAGGGTCGCAGTGTGGGTAGCCAGGCGGCCCAGAACGACGTCAGAAGCGTCGATAATGTGCCACTGACGCTCGATCTCACCCGGCTTCGGGCTGTACGTACGCACAGAATTACCTTGTCTCGTCGTCGGTCTGGGGGCGCGCGCTGGTCGTGTCGAGCATCGGCGTCGACGCGACTGTCAAGCACACCCCAGAGGGCGCGCCCGCAGCTATCGCATAACAGCAGGCAACAATACCCGGCCGCGCGGCGCGTGGTCAAAACAGGCTGCCCGCGGGTGAATAGCCCGAGGCGGGACCTCAAACGGTATCCAGCATACTCGGCCCGGCGGGTCAGCCCGGCGGGGGTTCGACAAGTCCCGCTGGATGCCTCTTAGCAGGCTCGAAACAAATGGGACGCTTAGCCGAAATTCCCCACCGGCAGGCTTCCCGGCATGGCCATCGGTGCGGAACCACGGACGACGCGGCCCGGCATTGGCCGACGCGGCGTCTCGAGGCGCACCATGGAGAGACCATCGTCAGGGTTGAGGACGGACCTGACGGTGTTCACCACACCGGTTCGCCGGAGTGGTGGGGAGAAGTCGCGGCGTGCCCCGGACGGAGGCATGGCGAGGACCGTAAGCGTGACATGGGAGCGGGTCAACGCTGAGGACGACGGTCTTCGAGCGTGCCCTTCGGTGGACCGCCCGGCCACGTCGCGACTTCTCGACCCCAATCCGCTTTTCTTGAACGGCGTCGCCGGCCGCCACGGGATCGGTGCCGGCCTTCTGTTTTCCGGCCGCCACGGGATCGCTGCCGGATGACGGACCGGACCCCGGGGGCCCGCCGGCCGGTGCTGACCGCGGCCGCGCTGGCCGAACCGACCGCTGCCCTCTCCGGGTACACCATCGGCGTCACCTCCGACCGCCGCCGCGACGAGCTGGCCGGTCTGCTGGAGAGCCGCGGCGCCCGGATCGTGCTGGCGCCCGCGCTGCGGATCGTCCCGATCGCCGACGACGCCGAGCTGCGCGCCGCCACCCGCGCCTGCCTCGACACCCCGCCCGACATCGTGCTGGTCAACACCGGCATCGGGATGCGCGGCTGGCTGGAGGCCGCCGAGGGCTGGGGCCTCGCCGAACCGTTGCGCGCCGTGCTCAGCCGCTCCTACCTGGTGGCCCGCGGCCCGAAGGCACGCGCCGCGGTCCGCGCCGCCGGGCTGCAGGACCAGTGGACCCCGGACGGCGAGGGCTATGAGGAGGTCGTCGAGCACCTGACCGCCCGCGGCATCGCCGGCCTCACCGTCGCCATGCAGCTGCACGGCGAGAGCCAGCCGGAATACACCGACGCGCTGGAGGGCGCCGGCGCCCGGGTGATCGAGGTGCCGGTCTACCGCTGGGCGCCACCGACCGACCCGGCCCCGCTGCACCGGCTGGTCGACCTGATCGCCGGCCGCCTGGTCGACGCCGTGACGTTCACCTCCGCCGCCGCGGTCCAGGCTCTGCTCCGCGCTGCCGGGCCGGCTGTCGACCCGGTGCTGGACGCGCTGCGCTCCGACGTACTGGCCGCTTGTGTGGGGCCGGTCACCGCGTCGCCGCTGCGCCGTCACGACGTACCGGTCTCCACGCCGAACCGCGCCCGCCTCACCGCCCTGGTCCGCACCCTGGTCGAGGAACTCCCCAAACGCGCGGTGTCCCTGCAGGTCAACGGCCACGCCATCACTCTGCGCGGACACGCCGCGGTGGTCGACGGCGACCTGCGACCACTCGCGCCCGGCCCGATGGCGGTCCTCCGCGCGCTGGCCACGTCACCGGGCCGGGTCCTCTCCCGCGCCGCACTGCTGCAGGCCCTCCCGCGCAACGCCGACGAGCACGCGGTCGAGATGGCCGTCGCCCGCCTCCGCGCCGGCCTCGCGGTCCCCGGCATCGTCCAGACCGTCGTCAAACGCGGCTACCGCATCCCCATCTGAAGCCGCGAAACGCTCCGCGCCAAAATCAAGATCAAATTCAAGATGTCGTGCGTCCGCCGGGGTACAGACCGCCGCTCCCGCCGGGACCCTTCCAGGCTTTGCTGGCCGCTACGCGTCCAAACCACAAACCCTTCCAGGGCGACACCCGCGCTCCCCAAGGCCACCCACCCCAAGCCCCACCCCGCGCGTGAAGTAACAGCACCCTCCGCACCAAAAGTCCCCACGCAACACCTCACCCCACCCTGCGTGTGAAGTTACGGCGCGCTCCGCACCCAAACTCCCCACGCAGCACCTCAACCCACGTTGCGTGTGAAGTTACGGCGCGCTCCGCACCCAAAGTCCCCACACAGCACCTCAACCCACCTTGCGTGGGGAGTTACGGCGCGCTCCGCACCCAAAGTCCCCACACAGCACCTCAACCCACCTTGCGTGGGGAGTTACGGCGCCCTCCGCACCCAAAGTCCCCACACAACACCTCAACCCGCTTTGTGTGGGGAGTTGCGGCGCGCTCCGCACCCAAAGTCCCCACGCAACAGCTCAACCTGCGTTGCGTGGGGAGTTGCGGTGGGGGTCGCGGGCGGACGCTCCGGGCTGCGGGTGGGACGGGGCTGTGGATCGGTCAGGAAACGAGAAGCGGGGTGAGAAGGGGCGGGCCTAGCGTGGATTTCGCGGGTGACCGCTACCAGCGAGGGGGAGGCAGTTGTGGGTTCGGAGCAGCAGGTGGGTGGGCGTGGGCCGGGGGCGTTCTCGCGGTGGGTGCAGCGGACCATGAACGGCCGGGCCAGTCGCCGGATTCGCGGCGGGAAGGGCTCGATGATGGGGATGGACGTGCTGGTGCTGAACACCGTCGGGCGCCGGAGCGGGCAGCCGCGGGAGACGCCGCTGGCCTGGTTCCCGGACGGCGGGGACGGGTGGCTGGTCGTCGCCTCGGGTGGGGGCGGGCAGCACCCTGACTGGCACGCCAACCTGGTGGCCCACCCGGACCGGGCGTCGATCGAACTGCCCGGCCGGGGTGTCGTGCCGGTGACGCCGCACCGGCTCGACGGCGCCGACCGCGAGCAGGCCTGGCAGCGCATCACCGCCGCGCAGCCCCGTATCGCGAAATATCAGGGCAAGTCCGCCCGCCAGTACCCGGTGATCCGCCTCACGCCGAACTGAAGCCGGGCCGCGCTTGAGCAGCCGGGCCGAGCTGAAGCCGGGCCGCGCTCGAACAGCCGGGCCGCGCTGAAGCCGGGCCGAGCTCAAGCCGGGCCGCGCCTGAGCAGCCGGGCCGGGCTGGAGCCGGGCCGCGCCTGAGCAGCCGGGCCCGGGCGAACGAGCGCGGGCCGCGGCGGCTCGTGGACCACGGGACGTGGGGTTGGGACCGTGACCACCCGCGGACGTCGCCCCGGAGGTCTTCGCGTTCTGGACGCGTAGCGGCCAGCGAAGACCGCAGGGGTCCCGGCGGGAGCGACGATCCGCACCCCAGCGGACGCACGACAAAAAGATCTTGATTTTGGGTTTCCCCGGCTGGCCTGAAACGGTCAGTCAGCCGACGACGGCCCCCTGTTCATGTTCGGTCACCAGGGTGGCCATGGCGTGCTCGACGACGCCGATGAGGACGGCCTTGACCGACTCACGGTGCCGGGCGTCGCACATGATCAGCGGAACCCGGGCCGGGATGGCGAGCGCCTCCCGCACCTCCTCCGCCTCGTAGCGCGGCGACTCGTCGAAGCAGTTCACCGCCACGAGGTAGGGCAGGTGCCGGTTCTCGAAGTAGTCGAGCGGCGCGAACGCGTCGGTCAGCCGGCGCGTGTCGACCAGGACCGCGGCGCCGACCGCGCCCCGGATCAACTCGTCCCACATGAACCAGAAGCGGGTCTGTCCGGGCGTGCCGAACAGGTAGAGGATCAGGTCGTCGGCCATGGTGATCCGGCCGAAGTCCATCGCCACCGTGGTGGTGCCCTTCTCGGGCACCTTGGAGGCGTCGTCGATCCCGGCGCCGGCCGCGGTCATCACGGCCTCGGTCGTCAGCGGCTCGATCTCGGAGACCGCGCCGACCAGGGTCGTCTTCCCGACGCCGAAGCCACCGGCGACGACGATTTTCGCGGAGGTGATCTCCGAAGAAGGCGTACCCGCCCGCTCAGAGCTTGCGAAGTCCACTCAAAACCCTTCCCAGCAGATCCATTCGCTGTGTGTAGCCCTTACGAGGAGCGGCACTGTGCAGCGTGAGCAAACCGTCGGCGACCATGTCGGCGACGAGGACCCGGGCCACCCCGAGAGGCAGGCGGGTCAGCGCCGCGAGTTCGGCGAGCGATTGGGCTTTCGGCTCACACAACACGGCGATGCGGTACTTGTCATGCCCGGCGAAACGCGCTTCCTGTACGGCCGGCGGGCTGGCGACCAGGACCGCTTCGATCGGGATGTCCCGGATCGGCTCGGTCCGGCCGCGGGTCACCGCGTACGGCCGCACCAGGTTGCCCCGGGGATCGTGCGGCTCTGTCATGTCGCGGTCACCTCATCTCCACCGGGGCCCAGCGGCCCCGGCGCCTAGTGGCTGACGGCTTCGCGCGTCGCCGGTGACAACGCTGCACCGACGCGCTCCACCAGCAGAGCCATCTCGTAACCGACCTGACCGACGTCGCAACTGCGCGCCGCCAGCACGGCCATCGATGACCCGTCGCTGATGGACATCAGGAAAAGATAGCCGCTATCCATTTCGATGATGGTCTGCATGACCTTTCCGGCGGTGAACATCCGGGACGCACCGTCGGTCAGACTGACCACACCGGACGTGATCGCGGCCAGCTGATCGGCCCGGTCACTCGGCAGATCGCGCGAGCACGCCAGCAACAGACCGTCCGCGGAGACCGCGACGACGTGCGCGATACCCGCGATGCTGTCAGCGAAGTTGTTGAGCAGCCAGCCCATGTCCTGCATGGTGGGAGACCTGGTCACTGTTCGTTCTCCTTAGGAGCCTGTGGTGCCACGGCGGCGGAATCGGCGACGCCGTCCGTCCGTCCTCGCTGCACCCCACGGGTATACGCGGAGAGCAGTCCACGCACGTCGTCGGGGCTGCGACGGTTCTGTGCCCGGGGCGCCTCCTGCACCCCGCCCGGAATGAGTTGCGCCTGCGGGATGCGTTTCGGCAGGCCGGTACGGGTGATGCCGGCGTCCACCGGTGCGGCGGCCGCCATGGCGCGGTGCCAGCCCTCGTCCGCGGCGGTGCGCCACCGGTCCTCGGGGGCGGTACGGGGTCGGGGCACGGCGTGTCCCTCGGTGGTCGGAGCGGCGGCCGGCCGCTGCGGCGGTGCGCTGCCCGGCGCCGCGGAGACCGGGGCCGGAGCGTAACCGGCGGTCGGCATGCCACGCAGAGTCGGGGCTTCGACTTCCGGCTCGAACCAGCCGTGCTGCATCTCGACCTGGATCGGCGCCTCGATCGGTGCCGACGGCGCCGCCATCGCGTGGCCGTTGACCGGGCCGCCCGCCGTGGGCATGCCCACCTGCGGCGCGGTCCTCGGTGCGGCCAGCGGCGCGGTCCTCGGCGCGGTCAGCGGCGCGTCCCTCGGGAAGGCCGGCTGCGCGGAAACCGGCGCGTCCCTCCGGTAGGCCGGCTGTGCGGAAACCGGCGCAGAACCCGGCGCAGAACCCGGCGCGGAGACCGGTGGCGCCGAGAACGGCCGGGCCGAAACCGGCTGCGCGGAGATCGGCCGGGCGACCAGAGGCTGTGCGGAGATCGGCCGGGCGGTCAGCGGCTGCGCCGAAACCGGCGCCGCGGAAACCGGCGCCGCGGAAACCGGCGCGGCCGAGGAAGCGGGCACGAACAGCGGCGCCGACGGCAGCTCGGGCGTGGTCGGCTTCGGCACCCGGGTGGGCAGCGGCGGCCGGTCCGGTGTCGGCTTCAGATCCAGGTCGTCCTGCGGCCCGACCACCATCTGCGCCCACCGCGGCATGGCCTGCGACGGCGCCGGCGCGGACCGGATCGGCGGACGTACCTCGGCCGGACGGTCCGGACCGGCAGTGGTCTGCGGTGCCGGACCGGGCCGGGTCCAGCTGGCCGCCCGGCCGGGCGCGGCCGGCGCGCCGGGCAGCGCCACGATGTCGGGCGGCAGGGTGATCTCGGCGATCGTCCCGCCCTCGCGGCTGGGCAGCAGGCGCACCTCGATGCCGTGCCGGGCCGCGAGCCGGGCGATGACCGCGAAACCCATCAGCCGGAACGCACTGACGTCGACCTCGGTCGGCTCGGCCAGTCGCCGGTTGATCAGCTCCAGCTGCTCGGACGAGACTCCGAGACCGTGGTCCTCGACCTGGACCACGGCGTGGTCGCCGGACCGTCGCCCGTGCGCCATCACCACGGTCGTCGGCGGGGAGAACCGGGTCGCGTTGTCCAGCAGTTCGGCGATCAGCCGGACCACGTCGTTGACCGCGGCGGCGGTGACCGAGACGTCGGTGTCGATCGCACCGAACTCGATCCGGTGGTACATCTCCACCTCGGACTGGGCAGCCCGCAGCGCGTCGATCAGCAGCGCGTCCTCGCGGCGCGGCGCGCCCACGTCCGCGCCCGCCAGCACCAGCAGGTTCTCGTCGTTGCGGCGCATCCGGGTGGCGAGGTGGTCCAGGTCGAAGAGCTTGGCCAGCCGCTTCGGGTCCTCCTCGGTGCGCTCGATCTGGTCCAGCTCGCCGATCATCCGGTCGACCAGCGCCTGACTGCGCCGGGCCAGGCTGAGGAACATCGCGGAGACGCTGGTCCGCAGCGCGGCCTGCTCGGCCGCGACCCGGATGGCCTCCCGGTGCACCATGTTGAACGCCTCGGCCACCTGGCCGAACTCGTCGCGCTCGGCGAGCCGGATCGGGTCCCGGGTCTGCGCGATGATCCGGTCGACACCGCCCTCGCCCAGGCTCTCCACGTCCTGCAGCTGGCTGACCGCCTCGGGCAGGTCCCGGTGGGCCACCAGGAGCGCGCCCTCGCGCAGCCGGCGCAGCGACAGGTGCAGGTTGCGTCCGATGTAGAAGGCCAGCCCGATCGCGCCGAGCAGGACCAGCAGCACCACCACGAACTCGAGGGTGGCGCGCTGGGTGCTGGCTTTGCTCTCGTCCTCGGCGACCTGGACGACCTCGGTCTCGAGCTGGGTCTCGGCGCTCCGGAAGAGCGACAGGACCTCGGCGTACGTCTTGATCAGGTCGGTGGTCGTCACCGGCGAGGGCCCGGTGAGCCGGGTGACCAGGCCGTCCGCCCGGGCCACCGCGGCGTTCGCCAGGGTCGCCTCGATCAGACCGACCTGGTCGACGGTGGCGATCTGCCGGAAGTCGTCGAGCGCGTCCTGCCGGGAGGTCTGCGTGCCGATCAGCTCCTGCTGCCAGGCGGCGGTGAGCGAGCCGGTGGCGCGAACCACGTACGCGGCGGCCTCCTGGTCACCGGCGGCCGACTCGATCCGGCTGAAGGCGGCGAGAGCGCGCAGCCCGTCAGCCACCGGCCCCGGGTCGGCAACCTGGCTCACCGCGTCGTCGTAATCGGACAGTCCGTCAAGGATCTTGCCGTACTGCTGGATCGCCGAGGCGACCGTCATGTCGTCCCGCGCGGACACCGAGGTCCGGATCGCGGCCAGCTCGCCGAGCTCGTCCTGGATCAGCTGGAGCCGGTCGCGCACCCGGACCGGCACATCGGTGATCTCGCCGCGGTGCTCGCGGAACAGCCGGACCTGCCCGTCCACCGCCGCGCTCGCCGACTTGAGCGGTTCGGCCGACGCCTTCGACGAGGTCAGGAACACGGCGGCGGCCATCCGCTCGCGGTGCAGCAGCAGGGTCAGGCCGGAGAGGTCGGTGCCCAGCTGGGTCAAATCGGCCACTCGGGCCGCGTCGGTGGCACGTCCGCGTACGTCGGCCAGCCGCACCGAGGCGAGCACCAGCACGGCCACCAGCGGAATGATCAAAAGTCCGGCGAGCTTGGCGCGGACGCTTGCGTCCCGCAACCGCGGGAAAGAAGCACGTCGCACAGCCAGGCCCGAGGATCCCGCGCTCACGACATCTCCTTCGCGATCGTCCAGCCTCACTGGGCACCCCGGAATATTGTCTTCGGTGACGCCGGCGCGAAGCCGTCCGAGGGCTGCGGTCCGGCCCCGTCCGGCGCGCGCAGCAAGGTCCGTGCCGTTATCGGCACGGCGGCGATTTCATCAGAACCCTGTGCGGTTTGGGAAGCCTGGATCCTCCCGGAAACCGCCGGGCTGTCCGGGTGGTAACCGCGCGCGAACTCCGCCCACAGCCGCCGTCGTGGCGTTGACGTGCGCAAATACCTCATTCGTGGCCACCCACGCGGCCAGAGCTGCCGCACACTTTCACGATTCCAACCACTATGTGAGAGTCCCGTCCCGCGTTTCACGTACCCGCGGCTTCTGAGCAGGGTTCTCACGTTCGCAAGGATTGGCACGACACGACGGACACGTTGTCCGTGGCAGACAGTGTCCACTCTGGAGGGTTGGTCTGGCAACCATTCCGTACGTCGCCTCAGAGTTACCGAGGGTTACCTTAATTGATCGATGTATTTCGATTGATGAAGATCCAGACTTTAGGCTGCCTTAAGAAGCCGGTCTCCCACTGGCGTACCGGCCACCGGATTACGTAACGTGCGCGGCATGGCATTTCGGAGCTGGGTGAAGCTGCTGGCCGCCACCGCCCTCGCGGCCGCGGTGATCGGAGCCGGCCAACTCGGCATCGCCTACGGACTCGGCGTCGTGCGACTCGACCGCATCCTGGATGTCACTGCGCGTGACCAATGGACCGCGCAGCTCGCCTGGGTCGCCTGGATCACGATGACCGCCGCGGCCATCGGCGCGACGATCGCCACCGGTTTGCGACCACGGTGGCTGCCCCGCCCGGTCGGCGGTGGCGGCGCGCTCGGCGTGGGCATCGCGGCCGGCCTCGGCTCGCTCGCCGTCCTCCCGCTGACCATGCAGCCGGCTCGGGCCGCTCAGGTCGCCGGGGTGCAGCCGGTCTTCGTGATCGGGCTGGCCGCCGGGCTCGGCGCGGCGGCCGGCATCTTCGCCGGCTGGGCCGCCGCCGCGAAGCCCGCCGCGCGCTGGAACGTGGCCGCACTGAGCTCGCTGATGTGGATCGTCGCGCTGGTCTCGGTCGTCCCGTCGCTGCTGCCCGGCCACACCCCGATCGCGATCCGGCTCGGCGTGCTGAGCGGCAGCCTGATCCCGGCGGCCGTGGCCGGGCACACCGCGTTCCTCACCATGCCGACGCTCGCCCTGCTGGCCGGGCTGGCGGTCGGCTGGGCGGCCCGCGGGAACCAGCTGCCGACGCTGGCCGTGGGCCTGGCCGGGCTGGCCGGCCCGGCGCTGCTGACCGTGGCGTACCTGATCGCCGGGCCGGAAGGCGCCGCGACCGGCTTCCGAGCCGACCCGTACTGGTCGGCGATGACCGCGTGCGGCGCCGGGGTGCTCGGTTCGGTGCTCGTCGCGATCGTCCGCGGCACTCCGGCCACCACTGCTTCTTCCGCGCCCGCGGCCGCTCCGGTTTCTCAACCCCCTTCGGTACGGGAGGAAGAGGATCCGCCGCCCGCTCTCCCGCACCGGGACGCGCCCGCGCAGTCGGCCATCGCCCAGGCCTCAGCCGCGGCGGCGGTGCACCCGGCCGACACCGGGGTGATCGCGACCGCGGCGGGCACGCCGAACAACCCGTTCTCCGGCGGCACCGGCAGCCCGTTCCGCTCCGGCGCGCCGTTCCCGCCCGCACCGGTCGCCGCGCCGTACCCGGCTCAGCCGGCTCCCACGCCGTACCCGTCCCACCCGGCGCCCACCCCGAACCAGGCGCCGCCGCAGGCGCCGGCCCCGGAGAACCCGCCGCGCTTCTCCGGCCAGCAGCCGACCCCGGCCTCCGGTGGCCGTGGCTGGCGCTCCCGGGGGAAGGCCACCCCGCCGCCGCCCCCGCCCGCGCCGGGCTCCGACTCGTTCAACGGTTTCACCGCGGGCCCGCCGAGCGGCCGGTCCGGCTCGGTCACGGCCGAGCAGCCCCGGGTCCCGGCGCCACGCGGTTCGGCGTCTCACGGGCCGGCGTCCCACGGTTCGGCGTCTCACGGGCCGGCATCTCACGGGCCGGTCGTGGAACCCACCTCGATCAGCGGCCCGCACGGCTCCGGCCCCGGGCGCAAGCCTCGCCAGGAAACAGATTATGTCGATTGGGTAAGCGGGCTCGGAGGGCAGTAAAACATTCGTTAACTCCGATGGAATGACTCGATTGAGAGCTACCGCGGCGCGGCACAGACCTAGACGATGGTCGATGTCCGAGGCCCATCCCCTCTCATCGCATCGGAGTTCGACGTGACTCATCCCCGCACGCTCCCCCGCTCCCTGCCGCGCGGTCGCAAGCTGCTGCTCAGCCTCGCCATGGTCTTCGGGCTGGCCGGCACCGCGCTGGTCGCACCCGCCGTGGTCGCGCCCACGCACACCTCGGCCGCGCAGGCCGCCGTCTACTCGACGTGCACGATCAGCCGCTGTTCGGCCGCGCGTACCGCGGTCACCGGCTGGTCCTCGCTCGGCTGGCCGACCAGCTCGGGCTGGTACTCGTGGCCGTACGGCAACTACAACTACACCGGCGGCACGTTCCAGAACCGCGAGGGCTACCTGCCGACGGCGACCTACAACGAATACGACGTCTACTCCCGCGCCCGGGGCGCCTCGCGTGACGCCTACCGGATCGTGGTCAACCGCAGCACCAAGGTCGCCTACTTCACCCCGGACCACTACGTGACCTTCTACAAACTCTGAACCCGATTTTGTACGTTCGCGGCGGCCGTCTGGTGACGGCCGCCGCGTCGCGTTCGGCCCCGCTTCGGTCCCGCTGCCGGGTCATCCGCAACCGGCGCGCAACCATTAGCACCCGGAACGCACTAAGGCACTGCAAATCGAAAAGTCTGAACAAGAAAGTCCCGACTAACGCTCAATCGCAGCGAGGGAATGACCGAAACACTTGCTGCCAGGGGATGACGAAGTCCGCTCGGCGAGAAGGGCAAACCCGGTGCGAACCGGGGACGCAAAGCCACGGGACCCACGAGGTCGGCCGGGCTACCACCGAACGAACAAAGGGACACGATCTATATGCGCAGCATGCTTCAGCTTCTTGGTGGCGTGGCCGTTGCCGGTGTCGTCGCGGCCGGCAGCACCGCCTTCACCGGCGCAGGTCTGACGAACGGCATCACCAACCAGAAGACCTTCCTCGGCGGCACCGTCTCGCACACCGTCGTCGGAGCCAACCTGACGGCGATGGCCTTCACCAACTCTGACATCACCGGCGCTACGACCAAGGTCACCGCGTTCACGCTGGACTTCAACGCCGATGCGCTCGGAAAGGCCGTGGCGATCAGCGGCATCACCGGCACCCCCGGCTCAAGCAACACAAACGACCCGGACGGCTTCACCTGCACCGTCGTCGGAGCCGCACCGACATACCGTTCCACATGCTCGGCATCGGTTGCCGGCGTTGCGAACGTCAACGGCTGGTACTCGACCTTGGGTGCCTTCAGCATCGAGGTTTCCTGACCTGAGGGCGTCCGCGCGGGATACCGTTTCCCGCGTCGGATCGCAGGCGAGCCATGCTCGCACTCCCCCTGGGATTGCCTACCTGTGCAGGTCAAACGTCTAGCCGCGGCCGCCATCCTTGGGATGGCGGCCATCGGCTTGTGGGGCATCGGCACCCATCAGGTCTCTTACGTGGTCACTCATGGCGTAAGCATGAACCCGGTTTACTTCGCTGGCGATTTCGTAATCATCGCCAAGTCCGATTCCTACGAAGTCGGGCAGATCGCCGCCTACCATGGTGCTGACGGCCGAGTGGAGGTCCTGCATCGGATCATCGACGGTGATGCCAAGAACGGATTTATTTTCAAGGGCGACAACAATGAATCCGTGGATGTCGATACCCCGAAAGGCGCCGATGTAATCGGACGAGCCGTTGTCCACGTCCCTAAAATAGGCACCTGGATACAGCCTCTCCTCAGCCCGACCGGACTTGGGATGCTCGGCTTCATGTTCGTCAGCGGCGGAGCTGCGGCGGCCAAGACGCGCCGAGAAATCCCCCGTGGCCGCCGCAAAAAGAGAGTCAAGGGCATGTCTGGGAAAGGCGGATCCTGGGCTGCAGGCGCGGCCGTGATCAAGGCTGTCAGCCGCCTGAACCCGATCCTCCGGCTTCTCGCCGTGGTGACCGCTCTTTGCGCGGCCGCGGGTCTCGTGCTCGGCGTGCTCGGGTGGATGAAGCCGGCCACCCAATCCGCCCCCAGCAGTGCGCTGGCCGGGGAGTCGATGACGTTCTCCTACTCGGCCAAGGTCGACTCGTCGGCGGCCTATGACGGCACCGTCGCCTACTCCCCCGATCCGATCTATCGCAAGCTTGCCGACTTCGTCGACCTGCGACTGCAGTACCAGGGCGAACCCGGCAGCATCACCGTCACCGCCCGCCTCTCCTCTCCCGCCGGGTGGCACTCGACGATGCAGTTGTCGCAGGACCGGAAGTTCACTGCCGAGCGCTACACCGGCACGGTCCTGCTCGACCTCGACGGCATCAACGAGCGGGTCCAGGCCGCGGGCAAGGCGATCGGTACCGACCTCGGCCAGATCACCATCGCGGTGACCGCGCATGTCGAGCACGGCGACGGGTCCTCGTTCGATCCGCAGCTCTCCCTCGCGCTCAACCCGATGCAGCTCGCCCTGGCCGGTGGCGCTGACAGCCTGGTCGTCAACCAGTCTGGGTCGACCTCGGGCGGCGGGATCTACCCCCGGCAGATCAGCGTGCTGGGCCGGGATCTGCTGACCGCCGCGGTGGCCCGCAAATACGCGGTCTGGCTGCTGCTGGTCGCGATCGCGGCCGCGATCGGGGTCGGGATGGCCGCGCTGCGCGGCGTTCCGCTGCAGACCCGGGCGCAGATCCAGCGCCGCTACGGTCACCTGCTCGTCCCGGTCGAACCGATCAACAACAAGCAGGACGAGCCGGTCGTCACGGTCGCCACGTTCCCGGCGCTGGTCAAGCTCGCCGAGAAATACGGCCAGATGATCCTCACCTGGACCCGCCCGGACGGCGCCGACGACTTCGTGGTCCGCGACGACGGTGTCCTCTACCGCTACCGGATCACCGCGCTCCGACCGACAGCCGCGAAGCCCCCGCTCTCCGGCCTCCCCCACCCGGCCCGCCGCGCCCAGAAGTCGGCCGCCCTGGGCATCGCCTCGGTGATCGGAACCGCGGCCCAGACCGCGCCTGTTCAGGCCGCACCCGCCCCCGCCGCGGACACCGTTCCACCCAAGCTCCCCGAGCCGGTCACCGCGAAGCCCTCAACCGCTCAGCTCCCCGAGGCCGAGGCCACCCCCACCCCCCCCGCCGAGAAGCCCACCCCAGAACAAACCCAAGAACTAAACGTCGCCCTCCTCAACAAAGCCCCCACCCCCGAACCCCCCGCC
>NZ_LLZH01000084.1:0-2487 GCF_001509495.1 Actinoplanes awajinensis subsp. mycoplanecinus | reverse complement strand
CCCCCCCCCCCCCCCCCCCGGTCCCGGACCCGGCACCTCCCCTGCCCCCCCCCCCCCCCGCCCCGAACCGCCCGCGACCGCCCCGGCGGACACCGAGACGATCCCGAGATCGTGCAGCGCAGCGCAGCACCCGACCACGTCGGCGATCGCGTCGAGCGCCCCGACCTCGTGGAAGTGCACCTCGCCGACATCAATGCCGTGTACCCGGGCCTCGGCCACCGCGAGCCGTTCGAACACCGCGATCGCCCGTTCCCGGACCACCTCGGCCAGCTCCGCCGCCTCCAGCAACGCCCGCAGGCCCCGCCAGTCCCGGTGCGGCGGTTCGGCCACGAGCACCTCGACATGCGCCCGCCCGGCCCGCAGCCCGGCCCGCTGCACCTCACCGAACCCGATCCGCACCGCTCCGGGCACCACCGCGTCGACCGCCGCTTGCACCTGTTCGACCCGTGCCCCGGCATCGAGCAGCGCCCCCAGCATCATGTCCCCGGCCACCCCAGCCGACACATCGATCCAGGCATGCCGGCCGCTCATGCCAGTCCACCGGGTCCGCTCGGTCCGCGCAATTCGCCGGATTCGATGGTTTTGAGTGGCTCGCCGGGTGCGCCGAGTCCGTCCGGTCCATCAGTTGCGCCCGATATGTGCCGGTCAGCCGGGCCGCGTGATTCGCCGGTTTCGCTCGGTTCAGCGGGCCCGAGCGGCGCCGCGATCTGCGCCGCCAGATGGCCCGCGCCGTACCCATTGTCGATGTTGACCACGGCAACGCCCGGCGCGCAGGCATTCAACATCGCCAACAGCGGCGCCAATCCGCCGAAGGCGGCGCCGTAACCGACCGAGGTCGGCAGCCCGACCACCGGAACGCTGATCAGTCCGGCCACCACGCTCGGCAGCGCACCGTCCATGCCCGCGGCGACCACCACGACCCGGGCCCGGCGCAGCAGTTCCAGCCGGGCGAGGATCCGGTGCAGCCCGGCCACCCCGACATCGACGACCAGTTCGGTGGGCCGCCCCAGGTAGCGCGCGGTCAATTCGGCCTCGCGGGCGGCGCGCAGGTCGGAGGTTCCGGCCGCGACCACCACGACCAGCCCGCCGGTCGGCGCCGGGGGAGTGGCCGGCCAGGCGAGCAGCCCGGCGTCGGCGTCGTGCCGAGCATCCGGCAGCTCGGCCAGCACGGCCGCGGCATGCTCCGCGTCAGCCCGGGTGAACAGCGTGATCACATCCGGTCGTGCACGGACCAGGGCAGCGATGCCACCCACCTGCCGGGCCGTCTTGCCCGCGCAGAAGACCGCCTCCGGATAACCCCGCCGGGCAGTCCGATCGAGATCCAGCTCGGCATAGTCGATGACGCCGCCGCCCGCTTCGGCGTCATCGCCTCGGGTGGCACGGCCGGTGCCGGCGGCCTCGGCCGCGCTGTCTGCTTCGGTGGTCTCGGCGGCGCTGTCGGCCGGGGTGGTCTCGGTGGTCCCGGTGGCGCTGTCGGCTCCGGTGGTCCCAATGGCCTCGGTGGCGCTGTCGGCTCGGGTGGTGCCGGTCGTCCCGGTGGCGCTGTCGGCTCGGGTGTCAGTGGGGCCGAGCGGATCAGGCACGGGTCACCTGGACCAGCGGCAGCGTGAAAGCGCCGGACTGGATCCCTGCGACGTCCAGCGTGACGAACCGGAAACCGGCCGCCAGCACCCCCGCGTGCACCGCCTCACGGATCGGCGTGCTGACCGCCCGGACCAGGTCCTCGGCGGGCAGCTCGATGCGCGCGACCTCGCCGTGATGACGTACCCGGAAATCGGCGAAGCCCAACTGCCGCAACGCACCCTCGGCCTGTTCAATTTGCGCCAGCTTCGCTGGCGTCACCTCGCTGTAGTGCGGAATCCTCGATGCCAGGCAGGGCGCCGCGGGTTTGTCGGCGCACGGCAGTCCGCAGGCTCGGGCCAGTCTTCGTACGTCGGTCTTGCGCAACCCGAGCCCCGCCAGCGGCCGCAGCACCCGATGCGCGGCCGCCGCACGCGATCCGGGCCGATCCGGGCGCAGCGCGTCGTCGGCGTTCTCGCCATACGCCACCGCGTCCACCCGGTACTCCGCGAGCACCTCGTCCCCGATCCGCGTGAAAAGCTCGTCCTTGCAGTGGAAACACCGGTCCGGCCCGTTGCGCCGATAGTCCGCGCGCTCGCCTTCCCTGGTGACCACCTCGACCACCGGCACCCCGACGTGCCGGGCCACCTCGTGCGCGGCGGCCCGCTCGTGCTCCGGCAGGCTCGGCGACACCCCGAGGATCGCGAGTACCCGGTCCCGCCCCAGCACCCGCGCCGACAGCGCCAGCAGCAGCGACGAGTCAACCCCACCCGAAAACGCCACCGCCAGCCGATCGATCCCGGTCAGCATCCCCTCGAGCCGAGCCACCACATCATCGACCTCAGAGCCGCCCATAGCGCTCTCCTCCCGTCGGCGGCCCTCAGCTCACCCCACCCCGCCCGGCTTGGCAAGCACCCACCCCAGCCC
>NZ_LLZH01000083.1:0-2726 GCF_001509495.1 Actinoplanes awajinensis subsp. mycoplanecinus | reverse complement strand
GGACATCGAGATCCTGACCGAGGCCCTGGCCTACCAGGTCACGGCCCCGAAGATCCTGGCGTTCTCCCGCTTCGACGACAACGACGCCGTCGGAGGGCAAACGCGATGACCAACAACCCGGGACCAGCGATGAGTGCCCGCGTGAGCGGACGCACCTGGGCTTACACCGGTGCGATCCTCGGCGGATCAGTGTCGATCGCCGCGAACATCGCTCACTCCTTCATCCCGCCCAAGGAAGCCATCACCGCCGATTGGTCACCTGAAACGGGTGCCGTGGTCGGCGCGGTCGTCTGGCCGGTCTTCCTGTTCGTGGCCGTCGAAATCCTGGCCCGCGTCGCGTGGCCCGACGGTCGTATCTGGCACCTGCTGCGCTGGGGCGGTCTGCTCCCGGTCGCGGCTGTCGCGGCCCTCGTGTCCTACCGACACGGGTCCGGCCTTCTCGCCTTCTACGGCGAGGAACCCATCGTGTGTGTCCTCGGCCCGCTCGCTGTTGACGGACTGATGGTCATGGCCACCGGCGCGCTCCTGGCGACCGGCACCAACCAGCACACCGAACCCACATCCACCCCGGCCACCCCGGACAGCACCACCGTCCCGGCCCCGACCCTGCCGCCGCTGCCCGTCCGCCCGGACGTGGCGTTGCCGGCCGTCGAACCGCAACCGGCCAGTCCTGCCCCGGCATCGCCCGGCACGGACGAATCGGCCCGGTCGCCGGAGCCCGCACACAGCACCGTTCCGACGCCCGACGTCGTCGCCTCCCGGGTCACCAAGCCCACCGCGACCAGCCCGGCCCGACCGGACACCACCTCACGTGCGACCGCCCTGTCCAACAGGCCCCGCCCCAGCACAGCCGCACCGACGGCCGGCAAGCTGGCCCGTCCCGCCACCGACACACCTGTCACCGGCCCGGACGCCGCACAGCTGAAACTGCCGCTCGTCTCGCAGCAACTGCTGGCACGCGCCGACCAGCTGGCACGGCAGTACCGCACCGAGAACGGCGAACCGATCACCGCCGGACAACTCGCCGCACGGCTGCGCGTGAACTCCGAAAAGGCCGCTGAAGCCCTGGCCCTACTGGCCCTGGCACCTGACAGCCCGACCACGCCGATCCGCACCGTCAACGGCAACCGCCCCAGCACGACCCGCCGATAACCGACTCGACAACCAGCGTCGCACCCGAAGCCTCCCAGCTTCGGGTGCGGCCCCGGCCGCCGAGCCGACCCTTCCGCACTTCTGGTGAAAGGCACCGCGTGACCCTGGCGACGCTTCCCGTGACACCCGAGCCCACCGGCTCGGGCGCGGCAGCGTGCGTCGACCCGGCCGCCCTCGCTTGGTACCGCCGTTCCCCGGATCTGCGCCTGCAAGCGGTCGCCCGCGCCGCCCGCGATGACTTCCCCGCCTGGCTCACGCACGTGCAACCCGCCGCCGCGTGCACGCGGCCGGTCCGGCTGGCCGGAACCCTCACCACCATCGAAGCCGCGACCGGCCGCATCCTCGACCTGCGCCACACCGCGGACATGCCGGACGGGACCATTTACAAGCCCTGCGGCAACCGCCGCGCCAGCGTCTGCCCATCCTGTTCCAAGCGCTACCAGAACGACGCCTACCAGCTGGTCCGGGCCGGACTCGTCGGAGGCAAAGGCGTGCCGGCCGAAGTGGCGCGCCACCCGGCGGTGTTCCCGACCTTCACCGCACCATCGTTCGGTGAGGTCCACACCCGGCGGGTCAAGACGCACACCTGCGCCCGGCGTACCGAGTGCGACTGCCGGGCCGAGCCGTGCCACGCCCGCCGGGACCTGACCGTCTGCCCTCACGGGGCACGGCTGGCCTGCTTCGCCCGGCATGACCTCGCCGACACCCGGCTCGGAACTCCGCTGTGCCTGGACTGCTACGACCACGTCGGGCAGGTCGTCTGGAACCTGCACGCGGGCGAACTGTGGCGGCGCACGACCATCACGATCCGCCGCTACATCGAGCAGCTGTGCCGGGAACGCGGCGTGCCGAAAGTCCCGATGACCTACGAACGCAACGGCACCATTCGCACCCGCTGGGTGCTGCCGGTGCGGCTGTCGTTCGGCAAAGCCGCCGAGATGCAACGGCGCGGCGTCGCACACTTCCACGCCATCATCCGCCTCGACGGCTTCGACCCCGACCAGCCTGACGCCACCGTCGCACCACCGGCGGCCCTCAACGCCGACGACCTCGTCGCGGCCGTCGACCATGCCGCCACCACGGTCGTCTTCGCCACCGTCCCGCACCCGCGCCAGCCGGGCGGCTGGCGCATCGGCTGGGGCGACCAAGTCCTGACGAAGGTCATCACGGTCGCCGCGCTGGGAGAGGTCACCGACGCCCAGGTCGCCGCGTACCTCGCCAAATACGCCACCAAATCGACCGAGGTCACCGGGCACACCTCCGGCCGGATCACCACCGACACCATCGACCTGTACGCCGACCAGCACGGCACCCACGTCGAACGCCTCGTCGACGCCTGCTGGCGACTCGCGCACGCCCGCTGGACCTGCAAAGGCTGCGGCCAGCACAGCGACCGATGGATCTGCCCGGTCTGCGCGGCGCGCGGCCGGGAGGCACTGTGGCCGGTGCCGGAGAGCAGCCCGTTCCGGCGGCTGGGACGGTGGGCGCACATGCTCGGCTTCGGCGGCCACTTCCTCACCAAGTCGCGCCGCTACTCGGTCACCTTTGCGGTCTTGCGCGGACAGCGCATCGTG
>NZ_LLZH01000082.1:0-2971 GCF_001509495.1 Actinoplanes awajinensis subsp. mycoplanecinus | reverse complement strand
AAGATCGGGAGATGGAGGCGGCTACGCCGCCACTGACTACACCTACCAAGATCTAAAAACCTCAAGATCAAAGCCTCTACGGTTCCAGGGGATTGACAGAACTACCACTAACTCCACGTCATGTCGTCCACCGAAGCGAACCGGGCTCTCAGTCATGACAGCAGGCTACGCAGAACAAATCGGGGTGATGATGCCACCCGGCGACGGGCCGAGGCCCGCTTGATCGGGCCATCCGGATCTGCCGCAAGTCGTGCTATCCAAGCATCCCGGACCACCTCTCTTCCGTGATGGCCCGTGGCCGCGGCCGTCCGGCATCATGACCGGCATGGACGTCGAAGAACTGATCGCACGCCACCCACAGGTCTTCCACACGATGTCCGCGACCGCTTGGCCGTCGGTACAGCGGCACGGCCTCTTGTCCACGCAGCGACTGATCGACCTGTTCGGCCTCGATACCGCCGAACGCGACCGGCTCTTGAACGCGCCACGCAAGCAGTCCACCGTCCTACGCGCCCCCGGCCTGCCGCCGGCCGTGATCCGGGATCAGAAGCCGATGAAGTTCATCGCGGAGAAGATCGATCCCCAGTCCTCACTAATCGCATACCTCCATGCGATCAACTCCCCGGTCTTCTTCTGGGCCAGCCCCGAACGGCTGGACCGGCTACGCCAGGCGAAGGAGTACCGCGCCGAAGGCCAGGTGGTTCTGCACATCGACACCCGCGCCCTCATCGAGCGGCATGGCCCACGCATCGAACTCTGCCGGCTCAACTCGGGGGCGGTGACGCAGAAGAACCACCCCCTGCGCGGGCACCGATCCTGGCTACCCATCCCCGATTACCCGTACGACGACTACCGCCGCCGGTACGGCCGAGACGGCGCCCTGGTCGAGGTCACCGTACTGGACGCCGTCCCTGACATCCTCGACCTGACCAGCGAGATCGAAGGCCCCACTGGATGATCGGGCCCGCTCCGCCAACCGCCGATCTGATCTGCCAGAGAAGTCGTTGGACGCCGACCGCTGGGATGGCAGACGTACTGGGCGGCCCAGACCGCCATGCCAGCGGCCGTGCCCACACGGCGGCCTGTCGCAGCCGATCGTTGCCGGGGCCTCGGCCGCCCCAGTCGGCTGCCTACGTCTCGTTTCGCTGCTGCTCGCGTACGCGCTCGCGGGTCTCGCGCCAGCGGCGCGCCCGGTCCCGTTCCGGTGGTTGCTCGGGGATCTCGACGTCGGCGAGCTCCGGAAAAGCCTGCCGAACGGCGGGCACGATCTCGGCGATCCTGGTGCCGCGGAACCCCGCCAACTGGGACATCAGGATGCCGGTCACCGCGCCCGGGTCGATGCTCCGGCCGGGCTGGAATCGAATCGACCGGAAGGCCCGCCGGCCCGGGGACTCACCGCGATCGTCCGGGCTCGACGAGTCGAGGTGCTGTTCGGCCTTTCGTAGTTCCGCCTTGGGGATCGGAGCACCGCGGTGCAGGGCGTTCCGGACAGGCGCGAACCACGGTTCGTTCAAGATCCCGGCCTCCGCGAAGGGCTGGTCACGAAGCCATCGGATCAATCGGTGGTGCAATTCGGGCGAAGCGTGAGCGACCGCCCGCAGGAATGCGGGATCCGCGGTGAACAGTTGGAGGCCGTAGTGCCCGGTCGCTCTGACTCGTTTGTCGGTGACGCCCATCTCGGACCACGCGAAGTGGTCCGGGTTGTTGTGGTCCGCTGGGTCGTCGGCGTAATCCGCCAGCAGCTCCCGCACCTCGAGCAGAAACAGCCCGGCCGCCGACGGATCGAGCGTGCCTGAGCCCCAGCTTTCTGGCCCGGGTACGGCGGCACATCGGTAGGCCGTGCTGTCCAACAGTTCGGGCGTGATCCGCACGCCGGTCAAGCACTCCATCAGCGCCAGTGTCCGCTGCCCGTACAGGCGGTCATACGGCACGTCGTCGCTTCGTTCCACCGTGAAGCCGAGCTCGGTGAGCGTGTCGTTGAGCTGATCCGGACTGCTGCCCTCCCGTAACGCCGGGGATTCGGGATTGAGTACGACCAGCATGTCGCCGTCACGCGACCAGGAGAAGCGGGATGTGGCGTTCTCGTGGTAGTCGAAGCAGACCATCTCACCGCGGGTCGACAGCACCCGGGCGACGGCAGGGGTGGCGCACAGAGACCCGAGCGGCTCTAGGATCAGCGTCCAGAAGCCGACGCGAGCGGCCGCGACGAACGTCAGCCCTGTTGTCAGGGTGGCGTCGAAGGTATCTGGGTCCGGCAGCGAAATCGCCAGGCCGGCGGCCGGTTCCAGCAACGCCGTTCCGATGATGTCCACCGGGTCCGCGCCGCCCAGTTGAGCGATGACGTCGTCCGGTTCGAGCCCACGCACCAGAGCCAGATTGAAGCTGAAACCGAGCGTTTGAGTCTCAACGAGCCACGAGTAGTCCTCGGCTGCTGGCACCACTGATCCACCCTGCCCCAGCCGTTCACCGACCGTGTAGAAACGGCCGATCCAGCCCGCCAGTGACCGCCACAGACCGGGGGCCCGCGTCGGCCGGTTACGAATATAAACGACAGAGGACACGGTAAGCCTTCGCACACGCCGCACCCTCGGGTGGGCAGATGCAGTCACATGGGTCGATTTAATCTACCGTGTGCGGCACCAGCATCGCCGACCTGGCCGAGGAACACGGCCACCGCGTGCTGCGCGTCCACGGCAAGGGCGGCAAGGTCACACTCATCCCACTGCCGCCCGCGGTGGCCCGAGCCATCGACCGGGCCGTTGAGGAACGCCCCAGCGGACCGATCCTGCGCAACACCATCGGCGCCCGGATGGACCAGCACGCCGCGACCCGTCGGCTCGAGCACCTCGTCGCCACCGGAGGCATCCGGTACCTAACCTCGGTCTTTCACTTGGACGCTCGCCCATAGTCAGCATTCGATGAATACGGTTCGCGTGCTTGATGGCGTTTTCCTGGCATGCCAAGGGCCCGG
>NZ_LLZH01000081.1:0-1645 GCF_001509495.1 Actinoplanes awajinensis subsp. mycoplanecinus | reverse complement strand
GGCGGCGGTGGACACGCTGGCGTGGTCGGGGCTGCGTTCGCCGGGGGCGTTGCGGGATCGGTTGCGGGCCGGGCAGGGCTGGTTGAGGGTTACCGGGATCGGTAATGCGCGGGTTGCGGGGGAGGTCGCGGCTGCTCGTGCGCTGGAGGCCGGTGAGGGCCGGAGCCAGATCAGGGCGTGTCTGTCCGATGAGTCTCGTGCCGCGGTGGATCCGGAGGTGGTGCATGCGATCGCCGCTGAGCAGGGTTATCGGGCGTTGACGACGTGGTGCCCCGACGATGACGCGGCGTTTGACGCGGTGTTCGTGCCGGGTGAGGTCAGCGCTGAGGTTTTCGACAATGTGTGTCGTGCCGCGTCGGCGGGCCGTGGTTCGTTGCGTGCTTACGGCAATGATCCGCTGGCGTCGCGTTACACCGGTGATCTGACCAGCCGGTTGCGTCAGCAGCTGGGTGAGATGTTGCCGGCGCACATGGTCCCGGCGGTGCTGGTGCCGATCGACCGGCTCCCGCTGACGCCCAGCGGTAAACTCGACCGCCGGGCCCTGCCGGCGCCGGAGTTGGGCACCGCGCACACCAGCCGGGCCCCCCGCACTCCTCAAGAAGAAATCCTTTGCGGCCTGTTCGCTGAAGTCCTCGGCCTACCCTCCGTCGGCGTCGACGACAGCTTCTTCGACCTCGGCGGGCATTCGCTGCTCGCCACCCGTCTGATCAGCCGCATCCGCACCACACTCGGCGTCGAGCTGCCGATCCGGACGTTGTTCGAGGCGCCGACCGCGGCCGGGCTCGCGCGGCGGCTGGACGAGAACCGAGACGTGCGCCCGAGGCTGCTGCCGGTTCCGCGCCCCGAGGCTGCGCCGCTGTCGTTCGCTCAGCGCCGGCTGTGGTTCCTTGACCGGCTCGAAGGTCCCAGCCCGACGTACAACATTCCCCTGGCCTTGCACCTGACCGGAACCCTCGACACAGCGGCTCTGCGCAGCGCCCTCGGCGACATCGTCGACCGCCACGAAAGCCTGCGCACCGTGTTCCCCGAAGTCGGCGGTGAGTCGTTCCAGCGCGTGCTGCGCGGCGACGACGCCCGTGCCGATCTGCCAGTACGGCACATCGAACGCAACCACCTCGACGAGGCGCTCCAGAACGCCGCGCGTACCACCTTCGACCTCAGCAAGGACCTCCCGGTACGAGCGTGCCTCTTCGCGATCACCGAGGACGGATCGCCGACCGACGAGCACGTTCTGCTGCTGGTGCTGCACCACATCGCCGGCGATGGCTGGTCCCTGGCACCGTTGTCACGCGATCTGGTCACCGCCTACGAAGCTCGGGTGCAGAACCGGGAACCCGGCTGGTCGCCGCTGCCGGTGCAGTACGTGGACTACACGGTGTGGCAGAACGAGCTGCTGGGCGACAAGAACGATCCGGACAGCTTGTTCGCGTCGCAGGTGCAGTATTGGGCCGAAGCGCTGAAGGACCTGCCCGAACGGATCGACCTGCCGCTGGACCGGCCGCGCCCTCCCGTGGCGTCGTTGCGTGGTGATGTCGTCGGGTTCCGATGGGACGCGGATCTGCACCGGGCTCTGGTGGAGCTCGCCCGTGGCAGTGGGACCAGTTTGTTCATGGTGTTGCAGGCCGGTCTGGCGACGTTGCTGAGT
>NZ_LLZH01000080.1:0-2977 GCF_001509495.1 Actinoplanes awajinensis subsp. mycoplanecinus | reverse complement strand
GCGTGAGGTGGATCTGGCCGCGTACGGCCAGCAGGATGTGCCGTTCGAGTATCTGGTGGAGGTGCTCAACCCGGCACGCTCGATGGCACACCACCCGCTGTTCCAGGTGATGCTGGCCCTGCAGAACGCGCCCACCGGCGAGTTCCAGCTGCCCGGCCTGTCGACGTCGCTGTACTCCGCCGGCACCAAGACGTCCCGTTTCGATCTGCTGATCAACGTCTTCGAGGAACTGCGGAGCTCGGGGTCGTACGGGCTGACCGGCGCCGTCGAGTTCAGCACCGACCTGTTCGACCGCGAGACGATCGAGCGGCTGATCGAGCGCTTCCGCCGGGTGCTGACCGCAGTGGTGGCCAACCCGGACGTCGCCGTCGGCGACGTCGAGGTGCTGGACGACACGGAGCGTGAGGCCCTGCTCGGCCGTTGGAGCGGCCAGCCCGGCGCGGTGCCCGGCGACATGCTGCCGCAGCTGTTCGAGACCCAGGTCATGCGTACGCCGGACGCGCCGGCCGTGATCTTCGGCGATGCCTGCCTGACCTATGAGGAGCTCAACGCGAGGGTCAACCAGCTCGCGCGCCGGCTGATCGGCCAGGGTGTCGGGCCGGAGGACGTCGTCGCTGTGGCACTGCCGCGCTCCCTCGAGCTCATCGTCGCAATCATGGGAACGGTGAAGGCGGGCGCGGCTTACCTGCCGGTGGACCCCGCCTACCCCACCGAGCGCATCACCTTCATGCTGGCCGATGCCGGCTGTGCGGTCACACTCGATGACCCGTCGGCCTTTGCCACATTGACGGACTTCCCGGCGGCCGACATCGGCCCCATCGACCGGCTGACGGCCGCCAGTCCCGTATACGTGATCTACACGTCGGGATCGACCGGTGTGCCCAAAGGCGTCGTCATGGCGGTCGGCGGACTGCGGAATCTGCTGGCCTGGCACGAGCGGGAGATCGGCGGTGGACCCGGTGACCGGGTCGCCCAATTCACCTCGGTCAGCTTCGATGTGTCGGCGCAGGAGATCCTGTCTGCGCTGCTGACCGGCAAGACGCTGGTGATCACCCCGGACGAGGTGCGCGCGAGCGGTGAGCTCCTGGCGCTCTGGCTCGCCGAGCAGCGGATCACGGAACTCTACGCACCGACGGTGGTGCTGGAGGCCGTCTGCCTGGCCGCCAACGAGGCGGGATCGACCCTGCCCGCGCTCCGGCACGTCGTCCAAGCGGGCGAGGCGCTGGCGGTCACCTCTCAGCTGCGGGAATTCTTCTCCCGGCATCCCGGGACACGCCTGCACAATCATTACGGCCCCGCCGAGACGCACGTCTCGACCGGCATGCGGATCGCACCCGAGCACAGCGAGCGCTCCGCGCCGATCGGCCGCCCGGTGGACAACGACCGCGCCTACGTTCTGGACTCCGCGCTGCGCCCGGTGCCGGTCGGTGTCCCCGGCGAGCTCTACATCGCCGGAGCCGGCGTGGCCCGTGGGTATCTGAACCGCCCCGGCCTGACCGCGCAGCGGTTCCTTCCCGACCCGTTCACCGCGGACGGCACCCGCATGTACCGCACCGGCGACATGGCCCGGTGGCATGCGGGCGACGGGGTCCTGGAATTCCTGGGCCGCGCCGACGACCAGGTGAAGGTGCGGGGTTTCCGCATCGAGCTCGGCGAGGTCGAGGTCGCGCTGACGGCGTGTCCCGGCGTGACACAGGCCGCGGCAGCGGTCCGCGACGGCCGCCTGATCGGCTATCTCGTCGGCGCCGGCGCGGACGTCGCGGCCGTACGGGCAGAGCTTGCCCGGCGGTTGCCCGGCTATCTGGTGCCGTCGGTGTTCATGCGGGTGGAAGCCCTGCCGGCGACCCCGAGCGGGAAACTCGACCGCAGATCTCTGCCGGCGCCAGAGCTCGGCACCACCCCGGCCAGCCGCTCTCCCCGCACCCCGCAGGAGGAGATCCTCTGCGGCCTGTTCGCCGAGGTTCTGGGGCTGCCGTCGGTCGGGGTCGAGGACAACTTCTTTGACCTCGGCGGGCATTCGCTGCTGGCCACCCGCCTGATCAGCCGCATCCGCAACACGCTGGACACCGAGCTGCCCATCCGGGCTCTGTTCGAGACCCCGACCGTCTCCGGCCTCGCGCAACGGCTCGACGAGAACCGGCAGCTGCGACCCCCGCTGACCCGCGCGGCCCGCCCGGATCGAGTTCCTCTGTCGTTCGCCCAGCGGCGGCTGTGGTTCCTGCACCGGCTGGAGGGTCCCAGCCCGACCTACAACATGCCGATGGCGCTGCACCTCACCGGAGATCTCGACATCGGCGCGCTGCGCGCCGCCCTGCAGGACCTGGTCGACCGGCACGAGAGCCTGCGCACGATCTTCCCCGAAGTCGACGGCGTGCCTTTCCAACAGGTCCTGCACGGTGCCGAGGCGCAGGTCGAGCTGCTGCCGCAATCGCTCGGCCGGACCCGGATCGAGCCCGAACTGACGCGCGGAGCACGGTACGCGTTCGACCTCGACTCGCAGATGCCGCTCCGCGCCCAGCTCTTCGCGATCACGGAGGACGGGTCGCCGACCGACGAGCACGTTCTGTTGCTGGTGCTGCACCACATCGCCGGCGATGGCTGGTCCCTCGAGCCGTTGTCACGCGATCTGGTCACCGCCTACGAAGCCCGGATGCAGGGGCGAGAGCCCGGCTGGTCGCCGCCGCCGGTGCAGTACGTGGACTACACGTTGTGGCAGAACGAGCTGCTGGGCGACAAGGACGATGACGGCAGTCTGTTCGCGTCGCAGGTTCGCTACTGGACGCAGGCCCTGGCCGGCCTGCCGGAGCAGATCGCCTTGCCGGTGGACCGCGCCCGGCCGGCGGTGGCCTCGTTCCGTGGCGACCTGCTGGACTTCCAGTGGGACGCGGATCTGCACCGGGCTCTGGTGGAGCTCGCCCGTGGCAGTGGGACCAGTTTGTTCATGGTGTTGCAGGCCGGTCTGGCGACGTTGCTGAGT
>NZ_LLZH01000079.1:0-2741 GCF_001509495.1 Actinoplanes awajinensis subsp. mycoplanecinus | reverse complement strand
GCGTGAGGTGGATCTGGCCGCGTACGGCCAGCAGGATGTGCCGTTCGAGTATCTGGTGGAGGTGCTCAACCCGGCACGCTCGATGGCACACCACCCGCTCTTCCAGGTGGCGCTCGCCGTGCACAACACCCCCGGCGGCGAGTTCGTCCTTCCCGGCCTGCAGGTCACCGGAGCCAAGGTGGGCACCGGCACCTCCCGGTTCGACCTCTCCTTTCACTTCGCCGAGCACCACGCACCGGACGGCACTCAGTTGGGCGTCGGGGGATTCGTCGAGTTCAACACCGATCTGTTCGACCGAGAGTCGGTCGACATCCTCGTGCAGCGGTTGCGCCGGGTGCTGTCCGTGGTGGTCGCGGATCCCGCGGTACGCGTCGCGACCATCGACGTCCTGGACGTGCCGGAGCGGCTGTCCCTCCTGGAGCGCTCGCGAGGACCCGAGCGACTCGGCGCCCCGGCCACGTTGCCGGAGCTGTTCGAGGCGCAAGTGCGACGCTCGCCGGACGTGGTCGCCCTGGTGGCCGACGACAGCCAGTTGACGTATCAGGAGCTGAACAGCAGGGCCAACCGGCTGGCGTGGTGGCTGATCGAGCGAGGAACCCGCCCGGAGGATGTCGTCGCGCTGGCCCTGCCGCGCTCGGTGGACCTCGTGGTGGCGATCCTCGGGGTGACGAAGGCGGGAGCCGCGTTCCTTCCCGTCGATCCGGATTACCCGGCCGAGCGGATCGCCTTCATGCTGGCCGACTCCCGCCCGCGCGTGGTGCTCACCGCCGGTGGCTTCGTTCCCGCGGCCGCCGCCGACGTGGTCTCCCTCGATGCCGCCGCGATCGTCGAGCAGATTGGCAACGCCCGCGTCGACGACCCCCTGCCGCAGGACAGGCTGTCGGCCCTGACGCCGTCCAGCCCTGCCTACGTTATTTACACGTCCGGCTCGACCGGCATGCCCAAGGGCGTGATGGTCCCGCACACCGGCATCGGGACGCTGGCCGCGGTGATGGGGGAGCGGTTCGGCATCGGCGCCGGTTCGCGGGTGCTGCAACTGGCGTCGCCCAGTTTCGACGCCGCCATCATGGAATTGCTGATGGCGTACGGATCCGGCGCGACGCTGGTGGTCGCACCGCCGGTGCGCCTGGCCGGCGACGAACTGGCATCATTCGTCAACGCCTCGGACGTGACGCACGCCCTGATTTTCCCGACGGTGCTGTCCTCGATGGATCCCGCTGAGGTGGCAGGACCGGCGACGCTCGTGGTCGGCGGTGAGGCGTGCTCCAGCGATGTGGTCACTCACTGGTCGCAGGGCCGCCGGATGTTCAACGCCTACGGCCCGACCGAGATCACGATCGCTGCGTCCATCAGTGAGGAGCTGGTCGGCCCGGGAACGCCGCCGATTGGTCGGCCGGTGGATGGTGCGCGGGCGTATGTGTTGGATGCGGGTTTGCAGCCGGTTCCGGTGGGTGTGGCGGGTGACGGCCGGTGGATGGTGCGCGGGCGTATGTGTTGGATGCGGGTTTGCAGCCGGTTCCGGTGGGTGTGGCGGGTGAGTTGTATGTGGCCGGTGCTGGGGTGGCGCGGGGTTATTTGAATCGGCCGGGTTTGAGTGCGGTGCGGTTTGTGGCTGATCCGTTTGCTGGTGGTGGTGGGCGGATGTATCGCACGGGTGATGTGGTGCGGTGGCGTGCCGGTGGTGTTTTGGAGTTTGTGGGGCGTGCTGATGATCAGGTGAAGGTGCGGGGTTTCCGTATTGAGCTTGGTGAGGTTGAGGCGGCGCTGAGTTCGTGTGCTGGTGTGGTGCAGGCGGCGGTGACGGTTCGGGAGGATCGTCCGGGGGATCGCCGGTTGGTGGGTTATGTGGTGCCGGCTGTTGCTGCCGATGATGGTGGTGGTGCGGTGCAGGTGGATGAGTGGCGTGAGATTTATGAGTCGTTGTATGCCGCTGGTGGTGAGCCGGGGGAGGATTTCTCGGGCTGGAATTCTAGTTATGACGATGCGCCGATTCCGTTGGGGCAGATGCGGTTGTGGCGGGATGCGGCGGTGGAGCGGATCGCTGCTTTGCGGCCGCGGCGGGTGCTGGAGATTGGTGTCGGTACCGGTTTGCTGATGTCTCGGGTGGCGCCGGGTTGTGAGCGGTATGTGGGCACGGATTTCTCGGCGGCGGTGATCGACCGGTTGCGTGCGCGTTATGACGGTGCTGACGGGGTGGAGTTGTTGTGCCGTCCGGCGGATGTTTTTGACGGGTTTTCCGCGGGTGATTTCGATCTGGTGGTGATCAATTCGGCGGTGCAGTATTTCCCGGGTATTGACTATTTGACCCGGGTGTTGGACGGGGCGGCGGGTGTGCTGGCCGACGATGGGGCGATCTTCGTCGGTGATGTGCGTAATCATCGGTTGGCGCGGGCGTTTCACACTGCTGTGCAGGTGGGTCGTGAGGGTGGCGCCGGTGATGTGGCGGTGCTGGGCCGGGCGGTGCAGCAGGCGGTTCTGCTGGACAAGGAATTGCTGATCGATCCGGATTATTTCACGGCGTTGGTGGCGCGGTCGTCGTTGTTGAGTGCGGCAGATGTGCGGTTGAAGCGTGGTGGTTATGTCAATGAGCTGACCCGTTACCGCTATGAGGTGGTGTTGCATCGGCGGGCGCAGCGTGATGTGGCGGCGGTGGACACGCTGGCGTGGTCGGGGCTGCGTTCGCCGGGGGCGTTGCGGGATCGGTTGCGGGCCGGGCAGGGCTGGTTGAGGGTTACCGGGAT
>NZ_LLZH01000078.1:0-5449 GCF_001509495.1 Actinoplanes awajinensis subsp. mycoplanecinus | reverse complement strand
ACTCGGGAGGGTGTGGGAGAGTAGGACGCCGCCGGACTTAACGTTGAGAAAGGGTCCACCCGTTCACACGGGTGGGCCCTTTCTTCATTTGCGCAGCAGTATTTAAGGCCTACCCGTTCGCGGGTGGGCCTTTTCCTGTTTCCGGCCGTGGCCGGCCGGGGTGGTTGCGCGAGGGGGGACGGTTTGGGCGGGGAGGGCCATTCGAAAACCGTCAGGCTTGATATTTCCGAATGGCCCTCCCCGCCCAAACCTTGCCCGGCAAAGACTCCGGCCGCGACATCCACACCGCAAGCCGCCACAGGCTGGGGCTGCGGCACAGCTCCAGCCCGCCGCCGGGCCGGGAACCCACACCGTGGCGGGCTGAGCCTCCTGCCGGGGGTTCCAGCAGGGGCGTCCTCCTGGGTTTCGGCGCCGACCACGGCCAAGCGCAACCCCCGCTTCGGCACAAGGCTGCGGCCGCGGCTCGCGGTAAGGCGGCTGGCTTCCAGGGGTGCCTCAGACACGGGGAGACACACCTACAAGCCAGCCGGCCACCGCCTCGGCACGGCTGCGGCACCGACGCGGCTACGCAAGATCCGCTCCGGCACAAGGCTGCGGCCGCGGGATGCGGCACCGGCGGGTCTCCAGGGGTGCCTCGAGCACTGCGAGACACCCCTGCAAGCCAGCCGGCCACCGCCTTGTCGCGAAGCTGCGGCACCGGCCTGCGGCTGCGCGAGGTCCGCTCCGGCGCAAGGATGCGGCCGCACGCTGCGGCACCGACGCGGCTACGCAAGATCCGCCCCGGCACAAGGCTGCGGCCGCGGGTTGCGGCACCGGCTGGCTTCCAGGGGTGCCTCGAGCACTGCGAGACACCTCTAGAAACCAGCTGGTCAATGATCACGGTGGCAAGCGGTCTGAGTCATCAGCGTCAATGGTTTATGCATTCCGAGGCCGGGACTCCGCGGGACCGGAACTCCGCGAACTAGGCCTTCCGTTCCTCGCGGCCGAGGCCCTTGCCGCCAACCACCCGGCGTCGCTGAGGCTTCCGTTTCGGCCGGCTGGGGATGGAGTTGTCGAGGACCTGGCGTGGCTGAGGGTTTCGTTCCTCGCGGCCGAGGTCCTTGTCACCGCACGCTTGGCGTTGCTGAGGCTTCCGATGGATAAGGCCGGGCCTCGGGCTGAAGCGGCCTCGTGGCACAGGTTTCTGTTCGCTGAGGGTGGAGCTCTGGCTCAAGCGGCTATCGGATCGGGGTCGCGGCCGACGCCCGCCAGGTAGGCAAGGTTTGGGCGGGGAGGGCCATTCGGAAATATCAAGCCTGACGGTTTTCGAATGGCCCTCCCCGCCCAAACCGTCCCCCCTCGCGCAGACCCGCTAGCGAGGAAGGCAGGGATCAGGCTGGCAGCTGGCCCAGGATGGATTCGTCGGTGATTTTGTGGTCGGCGGCCAGCAGGAAGGCTTTGGACAGGATCAGAGACAGGCGGGGATCGTCGTTGAAGGGCAGGGCGACCCTTGGGCCTCGGCCGGCGGGGACGATGCAGAGGTAGGTGTCGTCCGGGGCCATCAGGATGTTTGCCGAGCCGAGGTGGATTTTGTAGAGGGTGCGGGTGCCTCGGACCTCGAGGTAGCGGTCGGTGAGTTCGCACTGTGGGGCGATGGTCAAGGCGGGGAGTATGCGGGCCAGGGCGTCTCGGCGGACTTTGGCGGTTTCGGGCAGGGCGCCGAAGGCGGTTTCTCGCCAATAGCGGCGGAAATCCTGCGCGCCGCTGTCGTTCCAGGTCTCGTCGGCGGCGATCGAGGTCACCCCGACGAACAGGTCGACGTCGCGCATTGCCTCGCTGAGGAGGCGTGGGGGCACCTCGTCGAGGCGGGTCGGGGTCCAGAGCCGGCCGTCGCGGCGGGCGAAACGGACCTGGTCTGTCGAGCAGAACTCGACTCGGTCGCGTTGCCCCGTGCCTTCGGTGGCGATCTCGTGGTGGAACGTCGCCTGCCATGTGCCGGCGGCCAGGTCCTTTGTCGCTTCGCCGTGCCGGCCGTCGCCCCAGGAGCCGAGATAGTTCGCCGACCAGCCGCGCACCCGCATCAGGGCGTTGGCCTGGCGATAGCGCAGGATGTGGCCGGCGAACCGGTTCGAGTAGGCATCGGTCTGCACCTCGGCCGGGGTCAGCCGGTAGACCTCGCGGAACGCCTGCTTGAACGGCTGCTTCGTGGTGGCCGCGGTGACGTGGTCTCGCCAGGCGGCCACCTCGGCCGGGGGTGCCTCCACGGGATGCCAGAGCCGGACCGTGCAGTGTGCTCCGGAGTGCCCGTCGACGGTCCAGTCGGTGCCGTCCTCGGTCGGTGCCGGGAAGCCGGAGTGCCAGGTCTGGCCGTTGTCCGGGGAGACCTGCCAGATCAGCCGCCGGGCCAGGGAACCGGTCACCGGGTGGCGCAGGTATCGCTGCTCCCAGGTGGTCCAGGCCCAGGTACGGTCCTGCGCGAGCAGGGCTTCGAGGCGGCCTCGCTCGCTGGCCAGGGTCTTAGTGACCTGGGTGGCCAGGGTCCGCAACGGCGCGAGGCCCGCCCGCATCGCGGTGGGGACGGTCTTCAGCGGTGTGCCGTCCCGCCAGACCCGGACGGCTGCCTTGTCGTCGAGGATCTCGACACCGACCAGGTCGGTGCTGTCTCGCAGCCGGAGGCGCAGGCAGCCGCAGCTCTTCAACCCGTGGTCGTCGACGGTGAGCTCCTGTGCCTCGCCGGGCGCCCACCCGCGGGCGTCGGCGATCCGCTCCAGCGCCGCCTGCACCCGTTTCTGCACCGGCCTGCTGCGCACCGACATCGAGAGCCGGCTCAGCACCGCGGCCGGCACGTCCCCCGAACGATCAACCAGGACTTCCACCACGGCCGCCGCGGCCTTCGGCGCCTTCGGATCGGCCGATCGCGCCGACCGCGAAGCGCAGGCCACTTCGGCCACCCGGCCCAGCAGCGCCGTCGACTCGGCCGAGCCGTCCAGGCCCTGCAGCCAGCAGAGCCCCCGCAACAGCACGTCGTGCTCGTCGCCCACCCTGGCGCCCCGCTCGGCGAAAGCCTCGAGCACCACCCGCACGGCTCCAGCCCCAGCCCCAGCACCGGCCCCGGCCCGGTCCCCAGCACCAGCACTGGCCCCGGCCCGGTCCCCGGCTCCAGCCCTGGCACCGGCGGACAGGAGCTCAGCGGCTCTGCGCAGCCAGACCTTTGCTGGCACCGGCTTGGCCAGAGTGAAGGCGAAGTCCAACACCTCGACCACGGCACGATCCTCGGTCGCGGCGCCGAGCTGCTGCCGAGCCACCGGCCCGAATCCGTCGTCGTCGAAGAACAGGTGCGCCACGAGATCGTTGTGGAGCCGCCCGATGGCCGCCCCATAGTGCCTGGAGAGCAGCCTGCGGATATCCGCTTGCATGTCCCACTCGGCTCGGAGCTCCTCGAGCACAGCCCGGAGCACCGGCTCGAACCCGGCCAGCTCCTCGAGCGGCAGCTGGTTGGCGATCACCGCAGGCAGTCGATAGACCCCGCCGTCATAACCCACACCGGCTCGCGGGATCTGCTGCAGCGCCCATGCCAGATCCTCACGCCGCCATGCCAGAGGCGAAGCAGTCAACTCATAGAGCTCGGCCCCCGGGTCATTACTCGGACAGTCCCGCTCTGCGGCCTCCACATGCCAATGCATCGCCATGATCCGCGCTCGCTGACCAGGCGAAGCACCGGACAACGACTCAGCCACGAACGCCACGCTGCTCGCAGCACTGGACTCAGGAAGCAAATGAAGCCAGCCACTCATGCCGGTCATCCTGCTCACGGGGTATGACAAAAAAGTTGTCGTACCCGCTGGGGATGATGGGCCGCATGAGTGGCTGGCTTCACCTCGTTCCGGAGATGAGTTCCGGTGCCGTCGACCCGGTGCCGGTGGAATCCTGGCCGCCGCAGGGCCCTCAGCATCAGCGGCTCACCGCGCTGTACTGGCACGCCGGCCTGCTGACCGATCAACGCCCGGCCTATCACGGCACCGCCGAGCTCTACGCGCTCACCGCGGAGTCGGTTCCGTGGCACCGCGACGATCTGGTGTGGGCGCTGCAGGTGCTCGCCCGGCAGCGGATCGGGGTCTACGGCGCGGGCTGTGAGCTGCCCGGGGTGATCGCCAGTCAGTTGCCGGTGGAGGAGCTGGCCGGGTTCGAGCCGGTCCTGTGGGCGGTGCACGACGCGATCCTGGACGACAGGGAGGTGTTCGGGGCCAAACGCCGCGAGCTGGTCGGCCGACTCCGGACGGCGATCCGTCGGCTCAGCGGTGACCTGGTCACTCCGCTGCTGTTCGGGCGGGAGGGGTTCGGACCGGCCGCGCGGCGGCTGCTCGGCGATCGGGGCGCCGACCCGGCGACGAGCGAGGTGCTGGAGCACGCCGTGACGTTGACCCGGCCCGTTCCGTCGAAGGCATGGCTGCGGCGCGCCGAGGCCCTGCGTGCCGCGTCGCCGATGGCCACCGGCGCGGTCCGGGATGTACTGGCGGCCTTCCTCGACCACGACGCCTGGCCCCAAGAAGAGCCCGACACTTGGCCCCGAGAAGAGCCCGACACTTGGCCCCGAGAAGAGCCCGACGCCTTGCCCCGAGAAGAGCCCGACGCCTTGCCCCGAGAAGAGCCCGACGTCTGGCTCCGGGAAGAGCACGACGTGCTGGTCCGCGGGCTGTGCTGGATCCACGCCCTGGACGGGTCACCGGAGGCCACCGCGCTGCTCGGCCGGGTGGCCGAGGTGGCCGGTGCCCCCAGGCGCCCAGGGGCGAACGAGCCAAGGGCAGGCCGCACAGCCGCTGCCGCCGTGGAGATCCTCGTCGATCGGCCGGGCGCCGTGCCAGCCGGCGTGCTGGCACGGCTGGCACTGTCGACGCGAAGCAAACCGGTGCAAAACAGAGTGCAGCAGGCCCTGAAACGGCTGCCCGCCACCCACAGCTAACGCCGCCGTCCCCATCCACCCGCCATCGCCAGGCCCCCGTGCCCGCCGCCCGAAGTTGTCGTCGCGCCTACCTGGCCTGGCTGAGAATCCCGCTCCCCGCGCCTGACGCCTTCGTCACCATCCGCCCAGCGCCACCGAGGCTCCCGTAACTGCCGGCTGGAGTTGTTGTACCGCCTACCTGGCGTGGCCGACTCCCGTAACTGCCGGCTGGAGTTGTTGTACCGCCCACCTCGCGTGGCTGACTATCCCGTTCCTCGCGGCCGCGGCCCTTACCACTAGCCGCGTGGCGTCGCTGAGGCTCCCGTTGGATAAGGCTGGGACTCTGGCTGAAGCAGCCTCGTGGCAGAGATTTCTGGTGGCTGAGGCCGGAGCCCTGGCTGAAGCGGCTATCGGATCGGGGTCGCGGCCGACGCCGCCAGGTAGGCAAGGTTTGGGCGGGGAGGGCCATTCGAAAATATCAAGCCTGACGGTTTTCGAATGGCCCTCCCCGCCCAAACCGTCCCCCCTCGC
>NZ_LLZH01000077.1:0-4228 GCF_001509495.1 Actinoplanes awajinensis subsp. mycoplanecinus | reverse complement strand
GGTGCGGGCCAGCATGCAGACGGCGAGGAGGCGGCGGAGGACCCAGTCGCTCTCGGTCCAGTCGATGTCGCCTTCGGGGGAGACCCAGCCGTGCTGGAAGGCGGCGTCGCGGACGCCCTCGGCGTAGGCGGCTAGCAGGATCGGGGTCAGCGGGCGAGTGTCGGCGTTGAGGCTGTCGCGGACGCCGGCGGCGTGCTGGTCGATCACTGACATCAGGCCGGGGGAGGACAGGGTGGCGGCGAGCCCGCTGACTCCGACTGCCGCGGTGAGGTCGGCAAGCGAGGCGTGAGCGGAGCGGAGGGCGGCGCGGGCGGCGGCGTTGCTGAACAGACCAGGCATGAGGAGAAAGTTAGAGACCGCCGGGTAGCCAACGGTTCTCCCTAACGGTGCAGGACGGTTGAACCTGAAACCGCAGAACTCGCCGCGCCTGATCCCTGTTCGTCAGCGACGGAGCAGGGGAGAAGGCCAGACCGGAACCCAAGGCCGGTCCGGGCCCGACCGGCCCGAGTAGCGCCGGACGCAGGGCCGGCCGGGGTGCGAGGCGCTGCCGGGCTGAGCAGATCTGAACCCGCGGCCTCGACGGGGGAGCGGTCGACGCGGTGCTCACCCGGATCCGCTGCCGAGAGCCACCGGGCCGCGACCGACGGGCTACCTGCGTCTGAGCACCGCCGGGGCGCGGCTGATGGGCCGGCGGGCCGCACCGGCCGCAGTGGGCGGGTGCGGCTGGCTGTGGCTGGGGGCGGGGGTGGGCACGGTGAGGTGCCGGCCGCCTGGGTGGTGGTCGGTGGGTGGGCGGGGAGGGTTACTCCGTGTAGGGGACGGGCTCGGGGCGGCGACGTTGGGTGTCGTCGGCGACGATGACCGTGGCTACCACGAGGGCGACGACGACCGCGAAGAACCAGGAGGCGTCATCGATGAGCTTCGCTGCCAACGGGGCCTGGAAGGCGGCCAGGAAAAAACCCAGCCACGCGAGGCGGCGCTGACGTTCAGACAAGAATCCGGCAGATCGCACCCGGAAAGTCTGGCGCGATAAGTCCGGATCGCCGTCACCCGTTCGGCCGATTCTCAGTTGTCCGATAGTGCGATCAGCGTTGCGTCGAAGCCGCTCAACAGCTGCCGTCATCGGCTCGTTCGCGCTGGTGGGGGCAGTTGTTGTTGGATCTTTTCGGGAATCGGAGCCGATCCGGCCGATCGAGGTGCCCGTACCGGACCTCGTACAGGCCGGTCCGCTGCTGGATCGGACCGCCGCCTGGCTCACCGTCGGCGACGCGGCCAGCCGGGTACGGGTGCAGACAGCCACCCTGCCGGGCCTGCTCTACCGGGTCAGCGCCGCACCGGACTCGGGTGTCGCACCGGTGGTGAGCCGGCAGGGCGGCCGGGTCGTCGTACGATTGCGGGCTACCGGGAGTGACGGCCTGGACGAGGTGCACATCGTGCTCAACCGTGCCGTCCGATGGGACATCAGGCTGCCCGCCGGCGCGGGGGAGCAGCAGCTGAACCTGCGCGGCGGGCGGGTCAGCCGGGTCGAGCTGGGTGCGTCCGGGCTGGCCGAGGTGTGGTTGCCGGACCCGGACGGCACGGTGCCGGTGATGTTCCGCGGCGGCGTGGGCTCCGCGGTGCTGAGCACCGGCACGCTCGCCCCGTTCCGGGTGGTGCTGGACGAGGGCGCCGGCGCGGTGGTCACTCCGTGGGCGGCGAACAATGGCGCGCCGGTGGGCGCGATCCTCCGGGAGGACGGCTGGCGCCGGGCCGCTGATCGGTACGCGGTCCGCGCGGTGGCCGGGATGGGCAGTGTGGTCCTGCGCCGGTACGAGCCGGCACGACGGCGAACACGCTGATCACCGCGGTGCGCTCGGGTTGCTCGGTCATGACATCGGCGTACCCGGTGCGGGACGGGTGAAACGGCCTTCACCCTCGTACGAAATCAGGCGAAACGGCCGCCCCGGAGAGCGGCCGTGCCGGAACGGCGGACCTCAGGCACCCGGGCGGTCGACCTGCCCGCGCCAGCCGCCGGTGGTGATGCCGCCGCGGCTCTCGATGAACTCCTTGAAGCGGTGCAGATCGCCTTTGACCCGGCGGTCGACCAGCCCGAGCTTGTCGCCGGCGGTCTCCACGAAGCCCTGCGGGTCGAAGTCGATCTGCACGGTGACCCGGGTGTGCGAGTCGTCGAGGCGGTGGAAGGTGACCACACCGGCCTGCTTCTCACCCTCGGTGGCGGTCCAGGCGACGCGCTCGTCCGGCAGCTGCTCGGTGATCGTCGCGTCGAACTCGCGCTCGATCCCGGCGATCCGGGTCTTCCAGTGCGTGTGGGTGTCGTCCAGCTGCTGGATCTCCGCGACGCCCTCCATGAAGCGTGGGAACTCCTCGAACTGGGTCCACTGGTCGTAGCAGGTGCGGACCGGGACGTTGACGTCGACGAACTCGGTGACCGTGCCCATGCGGTGATCCCCCTCAGTCGGTTGCCGGTTGTTTCCTCACCCCATGATTGCGAGGTGCCCCCGGCGTCCGGGGCCAAACGTGGCTAACGTGCGGACGTGGACACGGTTGATGCGGTGATCGTCGGGGCGGGGCACAACGGCTTGGTGGCAGCGAACCTGCTGGCCGACGCGGGCTGGTCGGTGCGGGTGCTGGAGGCCACCGGTGAACCCGGCGGCGCGGTGCGTTCCGGGGAGGTGACCGCGCCCGGATATCTGTCCGACCTGTTCAGCGCGTTCTACCCGCTCGGGTACGCGTCGCCGGTGCTGCGGGACCTGGCCCTGGACCGGCACGGACTGTCCTGGACGCACGCACCCACGGTGCTCACCCACCTGCTGCCGGACGGGCGGGCGGCCACCGTCAGCCGTGATCTGGAACGGACAATGGCGTCGATGGAGACGTTCGCCGCCGGGGACGGGGAGCGGTGGAAGCAGGCGTACGGCGAATGGTCGGACATCGCGGACCGGATGCTGCCGGTGATCCTGCGGCCGTTCCCGCCGGTCGCCGACGGCCTCGGCCTGGCCCGGCGGCTCGGCGTCGGTGGCAGTCTGCGGCTGGCCCGGCGGCTGGTGCTCTCCGCCCGGGAGCTGGGCTCGGAGCTGTTCCAGGGTGAGGGCGCCCGGGTGGCCCTGGCCGGGTGCGCGCTGCACACCGACCTGTCCCCGGAGGAGGCCGGCGGCGGTGTCTACGGCTGGCTGCTCACCATGCTCGGCCAGCAGGTCGGCTGGCCGGTGCCGGTCGGCGGGGCCGGTCAGCTGACCGCCGCGCTGGTCCGGCGGCTGCGGGCCCGGGGCGGCGAGATCGTCTACCGGGCGCCGGTGAGCCGGGTGCTGGTGGCGCGCGGCCGGGCGATGGGCGTGCGCACCGCGGACGGGCGGGACTGGCGGGCCCGGCGCGCGGTGATCGCGGACGTGCCAGCGCCGGCGCTCTTCCTGGACCTGGTCGGTGAGCGGTGGCTGCCGCCCCGGCTGGTCGAGGATCTCGCGCACTTCCGCTGGGACGGCGCGACGGTGAAGGTGGACTGGGCACTGAACCGGCCGATCCCGTGGACGACCGCGGAGACGTCCGGGTCCGGGACGGTGCACCTGGGCGCGGACCTGAACGGCCTGACCCGGTACGCCGGGAAGCTCGCCACCGGTGAGGTGCCGGACGACCCGTTCCTGCTGCTCGGGCAGATGACCACGACTGATCCGAGTCGGTCACCGGCGGGTACGGAGAGCGCGTGGGCGTATACCCACCTGCCGCACCGGCCGGTGTGGCCGGCCGAGGTGATCGCGGCGCACGTGGAGCGGATCGAGGCGGTGATCGAGAAGCAGGCGCCGGGGTTCCGGGCGGCGATCGTGGGGCGCAACGTGTTCGGGCCGGGTGATCTGGAGCGGGAGAACCCGTCGCTGGTGGGCGGGGCGCTGGGCGGGGGGACGTCGGCGGCGTTCCAGCAGCTGTTCCTGCGGCCGGTGCCGGGGCTGGGGCGGGCCGACACGCCGGTGGACCGGCTGTATCTGGGGAGTTCGTCGGCGCATCCGGGGGGGGGGGTGCACGGGGCGCCGGGGGCGAATGCGGCTCGGGCGGCGTTGGCGCGGGATCGGTTGCCGTTCTATCGGGCGGGGATCGAGGGGTTGCAGCGGGCGGTGTATGCCTCGTAGCGGCGGGGTGGGGGGTTTTGGGGGGGGGGGGGTGGGTGGGGGGGGGGGGGGGGGGTTTTTGGGGGGGGGGGGGGGGGGGGGGGGGGGGGGCGGCCCGGGGTCTGCCGGGG
>NZ_LLZH01000076.1:0-4517 GCF_001509495.1 Actinoplanes awajinensis subsp. mycoplanecinus | reverse complement strand
ATCGTCTTCGTGTCGAACAACAACCGCCCGATGAGCGTCGACTTACCGTCGTCGACACTGCCCGCCGTCGCGAACCGCAACAGATCCATGTTCCGCGCGGCAGCGGCGTCCGGCTCCAGAATCGCCTGGCTCATCAGAATGCCGATCTGCTGGTGCGGGCCGATCGGCGCAGATAGAGCATGCACCCTATTGCCAGCAGGGCCGGCCACAGCAAATATCGGCCGGTGGTGCCGAGCAGCAATACCGAGGCGATCAGTGAGATGATCGCCGCCGCTCGGCCCCAGGAACGGTGCGGAAGAAGCCGAACCGCCGCCGCGGAACCCAGCACATACACTGTCACAAATGCGCCAGTGGTGAGCAGCACCAGGGGTTCCGGATCCGCGTCGCCGAATATCACGACCGCGGACAATGCGGTCGCGGCGAATGCGGCGACGATCAGCACGCTGCGCACCGGCACACCGCCCGACTCGCTGCCGGGCGCGAGCCAGCGCGGCAACGCGGCGTCGCGGCCCAGCGCGGCGCCGAGTTTGGCGGCGCTCGCCTGATAGGTGTTCATCACCCCGAGCGTGAGCAGCAGCGCGACCACGGTGCCCAGCACCCCACCGGCCCTGCCGATGCCGATGCTGAGCAGGTCGGCCAGCGGCGCGTTCGAGTCACCGGCGGCGGCGCCCAGCACCAGGATGCTGGCTCCGGCCACGGCCAGGTACAGCACCCCGATGATCACCACGGCTGCGGCGGTGGTGCGGGGGATGTCGCGGTGCGGACGGCGGAAGTCCGCGGACAGGTGCGTCATCGCCTCCCAGCCGGAGAAGCTCCACACCAGCAGGGCCGCGGCGGAGCCGACGGCCGCCCAGCCGTGCGGCGCGAACGGTCGCAGGTTGTCGAGCCGGGCGTGTGGCAGCGACGAGCCGGCCGCCAGCAACAGCAGCAGCGCCAGCACGACCGCCAGGCCGAGGGCCAGCCGGCCGGAGACCCGCAGGCCGAACACGTTGGCCAGGGTGACCGCCGCGATCAGCGCCACCGCCACCAGCACCGTCGTGGTGGTGCCGCCGTCGACGGCGTCGGCGACGTAGGCGCCGCCGAACAGGGCCGCGGCGGCCATCGCCGGGGGCACCGTCAGGTAGAAGCACCAGCCGACGAGCCCGGCCCAGTGCGCGCCGAACGCCCGCCGGACGTAGGTCGAGACGCCGCCGGAATCGGGATAGCGCGAACCCAGGGCGGCGAACGTGGCCGCCAGCGGAATGGACATCACGATCAGGCCGAGCCAGGCGAGCAGCGACGCGGGCCCGGCGGCGCGGGCCGCCATGGCCGGCAGGGCGATCGCCCCGGTGCCCAGGACCGCGCCGACGTACAAGGCGGTGCCTTGAACGAACGTGAGTCCGCGTTCGGACGTCAGCACGCCGTCGTCGGTGTTCTCGGACACGGTGGAAGCCATGCACCAAGATTCGTCAGAACGGCATCGGGCCACCAGCTGAGTGACTGCCAAAACACGCTAGGTTTTTGCCATGCCTGCCCACATCGTGGTGATGCCACTGACCGACCGGCTGCCGATCTTCGAGCTGGCGGTGCCCTGCGAGGTCTTCGGCATCGACCGCGCCGACCTCGTCGACCCCTGGTACGACCTGCGGTTCTGCGCCAGTGAGCCGGGCACGCTGGGCACCTCGTCCGGCCCCGGCATCCAGGTGCCGTACGACCTCAGCGCGATGGACGAGGCGGACACCATCATCCTGCCGGCGTGCTCGCGGCCGACGCAGCTGAACCCGCCGGCCGACCTGATCGCGGCGCTGCAGCGGGCCCACCAGCGCGGCGCCCGGATGGTGTCGATCTGCACCGGGGCGTATCTGCTGGCCGCCGCCGGGCTGCTCGACGGCCGGCGGGCGACCACGCACTGGATGAACGTGGTGGACTTCGCGCACCGGTATCCCGAGGTCAAGGTGGACGGCGGGGTGTTGTTCGTGGACGAGGGCGACATCCTGACGTCGGCGGGCACCGGCGCCGCCGTGGACGTCTGCCTGCACGTGGTGGCCTCGGATCACGGCACCGCGGTGGCGCACGCGGTCGCCCGGCGGATGGTCGTCCCGCCGCACCGCGACGGTTCGCAGGCGCAGTTCGTCGAGCCACCCACCGGCTTGTCGCGCGCCGACGAGCTGGCCCCGGTCCTGCAGTGGGCCCGGCAGAACCTGGCAGCGCCACTCACCGTGGCCGACTTGGCGCGCCGGGCGAACATGAGCCAGCGCACGTTCGCCCGCCGATTCCAGGAGATCACCGGGGTGAGCCCGTTGCGCTGGGTGCTGCAGCAGCGGATCCGATGTGCACAGGAACTGCTGGAAACGACGGACGAATCGGTCGAAAAAGTGGCACAGCAGGCCGGATTCGGCTCGGCGGCCGCCCTGCGGCTGCATTTCCAGCGGGCGGTCGCCGTGCCGCCGCAGACCTATCGGCACGTCTTCCGGACCAGCCGGCAGCGCGCGCTCTGACCGACCCGACCTCACCCAAAAACTACTGAACGTAGTTGCCCCTCGCGGGCCATCCGGGCCGTTGATTGTGGTTCGGCGGTCCTGACGACCGATTCGAACGCGTTATCGATTCACGTCATAAGCCGGGCCGGTAACCCGGGCTTAACCTGGATCACCGGCTTCGGTAGCCACCCGGCCACTGAGGGTGATCCGCCGCCGGACCGCAGCTACGCCGAGCCGCACGGGCCGCGCCGCCGCCCCCGCCACAGCCGCCCGACCGGCCGCCGTCACCGCGCGCACGGATCATCGCGTTTACTTTTCCGAAATCATCGACGCATGCGAAATATAGTCCTAGTGTCCACATAGGAAAGCAAGATTTTGACACTTCTACACTCCGTCAGAATTTCGCTTCCCGGCAGCATGATCACGATTCTGCCGAGGTCCGGGCCGGTTGCAGCAAGACATCGACCATGCTTAACTCGTCTCGGCGCGGCGAGCGTTTCGCATGAGCGAATAATGGCGACGACAATGCGATCCACGTTGCTATTACACCGACTTCACCCCCGCCATTCGACAGATCCTGTGTAGGTTCTTGCCGGCTGACCGCCGGTGCAGGAACACGTCTTCGTCTACCGGAGGAATCGTCATGGGCATGGAAGTGCGAATCCAGGTAAGCGACCCCGACTCGGAATTCCGCGGGTTCGTCGTGGTCAACGACTTCGTCGACGGGCGGGCCATGGGCGGCACCCGGATGACCCCCCAGGTCGACCTGCAGGAGGTGGCCGGGCTCGCCGAGGCGATGACGCTGAAGCTGGCCCTCGCCGGGCTGCCGATCGGTGGCGCCAAGGCCGGCATCGTCTGCGGGCTGCCGTCCGGCCCGGAACGCGACCGTCAGCTCACCGCGTTCGGCCAGGCCGTCGCGCCACTGCTGCGCAACGGCGTCTACCTCGGCTGCGACCAGGGCATCTCCTACCGCGACCGGGACTACTTCTTCGAGGCCGCGCACTTCGACATGCAACGCGACAGCCCGGTGGACCTGCCGTGCAGCTGGAGCGAGCTCTGGGACAAGTGCCACGAGATCACCGGGTTCGGCGTGTGCGAGGCGGTGACCGCCGCCGCGGAGCAGCTCGGGCTGGACGCGGTCTGCCGTACCGTCGCCATTCAAGGTTTCGGCACCGTCGGCCGGGCCGTCGCGACCGGGTTGCGCGGCCGCGGCTTCACGGTGGTCGCCGTCGCCGACCGGCACGGCACGATCGCCGACCCCGGCGGGCTGGACGTGGACGCGCTGCTGCGGGCCACCGACGAATACGGCACGATCGACCGCGGCGCCATCAGCCCCGGCGTGACCTGCGCGGACACCGCGGACGCCTGGCTGGACGTGGCCGCCGACGTCCTGGTCCTCGCGGCCGGCGGCGACGCGATCACGACGGACAACGTCGACCGGGTCCGGGCCGCCATCGTGGTCGAGGGCGGCAACCTGGCCTGCACTCCCCCGGCCTGCGACGTGCTGGCGCTGCGCGGCGTCCCGGTGCTGCCCGGCATCGTGGTCAACTGCGGCGGCGCCGCCGTCACCGGGCTGCTGCTGCTCGGCGCCGCGCCGGTCGGCGCCAGTGTCGAGGAGCTCGTCGACTGGCTGTTCGCCCAGGTCGGCGACCGGGTCCGCGGCAACATCACCGAGCTGCTCGACCGCGCGGCGGTGCAGACCCGGCCGCTCTACCGGATCGCCGACGACCTGGCCCGCGAGCGCCTCGCCGACCGGGAGCGGAAGCTGATCCCGGCTTGACAGTCCTCCTCGCCCTAAAGGACGGGGAGTCCCTGGGTCGCCCCAGGGGGTTCCTGCTTCACCGACGACTGCCTCGTCCGAGAGGATCCTCGTTGAGGTCTTACACCGCCTCCACAGGCGATCACGGAGAGCCCCTCCGCGAGAATATTGCGGGCCGCGTTCAGGTCCCGGTCATGCATCACACCGCATCGGCAGGTCCACTCGCGCACGTCCAACGGCATCTGCTCGGCGAGAACACCGCAGGCCGAGCACAGTTTCGAACTCGGGAACCAGCGGTC
>NZ_LLZH01000075.1:0-848 GCF_001509495.1 Actinoplanes awajinensis subsp. mycoplanecinus | reverse complement strand
GATGAGGGTCGGCAGGTGCGTGCGGCGTTGCGTGCGGCCGTGCGTCCTGAGGTGTTGCCGTTGTCGTTCGCGCAGCGCCGGCTCTGGTTCCTGCACCGGCTCGAAGGACCCAGCGCGACGTACAACATGCCGATGGCTCTGCACCTGACCGGGGAGCTCGACGTTCACGCGCTGCAAGCGGCCCTCCACGACGTCGTCGACCGGCACGAAACGCTGCGCACATCCTTCCCCGAGGTCGACGGTGTCCCCACCCAGCGGGTGCTGAACGCCGACGAGGCCCGGATTGAGCTGCACGTGCGTGACGTCGATCGCGACCGGCTGGACGAGGAGGTAGGCCGCGAGGCGCGGTTCGCGTTCGATCTCGGCGTCGAGATGCCGTTGCGGGCGTCGCTGCTCGTGGTGACGGACGGCGGGACGCGTACGGACGAGCACGTGCTTCTGCTGGTGTTGCACCACATCGCGGGCGACGGCTGGTCGCTGGCACCGCTGTCGCGTGACCTCGGCACCGCGTACGCGGCGCGGGTGCGGGGCCGGGAGCCGGGTTGGGCGCCGTTGCCGGTGCAGTACGCGGATTACACGTTGTGGCAGAACGAGTTGCTGGGCGACAAGGACGATCCCGACAGCCTGTTCGCCTCCGAGATCGGCTACTGGGCCCGAACGCTGAGGGGTCTCCCGGAACAGATCACCCTGCCGGTGGACCGGCCGTACCCGGCGATCGCCTCGTACGAAGGCGACGTGCTCGGCTTCCAGTGGGATGCGGAGTTGCATCGGGGTCTGGTCGAGTTGGCGCGGTCGACCGGGACGAGTTTGTTCATGGTGTTGCAGGCTGGTCTGGCGACGTTGCTGAG
>NZ_LLZH01000074.1:0-4738 GCF_001509495.1 Actinoplanes awajinensis subsp. mycoplanecinus | reverse complement strand
GCGTACGCGCAGCAGGATGTGCCGTTCGAGTATCTGGTGGAGGTGCTGAACCCGGCACGGTCGCTGGCGCATCACCCGCTGTTCCAGGTCATGCTCGCCGTGCAGAACGCCACACGTGACGGCGGCATCGATCTTCCCGGCCTCCAGCTCGGCTATCGGGAGGCGAAGACCGGCACATCGCGCTTCGACCTCGGCATCTACGTCACCGAGGTGAAGGGCGAGCACGGCGCTGACGCCGGCGTGCACGGATTCGTCGAGTACCGCAGTGACCTGTTCGATCACCGCACCGTGCGGTCGCTCGTCGACCGTCTGCGGCTGATCCTCACCGCCGTGATCGCGGCGCCCGCCACGGCCCTGGAGGACATCGACATCCTCGGCGAGGGCGAGCGACGCCTGCTGCTGGAACAGGGACGAGGCGCCCCGAGGCAGACCGGAGCGGTGTTCTTCCCGGACGTCTTCGAAGCACAGGCGCGCCATACGCCCACAGCGATCGCGGTGGTGGACGACAACGGCTCGCTCACCTACGAGCAGGTGAACACGCGGGCGAACCAGGTGGCCCGATGGCTGATCGGCCAGGGTGCCGGCCCGGAGACGATCGTCGGGCTCGCGCTGCCGCGGTCGGCCGACCTCATCGTCGCCGCGCTGGCGGTGCTGAAAGCCGGAGCGGCCTATCTGCCGATCGACCCCGGCTATCCGGCGGAACGCATCGCGTTCATGCTGTCCGACGCTCACGCCGGCCTCGTGCTGACTCGCTCGGACTCGGTCGGAGTGCTTCCGGAAGGCACAGCGGTGTCGTCGCTGGTGATCGACAGCCCGGCGGTCGCCGCGCAACTGCGGCAGAGCACCGGCACCGACCTGGAACAGGCCGACCGGGCCGAGCCCCTGCGGCCGGCGCATCCGGCGTACGTGATCTACACGTCCGGATCGACCGGAACTCCCAAGGGCGTCGTCGTGCCGCACGCCGGAGTGCCGAGCCTGGCGGCCATGCAGGTGGACCACTTCCGGATCGAGCCGGCCAGCCGGGTCCTGCAGCTCGCCTCGCCAAGCTTCGACGTCGCCGTCATGGAGATCCTCATGGCGTTCGCGGCCGGCGCCACCTTGGTCGTGGCACCGCCGGTGCGCCTGGCGGGCGAGGACCTGGCCGCGTTCATCAACCGCCACGGCGTAACCCACGGCGTCATGCTGCCCACCGTCCTCGCGACGATGGCGCCGGACGACATACCCGGCTACCGCACCATGATCGTGGGTGGCGAAGCGAGCAACGGCGAGCTCGTCGGCCGCTGGGCCCCCGGCCGTCGCCTGATCAACGGCTACGGGCCCACCGAGGTGACGATCGCTGCCTCGTTCAGCGAGGCGCTGTCGGGCACCGGTACCCCGCCGATCGGCCGGCCGGTGGACAACTCCCGGGCGTACGTCCTGGACGCCATGCTCCAGCCGGTCCCGGCCGGAGTGGCCGGCGAGCTGTACGTGTCCGGTCTCGGCCTGGCCCGCGGCTATCTGGGCAGGCCCGGCCTGACGGGACATCGGTTCGTCGCGGACCCGTTCGCCGGTGACGGCAGTCGCATGTATCGCACCGGCGACCTGGTGCGATGGCGCGCCGACGGGGTGCTGGAGTTCGTCGGCCGCGCCGACGACCAGGTGAAGGTCCGTGGCTTCCGGATCGAGCTGGGCGAGGTCGAAGCCGCTTTGGCGGAGTGCCCGTCGGTGGCGCGAGCCGCGGTGGCGGTGCGCGAGGACGTGCCCGGCGACCGCCGGCTGGTCGGTTACGTGGTTCCCGCCGCGGGTGCGACGGTGAACATGGCAGCCGTACGCCGGCAGATGGGCCAGCGCCTACCGGACTACATGGTGCCGTCGGTGTTCGTGCAGGTCGACGACCTTCCGTTGACGCCCAACGGCAAGCTGGATCGTCGGGCGCTGCCCGCTCCGGAGGTGGAGGCGGGGCCGGTCGGCCGCGCGCCGCGCTCGCCGCGGGAGGAGATCCTGAGCGGCCTTTTCGCCGAGGTGCTGGGCGTGCCATACGTCGGCGTCGACGACAGCTTCTTCGACCTCGGCGGCCACTCGCTGCTGGCGACCCGGCTGATCAGCCGCCTCCGATCCGTGCTTGGCGTGGAGCTGGCCATCCGGACCCTGTTCGAGTCGCCGACGGTCGGTGGTCTCGCGCAACGGCTGCACGAGGACCGCGAGGTGCGCCCGGCGCTGACGCCGGCGACCCGGCCCGACCCGGTGCCGTTGTCGTTCGCCCAGCGCCGGCTGTGGTTCCTGCACCGGTTGGAAGGCCCGAGCCCGACGTACAACGTCCCGCTCGCGTTGCAGCTGTCCGGCCGTCTCGACCTGGCGGCACTGCAGAGCGCCGTACAGGACGTGGTCGACCGGCACGAGAGCCTGCGGACGGTGTTCCCCGAGACCGGTGGCCTTCCCCGCCAGCAGGTGCTGCACGACGAGCTCGCACACGTCGAGTTGCACCGACAGCGAGTCGAACAGGAGGACCTGGACGACGTGCTCAGCGCGGCTGCCCGGCAGAGTTTCGATCTGAGCGCGCAGATACCGCTGCGGGCCTCCCTCTACGAGGTGGCCCGGGATGGGGTGCCCGCCGGCGACCACGTGCTGATGCTGGTCCTGCACCACATCGCCGGTGACGGGTGGTCCCTGGCACCGTTGTCGCGGGATCTGATGACCGCCTATGCCGCTCGTGCGGAGGGCCGAGAGCCCGGCTGGGCACCGTTGCCCGTCCAGTACGCCGACTACACCCTGTGGCAGAACACGCTGCTCGGCGACCGGAACGACCCGAACAGTGTGCTCGCGGGGCAGCTGGACTACTGGACCCGGACGCTGCATGACCTGCCGGAGCGCATCACCCTGCCGGCCGACCGGCCGCATCCCACGGTGGCGACGTACCGGGGTGACATGGTCCGCTTCCAGTGGGACGCCGAGTTGCACCAGGGTCTGGTCAACCTGGCCCGCGAGAGCGGAACCAGCCTTTTCATGGTCCTGCAGGCCGGCCTGGCGACTCTGCTGGCCCGCCTCGGCGGCGGACACGACATCCCGATCGGCAGCCCGATCGCCGGCCGTACGGACGAGGCCCTCGACGATCTCGTCGGGTTCTTCGTCAACACCCTGGTGCTGCGCACCGAGGTCGGTGGCAACCCGTCGTTCCGCGAGCTGCTCGAGCGGGTACGCGACGTCGACCTCGCCGCGTACTCGCACCAGGACGTCCCCTTCGACTACCTGGTCGAGGTGCTGAACCCGGCACGGTCGCTGGCGCATCACCCGCTGTTCCAGGTCATGCTCGCGCTGCAGAACACCCCCGCGGGAGTGTTCCAGCTCCCGGACCTGGCGGTGACCGTCCCCCTGGTGGGCACGAACACCGCCAAGTTCGACCTGTTCTTCAACCTTGCCGAGGACAGAGGCGGCGCGGGGGTCCCGGCCGGAATCTACGGAACCGTCGAATTCAGCACTGACCTGTTCGACCCTGCGAGCGTCCACTTGCTGGCCGAGCGCCTGCACCGGGTGCTGGCGGCCGCGGCCGTGGATCCCGGTATCCGGATCGACCAAGTCGACATTCTCAGCCCGGACGAACGGCGACAACTACTCGGGCTCGGGGCAGAGGAGGAAGACGATGAGTGAGCGTCGGCTGAGCCGTGGCGTGCCGCGGGTGTCCCTGGTAGAGCTGTTCGAGGCTCAGGTGCTGCGGTCACCGGACGCGGTGGCGGTGGCCTTCGATGACGTCGAGCTGACGTACCGGGAGCTGAACAGCAGGGCCAACCGGCTGGCGTGGTGGCTGCGCGGTCGTGGGGTCGGCCCGGAGTGTGTGGTGGCCCTGGCGTTGCCCCGATCGCTCGAGCTCGTGGTGGCGATCGTGGGCGTGCTGAAAGCGGGCGGCGCCTACCTTCCGGTGGATCCGGACTATCCAGCCGAGCGGCTCGGCTTCATGGTGGAGGACGCCGGCTCGGGCCTAGTGCTGACGTCGTCGACGGTGGCGGGGACCCTGCCGAAGGGATCGGCCGCCTCCCTGGTGGCGCTCGATGACCCTCATCTCGTCTCCGAGCTGGCCGGATGCGCGGCGGAGGACCTAGCCGCAGCCGACCGGCTGAGTCCGCTGACCCCGGCGAGCCCGGCTTATGTGCTGTACACCTCCGGCTCGACGGGCGTACCCAAGGGTGTTGTGGTCTCGCACCGCAACGTGGTGCGTCTCTTCAGCGGCGGAACGGATCATTGGTTCGGGTTCAGCGCCGACGATGTGTGGGCGTTGTTCCACTCCTATGCGTTCGACTTCTCGGTCTGGGAGCTGTGGGGGCCCCTGCTGCACGGCGGCCGCCTCGTGGTGGTGTCCTACGAGGTCAGTCGATCGCCGCGGGCCCTGGCACGGCTGCTGGTGCGCGAGGGCGTGACCGTGCTGTCCCAGACACCGTCGGCCTTCGAGCAGTTGCTGCAGGTGTGCCGCGAGGACACCGGTCTGGCGTCCGGCCTGCGGCTGCGCCGGCTCGTGTTCGGCGGGGAGGCCCTGTCGCAAGCGCTCGTCGTGGGCCTGAAGGAGTTGCTCCCGGAGTGCCGCGCGGTCAACATCTACGGCCCCACGGAGACGACCGTGCACGCCACCACATGCCACGTGGACCGCCTGGACGAGGTGCCGCCGATCGGGCGGCCGGTGGATGGTGCGCGGGCGTATGTGTTGGATGCGGGTTTGCAGCCGGTTCCGGTGGGTGTGGCGGGTGAGTTGTATGTGGCCGGTGCTGGGGTG
>NZ_LLZH01000073.1:0-5135 GCF_001509495.1 Actinoplanes awajinensis subsp. mycoplanecinus | reverse complement strand
ACGCGGGCAGGTGGCCGTGAAACGTCAACCCGGCACGGCACCCGCCGGTCAGACCGGGACCGTCCCGCCGCAAGGCAGGACTACCAACCGTGTGCTTGCAAAAGCACACGGAGAGGTAACGGCAGTGGAGCCACACGTCACGGCCCGGCTGGCTCCCAGCGCCCGCCGTTATCCACCGTGATAACGGCCATCACGACCAGCCGGGCGGGTTCAGCTGGGTCTGGCAGCCCTTATGCACCCCCTGATAACGGCCGCCAGGGCCAGCTCGGCGGGTTCGGCTGGGTCTGGTAGCCCTTTTGCGCCCCGATAACGGCCGCCAGGACCAGCCGGGGGTGGTTCAGCTGGCCCTGGCGGCCGTATCGCGTCCGATTGGCCGCCGTGAGGGCCGGCTGGGCGAGTGCGCATGGTCGCTGTGCGGCCCGGTTAGCTACCGTCAGGGCTCGCCGACCCGGGCCGGCGAGACGGCACGGTGGTCTCGCGGACGGTTTGGGCACCATCAGCGCTCGCCGAGCGGACAGGTATCCCGTGTCCGCAAGCCCCGACCAGCAATGCCACCCATCTGAAAGCACCCACACCGTGTCGTGTTCTCCGGTCGGCCTGGGGGGCGGCGTTACTGCGGTCCGCGTTTGCAGTGGGTGGTGGATTCGCCGCCGCCGTCGGGGGCGTCCACCCGGACGGTGACCTCGACGCAGCCGGTGGTGTCGAGCAGGATGTTGCCGAAGACCGGCTGGCCGTCGAAGGCCGTCGTGTAGGCGGTGCCGACCGTGCCGGTCGCCGGGCGGTGCGCGGTGATGGTGATCCGGACCGGGCCGGACAGGAACGTCAGGCGGTCGCTCGGCTCGAACCGGCCCCAGGACGCGTGGCACTGTGGCGCGTGGCGCAGCACGGCCACCCCGAGCAGGTTCTCGTTGAGCGTGTTCACCTGCACGCGGTCCAGCTCGCGGATGCTGGCCGGGTCGTCGGCGCAGCCGCTCTTCTTCGGGTCGGCGTCGTCCTGGACCGCCTCGCCGCCCGAGCCGGGGAACCGGGCGGTCGGCTGCGGTGACGTCGAGGCGACCAGCGCTTCCGGGTCCGGCCGCAGCGGCGTGGCGTCGGTGCCGGCCGGGCCGCGGGTGACACCCCACAGGGTCAGCGCCCCGGCCAGGAGCAGCGCCGCGGCGACGGCGCCGACCAGCACCGCCCAGCGGCCCCGGCGCGCGGCCGGCGTCCCGGAGCCGACCGATGACCTGGCGTCGGCCGGCAAACCGGAGCCGGCCGGCGCGGAGTCGGCCGGTAGGCCGGGGTCGAGCGGCGGGCCGACCTGGGCGCGGACCGTCAGCCAGCGATCGTGCCAGGCCTCGACCGGGCCGCCGCACGCCTGCACGTACCCCTGGGTGACCTCCCAAGTCGGCAGGCGATGGCCGCTCGCGGCGGCCGACAGGCTCGCCTTGGAGGCGTGGGCGTGTTTCGCCATTTCCCGGTACGGCGGGTTGCCCGCCTCGACGCGCAGCTTGCGCAGGTCCGCGGCGAACTGCTGGACGGGCCCCGCGGACGGGTCGACGGGACGCTCGGGCCGGGGCATCGGGCCGCCTCCACTCTGCCGGCGGGATTCACCCTCATCACATCGTGGCCAGCCGGTTCCGGTACCCGGAATGTCGCGGTGCGGACAGAGTTGGCCGGAACGGCGTTGTCCAGCCTGGACAACGTTTCGGACAACCGGGTGATCTTGGTGTGGTGGGGGCGCAGGGCTGGATTCCCAGGAACGGAGAGTTCACATGCGCCTTCGATCGAGCGTCCTGACCACCGCCGTCATCGCGGCCCTCACCATGACCGGTTGCGACGATGCGGCCCCCGACTGGCCCCGTGTCGCCGGCCGTGACCTGAACTGCGCGAACGACACCGTCGAGGTGGTCGGCAAGGTCGTCGACTACGACATCGACCGGGACGGCACGGAAGACCACTTCGTCACGATGCGCTGCACCACGGGGGAGGGCGCGGCCACCCAGCCCGGCCAACTGGAGGTCTTTCGGGGCGGCACCCCGGCGGACAACCCGGCCAGGCTCGCCGTGATCGTGCGCAATTGGCAGAACCTGCAGCTGAGCGGGTGCGTAGGCTTCGCCGACGAGCAGGCGTTCACCAGCGGCACCGACGGTCGCAGCACCGTTGTCTGGGCGGCGCGCTGGAACCCCGGCGCCAAACCGCAGCGGCTGGACGTCATGAAGTGGACCGAGCAGGAGCAGGTCACCGGCTGTCCGTGACCGGGAGTCTTCTCAGGTGCGGGCCCGCCCGGGCCGATAGGCAGGGGCGGGCCCGCCCGGGCCGATGGGGCGGTTCAGCCCGGCCGCCTCTCGAAGGACCTTGATGCAGATCCGACTTCTCCTGACCGCGGCATCCGTCCTGCTGGCGACGGCGGTGGTGCCCGGCCCCGCGGTGGCGGCCGGGCGGCCGGGGGCGGTGGTGCACGCTGCGAAGACGTGGAAGCTGTTCAGGACGTATCGCGGCGTCGGCAGCTGGCAGAGCCCGGCGGTCACCCCGGCGAAGGACTACAAGGCGACCGTGACGTACGCCTGCACCGGCTCGTCCGGCGGCTTTATGTATTTATTTTGGCAGGCCAAGCCGTACTCGTTCGAGGCGGCGACGTCGCCCAAGGCCCGCGGCGCGGTGACGCTGCGCGGGCACGCGGGTGGCACGAAGGGCAACTTCCGGGTCAGCACCTGGGTCGACTGCTCCTGGACCGTGAAGGTCTATCAGTAGTACCTGATCAGAAACGGCCACCTCGTCGTGCGCCGATTGCTCAGCCCGGACGGCGACCTCGGCGAGATGCGGAACGCCGCCGACGACCTACTTCGGCCGGAATCGTCCGTCCATGCCGCGAGGATAACCGCCGCGAGGGCTGCGCCCTCCCAGCTCACGGTTCGGTCGCAAAGTCGGCGAGGGGTGCGGGGACACCGCGCACGGCTCAGGTGGGGGCTGTCGGGGCCGGTAGCGGATCTGCGCAAACAGGTCCAACGCGGACTGCTGCTGAGCTGCGCCGACACGCCGTTCAGGGGCCTCAATCGCGTACAGCTTGACCATCTGACCGTCGACGAGCCGCACACCCAAGCTGCGCGTCGCACGTTCGTAGTACCCATCGGCCAGATTCTGCAGCCTGCCCGCTCTGACCGAATCGATTTCACCGTGGCGCGCTACGTCGTGGGCCATGGCGGCCATCATGCCGTGTCGATCGACTGTGCCGAAGATGCCGTCTGCTGAGCGGATAGCCGTCGATATCGTGGCCAGCATGGCCATCGCTCGCATGCCCCTCATCGCTATCGACTGTCCCGATCCTGGCGTGCTCGCCAGGTTCTACGGCGCGATGCTGGATTGGAAGATCGACGTCTCCGGCGACCGGGCTTCGGTGTGCGCTGAGAACGGCCAGTGCATCTCCTTCCACCAGGTGGTTGGTTACACACCGCCGACCTGGCCGGGCCAGGAGCGGCCCCAGCAGATGCACCTCGACATGCTCGTCGATGACCTCGATGCTGCCGAGGCGGCGGTCATCGATCTCGGTGCGACCAAACCTCCGACCCAGCCGGGCACCTCCTTCCGGGTCCTCCTGGACCCGGCGGGTCATCCCTTCTGCCTTTGTCTGCACTGAGGCAGGACCCCCACACTCTGACCGAACGCCTTCAACCGCGGTACGTCATCCGGAACGCGCACCAACTGCGGAAACAGGTTCAAAGACAGCCACTGAGCGCCGGGGTGAGCCGTTCCGGGGTCAGCGGGCGTTCCCAGGGTCGGCGCAGGTCCTGCGCCAGGGGCCGGGCGAGACGCAGCTGAGTATGCGCGGCCAGGATCAGCCAGGTCCACCGGTCGGCTGCATCCGGTTCGCGGAGCTGCGGAGCGGTCCAGCCCAGCGTCTGTTCAGCAGACGGAAGGTGTGTTCAATGTCAAAGCGGCGCAGAAAAGCCTGCCAGCACTGGTCGACATCATCCGTGGTGGCGTCGGTCTTGGACCACCACAGCCAGGGCGGCTTCGGCTCGCCGCGACTGGGCAGGTGGTCGACGGTGAGCCGGATGACCGTACCCGCGATAATAGGCAACGGCTCGTCGTGGTCGACCCAGGCCGCTCGGCGAGTCAGCCGCGGATGCAGCCGGTCCCAGGCCTGCGCCTTCACCTTGCCGTAGAGGTGGGTGTCGGTGTGCGTGACCGCGTGTTCGACGTCCCAGGTGGCGGGGTCGCCGAAGACGAACCCGCTGCCGTGCTTGGCCGGGCGACCGCCTTCGAAGTTGTAGACCCGTGGCGGGGTAGCTCGGCGTAGCACCCGGTCGGAGCGCATTCGGCCGAGGATTTCGATCGGCAGGTCGCGCAGCAGCCAGGCGATGCGCGGGGCCTCGTAGCCGGCGTCCAGCACGATCAGGATGTCGCGGTCTCCGGGCTGCCACTGCCCTGCGCAGGTGAGGCGCTCGACGAGCTGCCGGATCTGGGCGGACGTGAGTGCGGTGACGTCCGCCCCCGGCGGCAGCCGGACCGCGTCGAGCAAGGCGGTCCACGAACTGCGGCCGGTCTCCAGGGCGGCGACGATCGAGTATGGCCCGCCCGGGATCATCCGGTGCTCGTCCTTGCCGCAGCCGTAGGTGTGGCAGAACGAGCGCTGCGGACTGCAGTTCCCCGTCCGGGCGTCACCATGGCGAGACGTCTACGGCCAGCACCAGGCGGCCGTCCGGCGCCCGCGGCAATGGCGAGCCGGACAGGGACCGGCGCAGCGATTCCACGTCGATACGGCCGTGGTTGAGCGCGTCATACATGGCGCCGTGGCCACGGCGGTGCTCCGGGCAAGCGACAACCCGACCAGTGTCTTGACCGGCCCGTCGCTGCATAGCAGCGCCTCGGTCAACTCGAACAGGGCGTCCGCCCGCTTGGCCATGCACTGGTAGAGCTGCTCGCGAAATTCCGCCAACACATCGATCGTTTCTGCTCGGTCCGCCATGACCGCCACAACGATCATCGATGGGCGTGGACACGGTTCCGCGCCGCGGCATGCCGAAGCGTCACCTAGCCCAGGCACCGGATGACGCTTACTGACCTTTGCTGGTCAGGGTCACTCTGGAGTCCATATCGCCGTTTCGAGTGATTCACATTGGTTTGGGTCTCGTGTCTAGATAAGGCATGAGATA
>NZ_LLZH01000072.1:0-5193 GCF_001509495.1 Actinoplanes awajinensis subsp. mycoplanecinus | reverse complement strand
TGGGAACGCGCGCGGGGGGGGGGGGGGGAAAGAAGGCGTTCCAGCCCCGGCAAAAGGGAAAGCTCACGGGGGGGAGGGAGAACGCGCCCCCGCCACTCCACCCGGCGACCACGGCGGGTGAGGGCGGCCGGCTGGCTGTCGGGGGTGTCTCGGGCGCGTTGAGGCACCTCTGGGGTCCAGCCGGCTCGTGTTGGCTGGCTGTCGGGGGTGTCTCGGGGGCTTTGAGGCACCTCTGGGGCCCAGCCGCCGCCTGCTGCTGCTGGTGACCCGCTGCCTCGCGCTGGCCGGGACTTCGGGGGAGGGCCGGGGCCGGTGCGGTGCGGCTGCGCCCGGGGGCCGGGTGGGCGGGTGTCGCGGGGCGGGTGGGCTTTGGTCGTACAAAATAGGCGGCGGTGGTGAGGAGCGACGCTGCCGTCAGGAAAAAGACGGCCGCGAGGGGCGGCAGGGTGTAGTTCGGGTCCTCGACCGGTGGGATCGCGAGCCGCAGCAGCAGGGCGCCGAGCGCGGTGACGACGCCGGTGATGATCAGGCCGCCGCGGCGCAGGTAGGGCCGGTGGCCGTGGCCCGCGAAGATCAACTCGGTCAGGACGATCGGGACGGTGATGCTGAATACCGGGTGGTAGGCCAGGTTCAGCTCGGCGTAGGCGGTGTTCAGGCCGAACAGGCGCGGGGCCCAGTCGGCGGCGCCGTACAGATGAGGGCTGGTCAGGCCCTGCAGCACCAGGCCCTCCTCGATCACGCCGTAGGCGGCCCCGAACAGCAGCAGGCTGGGAAACCCGCCACCGATCCGGTGTGTCACCTCCCGGATCAGCAGCGCGCCGCCGCCGTAGATGGGCAGGAAGATCAGTACGACCCAGGCCTGGCGCAGCGGCACGGTGCCCAGCGACAGTTCGGCGATCAGCGGGGCGAGCAGGACCAGCGTCCAGGCGGCGCCGCGGTGGCGGGGGCGGGTGTCGACCGGGACCGGCGCGTCGAAGGCGGACCGGACCGTCCGGGAGTTGACCGTGACCGCGAGGGCGATCAGGGTGACCAGTTGGACGGCCTGGACGGCGCGCAGCCACGCCGGATACTCCGCGGTGACCAGCAGCCAGCCGATCACCGGCACGCCCAGTGCCGAGATGATCCGGATCCGGCGCAGGGCCCGAGGATCACCGGTCCGTAACCGCCGGAGGATCCGGAGGTAGAGCAGGGCGACGCAGAGCACGGTGGCCGGGCGGCTCCACAACGTCCGAGCCAATCCGGCGGGGTCGGCGCCGGGGTGGTGAAGTCGCTGGTAGGCGAGGATCTGGTCGTGCAGCACCAGGGTGAGCAGCGCGAAGAGCACGCTTGCCGCGAGGGTGGCCAGGACCAGGGTGACAACGGTCTTCTTCGTCATGCCCTGACCGTAGGAATTCCCGGCGGTCGATTCCTCAGGCTGTGGAGGGGTCTTCGCTCTACGACTTCAGGATGAGGGCGGGCTGTCCGGAGGAGTGGGTTTCTGGGGAGGGCGGCTTCCTCAGCCGGGGCGGGCTTCCTCAGCCGGGGCGGGCTTTCTCAGGACGGGCGGGGGCGGACCACTCCCAGGTCGTAGGCGAGGACGACGGCCTGGACCCGGTCGCGGACGTCGAGTTTGCGCAGGACGGCGGAGACGTGGGTCTTCACGGTCGCCTCGGTGACGGTCATCCGCGTCGCGATCTCGGCGTTCGAGGCGCCCCGGGCCAGCAGCTCCAGGACCTCGCGCTCGCGGCCGGTGAGCCGGTCCAGCCGGGCGTCCGCGCCGGGCGGACTCAGGTCGGCGGCCACGAAACGGTCCAGCAGCCGTCGGGTCGCGGTCGGGGCGAGCAGCGCCTCACCGCGGGCCACCACCCGGATCGCCTCGGCCAGATCACCCGGGCGGACGTCCTTGAGCAGGAAGCCGCTCGCCCCGGCCCGCAACGCGGCGTAGAGCGATTCGTCCAGGTCATAGGTGGTCAGCATGATCACCCGAGGCGCGTCCGGGGTTGCGGTGAGCCGGGCGGTCGCGGTCAGCCCGTCCATTCCAGGCATGCGTACGTCCATCAGCACGACATCCGGCCGGCTCTGCGCCGCGAGTCGGAGAGCCTGCTCGCCGTCGCCGGCCTCACCGACCACCTCGAGGTCCTCCCGCGCCTCAATGATCATGCGAAAACCGACCCTGACCAGCGCCTGATCGTCAACGATCAGCACTCGTACGCTCATACCCGCCTCCCCGTCGAGGGTTGCCAGGGTAGGTGGGCTCGGACCAGGAAGCCGCCGGTGGCGGGGTCCGGTGCGGCGGTGAGCGTGCCGCCGAGCAGGACCGCACGTTCCCGCATCCCGCGGATGCCGTTGCCGGTGCCGTGCGGGGAACCGCCCCGGCCGTCGTCGCGCACCTCGACCGTCGCCTCCGAGGCGGTGACCCGGACCAGGACGTCCGCCTGCCGCGCGGCGGCGTGCCGGAGCGTGTTGGTCAGCGCCTCCTGCACGATCCGGTAGGCGCTCAGTTGCACCCCGGCCGGTGGCTCGGCGGCACCGTCGCGGCGCAGCGTCACCGGGAGGCCGGCCGCGGTGAACGTCCCGACCAGCCGGTCGAGATCGGCCAGGGTCGGCTGCGGCGGGGCGTCGAACTGCCCCGGATCGGTCGGGCCCGGCCGGGGTGGGGGGCTCGGGGCGTCGGCTCGTACCGTACGGAGAAAAGACCGCAACTCGGCCAGGGCCTCGCGGCCGGCAGCCTCGGTGCGCCGGATCGCCTCGCGGGCCTTTCCCGGATCGATGTCGAAGACGTCGTCCGCGGCCGCGGCCTGGATCACCATCACCGACACCGTGTGGGACAGCACGTCGTGCAGCTCCCGGGCGATCCGGGCGCGCTCCTCCAGGACGGCCTGGCGCTGCTCGGCCTCGTGCCGGGCGCTGCGGGCCCGGCCCAGCGCGCCCCAGCTCCAGGCCAGCAGCGACGCCGCGAGCCAGGCCCCGGCCGGCGCCCACCGGCCCTGCAGCAGGGCCGGCCCGCAGACCGCGAGCACCGTCGCGGCCAGCGCCCACCGGCTCTCCCGCGCGGGCCGCGCCCAGGCGTAGGTGCACAGCACCACGAAGACCAGCCCCGGCCCGAGCGACGGCACCAGCAGCTGCAGGGCCGCGCTGCCGGCCAGCACCGCCGCGGTCACCCGCCGGGGCGCACGGTCCAGCCACCCGAGCAGGGCGACCTGCCCGGCGGCCAGCGTCACGGCGAGGACCCGGCCGGGGACCGGCGGCAACCCGGCGGTGTCCAGCCAGAGAGCCGGCGCCACCAGGACCGCGCCCAGCAGGAGCAGGGCCCGGCGCCATCGCGGCGACAGGCGGGCCTGGTAGCCGTCCTCCATACTGACGGACCCTACCGCCGGGCCGGTACGCCGAGATCACGGCATTTCCCGGGCCGATCCGGGGTAGTGGGCAATTGTTCGGGACACCCGCGGAGGCGGCTGATCGACGTGGCGGGAGCGATGGAGTATCCGAGGGGTGTGCGGGCCGACGGGTTGCCCGCCGTGCTGTCCGATCCTGATCGGCTCGCGGCGCTGGCTGCCAGCGGGCAGTTCGGCAGCGCACCGGAGCAGGTGTTCGACGACCTGACCCGGCTCGCCGTCTCGGTGACCGGCTGCGCCATCTCGGCGATCACCTTCGTCGGCACCGAGCGCACGTACTGGAAGTCGGTGCCGCACCTGGCCTACACCGGGCGGGAGACCTGGCAGAACGGTGTCGGGGAGAGCTTCTGCTACTTCCCGATCGGGATGGACGGGCCGGTCATCATCGACGACGCGGCCAACGACCCCCGGGTGAAAGGACACCAGGCGATCGAGCCGTGGGGCGTCGGCGCCTGGGCCGGCTTCCCGATCATGACGGCGGACGGGCATGCGATCGGCACCATGTGCGTGATCGACACCAACCCACGGCAGTGGCGGACCGACGAGCTGGAGACCCTGGCGATCCTGGCCCGGGCGGTGTCCAACGAGGTGAACCTGCGGATCGCGCTGGCCAACGCCCGTACCGCGCTGGACACCGCGCAGGAGGCGCTGGCCCGGACCGGCGAGCTGTCCCGCAGCCTGCAGGAGAGCCTGCTGCCTCCGGTGCTGCTGCCGCCGCCCGGGCTGGACGCCGCCGCGCGCTACCTGACCGCCACCGGGGACGCGTCGGTCGGCGGCGACTTCTACGACCTGTTCCAGGCCCGCGGCCCGTGGTGGAGCGCGGTGCTCGGCGACGTGTGCGGCAAGGGCACCGAGGCCGCCAAGGTGACCGCGCTGGCCCGGTACACGCTGCGCGCCGACGCCGGGGAACACCTGTCGCCGGCGTCGGTCCTGCGCCGGCTGAACACCGCGATGCTGGCCCAGCGGGCGCCCCGCTTCCTGACCGCCGTGCAGGCCACGTTCCGGGCCACCGCGGCCGGGCTGGCCGGACGGCTGTGCCTGGCCGGGCATCCGCCGGCACTGATCCGCCGGGCCGACGGCCGGGTGCAGCCGGTGGGTGTGCCGGGGGTGCTGCTCGGGGTGGCCGAGACGGTCCGGGTGACGGACGTCCGGTTCCGGATGGCGCCCGGTGACCTGATGCTGCTCTACACCGACGGGGCGTGCGAGGCGCGGGCCGACCGGCGCGGTCCGGAACCGGGCAAGGCGATGTTCGACGAGGAGGCGCTGGCGCGGGCCCTGGCGGCCAGTCACGGCCTGGACGCGGCCGGCACCGTGGAACATCTGGCGGCGACGCTGAGCGCCTACCACCACGGCTGGCACAGCGACGACGCCGCGCTCCTGGCGCTGCGGGTCCCGGCCCACCCCTGACCCGGACCGCGGCGTCCCCATCGGTGACCGGCCGGCCGTCGCTGCCTCGAGCCGCGGGAGGCAGCCCTCAGCGCCGGCGGGGAGTGGTGGGGGCGCGATGTTCGCCGGCTCCCGGGGCCCGTGCCGCGGTTTCCGAGCCCGGCTGGTTCCTGGGGGTGTGTCAGCGGCCTGGATGCACCCCTGTGAGCCAGCCGGGGCACGGAGGCGCGGTGCGGTCCGGGGCGGGGCGGTGGCGGTGTCGCGCGGGTCCGGGGCGGGTCAGCGTCGTGCGTGGGAAGTTCGGGTGCGGGGCGCGCCGTAACTTCACACGCTCGCGGGGTTGGCTGTTTGCGTGGGGAGTTTGGGTGCGGAGCGCGCCGCAATTTCACACGCTTGCGGGGTTGGCTGTTTGCGTGGGGAGTTTGGGTGCGGA